>JAODBJ010000057.1 GCA_025463905.1 Actinomycetes bacterium
CGCAGTTCGATTCGTGCGACACGTTGCTCACCTGGGTGAAGCGCGAGGCTCGCGCCCGGGTCACGCCGTATGGCTTCGGTGTTCCCGTGACGTACTACGAGAGGACGGGCGGCACCCTGCAGCTGCACGGGACCGCGGCCAATGTCGATCAGTCCGCACCGGTTCCGGCCGGCACACCGACATCCAGCGCGGCGAGGACCGCTACGGGCGCGGACTACTCCGCCACGAACGCGCAAGTGGCCGGCGTCGACGAGCCCGACATGGTGAAGACCGACGGCAACCGGATCGTCGCGCTGGTCGACGGCAAGCTGCGCCTGCTCGACGGGCGCGGCGGTACGCCGAAACTGCTCGACACCCTCACGCTCGACGCCGGGTATAGCGGCCAGTTGATGCTCGACGGAGATCACGTGTTCGTGATCTCGACCAACGGCGACATCGCGGTCGGTAAGGCCGTCGCCAGCCGAGCGGCCGTGATCGACACCCAACCACCCTCGGGCCGTTCCTTGAATGGCTCACTGATCACGCAGGTGACGATCGATGGCGATCATCTGCGCATCGCCGGTGCAATCGAGCTCGACGGCAGCTATGTGTCGGCGCGCCAGATCGGCGACGTTGCTCGAGTCGTCGTGCGCTCGAGCCCGCTGAACGGGCTCGGCTTCGTGTACCCCAACGGCACCTCACGCGCGGCGCTGGCCAATGCCCTCGCCACCAACCGCGCCGCGATCGACGCCACCACCATCGCTGATTGGCTGCCGCACTACACCCTTCGCGACGCCGACGGCACCAAGGTCGGCCAGGGCGACCTGGTCCCCTGCGACGCGGTTCGCCACCCCAACTGGTTCTCCGGGTTCGGCGTCCTCGACGTGGTCACGCTCGATCTCACCCACTCCATCTCGGACTCGTTGCGGACGGCGGCCGGAGCAGCCGTGCTCGCCGACGGCGAAACCGTGTACGCATCGGCCGACCATCTGTTCGTCGCAACCTTGCAAACCCCGACAACGAAACCATCGGCGTTGATGCCGTCGCCCGGTGTGCCCGTTCGCCCGACGCAACCGACGAGTACCGCGTTCCACGAATTCGACATCTCCGACCCGACGACAACGCGCTACATCGCATCAGGCTTCGTCGATGGCATCGTGCTCGACCAGTACTCAATGGACGAGAGCAATGGGCTGTTGCGCGTCGCGACCACGACCGGCTCCGATATCGAGCCGACAGGGATTTCGGCGAGCCAGGTGCGCGTGCTCGCGACTCGGGGCGACGAACTCGTGGAGATCGGCAAGGTCGGTGGCCTCGGCAAAGGCGAAACGATCCAGTCGGTGCGTTTCGTCGGCAACGTTGCGTACGTCGTGACATTCCGGCAGACCGATCCGCTCTACGTCGTCGACCTCTCCGATCCCGCGCACCCGCGTGTGGCCGGTGAGCTTGGTCTTCTCGGGTTCTCGGCGTACCTCCACCCGGCCGGCGACGGCTACATCCTCGGCATCGGCCAGGACGCAACCGCGACCGGTGGCCAGACCGGTTTCCAGATCGCGCTGTTCGACGTGCGCAACCCGGCCCTGCCGAAGCGGGTTGCCCAACGGACTATTCCGGGTGCGTTCTCAGAGGCGCAGTGGGATCCGCACGCGTTCCTGTGGTGGGCGAAGTCGTCCCTTGCCATCGTGCCGATCGAAGCCCCCGGCTCGCCCGCGGCAGTCGGCTACACGGTCGACACTGCGCACGGCACGATCACCGAGCGCGGACGGATCGAACAGACCCTCGACGTTCAACCGCCGAACCTCGGCGGCGGCGACGCCGGCAGCAGCAGCGGGAGCAGCGGCGGAAGCAGCGGCGGCGGCAAACCGAACGGGACCGTCATCGGCCTGCCGTCGATCGCGCCCTACGCCGCGCCGATCTTGCGGTCGTTGGTAATCGGCAACCACGTCTACACGGTGTCGGCCGCAGGCGTGATCGAGAGTGACCTCGACACGCTGCACACCGTCGCCACTTCGGCCTTCGGAAACTGAGTGAGCTGACCCGACAACGCGGTTACACGCGCGACGCTCAGAGCCCGAGGGTTCGTCGGACTATTTCGTCCTTTATGCGCGTTGGCGTGACTTGCGACCAGAAGGCCAGCCCGTGCGCGTCGTAGCCGACGAGATAGCGCGCTCGCGGCCATCGCGTCGTGCATGCGGCGGCAATCACGGACGCACATCGCGACGGTTCGCCCATCAGTGGTTGGTAGAGCCGCGTCGTCGAGAGGGTGCGCTTGTACGAAGGGTCGTACCGCGACCCTTCGCGCTTGGCGATCTCGCGTTCGGTCTCTTCCCAGATACCGGTGCGGAAACCACCTGGTTCTACGAGGACGACCGATATGCCGTCGCGCGCCACTTCCATGCGAAGCGCGTCGCTCAGACCTTCAAGCGCGTGCTTGCAACCCTGGTACCAACCGGTGAGCGGTGTCGACGTCCGCCCGTAGATCGACGACACCATCACGACGCGGCCGCTCCCGGCCTCGCGCATGTACGGCAACGCGAGCCGCGTGAGGCGCATCGGTGCGAGCACCATCGTGTCGAATGCGTGGCGCGCCTCGTCGTCGTCGACATCTTCGATCGCGCCGGTGATGCTGTAGCCCGCGTTGTTCACCAGTGCGCTCGGTTGGTACTGCTCGATCACCGTGGCACACCCGACGGCATCGGTCACGTCGAGGATCGTGGTTTCCACCTCGACGCCGGCGTCGGCCGCGGCCTTCGCCACGACGTCCGCCTTCGCTTCGGACCGCACCGTTCCCACCGAGTGGAAGCCGCGCCGGGCCAGTTCGAGCACCGTCGCGAGCCCGATGCCCGAGTTTGCCCCGGTTGTCAGCGCGGTGCCGCGACCCACGTCCGCGACCGTACCTCGGCCGCGGTCGGCGGGGACAGGCCCGGGTCGCGAGCGCCCTCAGTTGCGGGCGGTGACGCGATAGGCGCAGCGGACGTCGCCGGCCATCAGGTGCTGCGTGCGCTCCACCTCGACGTCGTCGCCGAGCGCGCCGCGGAACAATTCGAGTTCCGAACCGCACAGACCCTGACACGCGCGCGCGGCGGTGCAGATCGGGCAGTGGTGCTCGACCAGCACAAGGGCACCGTCTTCGTCCCGTACGACCTCGGCGATATAGCCCTCGGCGGTGCGCTGCCGCGCCAACGCGTTCACGCGCTTCAGCAGCGACGCGTGTTCCGGTATCGCGTGCCGGTACTCCTCGAGTTGCTTCTCCGCTCGCGCGTCGATCACGCGCTGCAGACCCTCTTCGCCGAGTGACTGGCGCAACGCGTCGATCAGGCCAACCGTCAGGTCGTCGTGGCGATCAGGAAAGAGGTCGGCCGCGAGCTCCGTGAGGTGCCACTCGGTCGCGGGGCGACCGCGCCCTGACGGCCCTCGCAGCTGCGCTTCCACCAAGCCGTTCGCCGCGAGCGCGTCGACGTGCTGGCGCACACCGGCCGGTGTCACGCCGAGCGCATCGGCGAGTTCGGGGACAGTGGCCGCGCCGACACGCTTCAAACGATCGACGATGGCGCGCTTGGTTTCGCCGAGCGACGGTACGGCGGTGTGGATCTCGCTTGACACGGAGCTCGTCACTTTTCTCTTGACATCCGAACGACCTATGGAGATTATCGCAATAGCTTACTATCGAAAAGTATTCAGGGGGTCGGCGATGCCAGAGACCACGGTCCGAGCCGGGAGTGCCGACGAACTGCGCCGCGACGGGCGCCTGATCACCAAGGTCGGGCACCTTCCCGTCGTCGTGTTCTGGGACGAAGGCCGGGCGTTCGCCATCGAAGACCGATGCCCCCACATGGGGTTCCCGCTCCACCAGGGCACCGTCGAGTCCGGGCTCGTCACTTGCCACTGGCACCACGCCCGCTTCGACCTCGAGTCGGGATGCACGCTCGACCTGTGGGCCGACGATGCCGCCGCCTTCGACGTCGCGTTCGACGGCGACGACGTGCTGGTGAGTACACGCGCCGACCACGATCAAGTCACGCACCTCCAGCGGCGCTTGCGCGACGGCCTGGAAGACGGCCTCACGCTCGTTACCGCGAAGTCGGTCCTCGGTCTCCTCGCCGCCGGCGTCCCGACCCGCGACATCGTGCAAGAAGGCATCGAGTTCGGCGTGCGCTACCGAGACGCAGGCTGGGGCGCCGGGTTGACCGTGCTCGTCGCGATGGCGAACCTGCTCCCCCACTTGCACGAGGACGACCGCGCGCTCGCGCTCGTCCACGGTCTCGCGTTCGTATCGCGCGACACGCGTAACCACCCGCCCCGATTCTCCGTCGGTCCGCTCGAAACCGACGCGGTGCCGAACGAGCGCCTTGCCGAGTGGTATCGACGCTTCGTCGATACCCGCACGTCTGATGCTGCCGAACGCGTCATCGAGACCGCGCTCAGTCGAGACGGTGGTCAGCGCGCGGTCGAAGGGATGATGTTCGCCGCGGTCACCGACCATGTCTTCATCGACGGCGGGCACACCATCGACTTCACCAACAAGGCCTTCGAAGCCCTCGAGCACGTTGGTGCATGGGCCGCCCTCGATGTGCTCCCGACACTCGTACGCCAGACCGCCGCCGCGTCGCGTTCGGAAGAGCACGGCGAATGGCGCCACCCGCACGACCTTCCCCGGCTGATCAACGAGACGGTAGCGGAGCTCGAAAAGGCTGCGATCGAGGGCGCCGCAAACGAGGGGAGGTTCGACGACGTTGCGGGGCTCGCCTGGCAGTTGCTCGACGACGACCCCCACGTGGTGGTCGACGCGCTCCTCGACGCGATCCGCGCCGGGGCCGCGCCGCAAGAGGTCGGCCAAGCGATTGCGTACGCCGCCGGGCTCCGCATCACCCGCTTCCACACGCAGAACGACTTCGGCGACTGGGACACGGTGCACCATGCGTTCACCGCTGCGAACGCGCTGCATCACGCGCTCGTACGCAACCCGACACCGGAGCTGCAGCGCGGCGCGGTCCACGCGGTGCTGCGCATCTATCTCGACCGCTTCATGAACGTCCCCGCGGCGCGCCTGCCGCAGGCCGACCACGGCGAACTCGCCGAACTCGCCGAGTGCTTCGAGGTGCAAGGCCGCGTCGACGACGCCGGCAACCTCGCCTACGGCTTTCTTCGCGCGGGTGGCTCGCGCGCCGAGTTGATCGCGGCGCTCGGCCACGCGCTCCTCGGCGAAGACGCCGAGTTCCACTGGTTCCAGGTTGTCGAAGCCGGTGTACGCCAAGCGCTCACGTGGCCCGACGGGTCCGAGGAATCCGCGTTGCTGCTCGCCGGCCTCGCCCGTTTCTTGTCGGCGCACACGCCGACGCGTCGCGAGCTGCCCACCGTGGTGCGAATCGCGACGCGTTTGCGCCGGGGCGAGGCGCTCTACGAAGACGCGTGACCCGGACGAGCCAGTAGTCCTATGACGCGGGCCACAGCGGCTCGGGCACGTCGAAGCCGAGATCGTTGCCCCACCGGTTGCGGAACGACACTTCGTGCACGGGCCGGCGCGGTGCGACACCCCACCGTCCGGTCGGGTAGCCGAAGCACACACACGACGAGAACAACCAGCCTTCCTCCTTCGGCACGCCGAGCACGTCGAGGACGTCGTCGAGCCGGAAGAAGAACACGCTCGTGAGGGACGCGCCGATCCCCTCGGCGCGGGCTGCGAGCATCGCCGACCAGGTCGCGGGGAAGATCGACCCGCCCGACGGGTCGAACTGCACGAAGCTGACCAGCAAGAGCGGATAGTCCTCGAAGTGGTCAGCGAGATGTTGCGCGGACCGTTGGACCCGCAGCATCTCGGCGTTTTCCGGCTCGTCGGGCGCCGCGTTGGCGACCTCGAGGCGATCCTTGTAGATCGTCGCCCACAGCTGCGTCATGCAGTCGCGATAGATCGGGCCGAGCTTCGCCTTCACGTCGGAGTCGTCGACGAGCAGGAACCGCCAGTTCTGCGTGTTCCCACCACTCGGCGCACGAATCGCGGCATCAAGGATGCGCGCTTGGGTGTCTTGCGGGATCGGGTCGGTGCGGACGCGGCGCATGGCACGCGTCGTATAGAGCGCTTCGTAGATGTCCATCGCCGGACATCGTCGCAGAATGTGGCTACCCCGTGCCGCCGATGTCGACGTCGTACGCCTCGTACACGAGATCCGCACCGCGCTGACGGTGCCGCGCGAGCGTCCCGAGCAGAACGAGGAGCCGGTCACGCAGCGCATCGACCCAATCGTCGCTGTCGACCGACGGACGGGCGCGCAGGCGAGCAGCCGCGGCCGAAATCGCATCGACGATCTCGCCGTGCTCTTCCCGCAGGCGATGCGCCTGGTTCGCAAGCCGCGGTTCGTCTTCGACGATCTCGTCGAGGAAGCCGTCGGCAGCTTCGGTGGCGAAGATGTGATGGTCGACGACGTCTCGCAACCTGCCGAGCGCGCCACGCACGCCGAGCACCCACGCGTCGATCCGATCGTGCGCCGACGCGGCGGCGGCCCGTTCGAGTTCGGTCATCGCCGCGCGCATCCCGGCGCGGCGCTCCCGGAGGGCTTCCATGCTGTCGGTGGGTGCCATATCGGGCACTGCGCCGGCGGTTCCCGCGCCGGACACGACGACATCAAAACGACGAAACCTCGCCACGGAGTACCTCCTGCCGTGGCGTCACGGTCCCTCATTCAGAGGCGGGCGTCAATCCGTTTCGAGGCCTCGTCATAGACATGTCATGTCGGGGGACGAAGGCGAGGCAGTACCTGGTCGGCGAACAGTTCGAGGCTCGGCCACGCGAGGTCGGGCGGGAGCCCGCCGGCCAACGGATGGAAGTTGAGTGCGCCCATTGGGGGTACTTCGGCCGCTCTCGCGGCAATCTCTTCGGGCGTTCCGACCCAGATCTGCGGGGCGCGCTTCAGCTCTTCGATCGTCTCGGCGCGCACCATCGGGGTCGACGTTTGTCCCTTGGTCTGGTAGCTCGCGTACGTGCTGGTCTCGTAGAGGAGATACTCGCCGATCTCCGCCCATGCCTTGTCGGGATCGGTGGTCACGTGCAGGAAGGTCGGGCCTTCCGGAACCATCACGTAGCCCTGGTCGAACCCGAGCTTCTTTGCTTCGTCGTAATACGCCTCGACGACGCGCGGGTCGGTGTTCATCGGCAACATCGGGAGCCGTAGGCGCGCGGCGCGGCGAGCGGCGGCGGGAACGCCACCACCGATCAGCAGCATGGGGTGCGGTTGCGTCGCCGGCTTCGGCGTGACACGCACCGTGCGCCCCTGCCACTCGAACTCGTCGGTGGACCACGCCTTGAGCATCACCTCGACGTACTCCTCGAGGATCTTCCCGCGCGCCGCGTGGTCAATGCCCGCCATCGCGAACTCGTCGACCTTGTAACCCGCGCCGACGACCGTCATGAGCCGGCCCGGGAACGCGTTGTCGATCACCGCGATTTGCTCGGCGATGCGCACCGGATCGTGCAGCGGGAGGATCGCCGCGCTCACCATCACGGGCGCGCGCTCGGTGGCGCCCAACGCGGCCGCGGCAATGGTGAGCGGCGCGGGCATCCACCCGTCGTCCACACCGTGATGCTCCGACAACACGAGGAAGTCGAAACCCTTCTTGTCGGCCCAACGGAACATCTCGAGCGCGGCCGTGTAGATGTCGCGCGCCGACGCCGCGCCGAACGCGGGCGCCCGGAAGTCCTGTCGCATGGTGAGCAGCGGCACTAGTTGAGCGGCCTTCTCGTGAGGTGGGGCACGACGTTCTCGCCGAACGCCGCGATCTGATCGCACAGCTCGTCGGCCGAGCGGGTCGCGAACCGCAGTTGCAAGTGCGCTACGCCCATCTCGCCGAGCTCGTTGAACGACTCAACGATGCGTTCGGGCGAACCGCTCAGCGTGCCCTTGGGCGTCTCCCAGGTGGGCTCGCCGAGGTGGACGTACTCGGTGATGTAGCCGATCTCGAGGTTCTCACCGGGGCGGGCGCGCTCGCGGTGCTCGAGGATGTAGCCAATGTCTTCGGGGAGTTTCTTGCGCGGCGTGCCCTGTGGGATCCACCCGTCGCCACGTTCGGCGACGCGCCGCAATGCCGGTTTGCCGTAGCCACCCACCCAGATCGGCGGGCGCGGCTGTTGCGCGGGGCGCGGTCGTTGGCCCATTTCCTTCACCGGCCAGTGCGGTCCGGCGAGCACGGGGTACTCGTCGGTCCACGCGGCGACGATCCCGTCGATCGCCTCGTTGGTGAGGGCGCCACGGTCCGCGAACGGCACGCCCAGCATCTCGAACTCGGCTTCGACGTGGCCGGTGCCGACGCCGAGGATGAGCCGGCCGCCCGAAAGCGCGTCGAGTGTCGCGAACGCCTTCGCGGTGTCGAGAGGATGGCGGAAGGGCGCGACGTAGACATTGGTCATCACGCGCGTGCGTTCCGTCTTCGCCGCGATGTACGCGAGCGTGGGCACCGGGTCGAACCATTGCGTCGACATCATCTCCGCGTGCGACCGCGGGATCGCGATGTGATGACACACCGCCACGTAGAAGAACGACGCCGCGTCGCACGCCTGCGCGACCCGAACCAATTCGTCGACACCTGCGCCTTCGCGTTCCCACTCCTGCGACGTGCGCACGCTCAATGCCTGCACCGGAAGTTGCAGCCCGCACACGAGCTTGCCCTCCGGCACCACCGAAACCGTCGGATGCATCTCCCCCCTCAATCCGGGGCATGCGTCGATAGGGGACATTATTTGTCCCCTATCGACGCACGCTTGTTAGCTGGGCCAGACGACGCTTTGCAGTTCGCTGTACGCGTGGAGGCCGAACTCGCCGCCGTCGCGGCCGACACCACTGAGCTTCGTACCGCCGAACGGCGCCCAATGATTGCGTTGGGTCGTGTTGATCCCGACGTTGCCGGAGCGCAGCTGCCGGCTCACGCGCATCGCGCGGCCGGTGTCGCCGCTGAACACGTAGTCGTACAAACCGAAGTCCGTGCTGTTCGCGATTGCGACGCCTTCTTCTTCGTCGTCGAACGGGATCGCCACGATCACCGGCCCGAAAATCTCTTCCTGCGCGACCTTCATGTCGGCGCGGCACGACGCGATCAGTGTGGGCGCGACGTAGTAGCCGTGGTCGGGCTTCTCGGGCCGTTCGCCACCCGCGACGACCTCGCCACCCTCTTCGCGGCCCGCACGCACGTACGACTCGATCCGGTCGCGGTGCGCCGCCGTGATCACCGGACCGACGACCGTGTCGGGTTCGTACGGGTCGCCCACCTTCAAGACCTTGGCCATCTTCCCGAGGCCCTCGACCACCTGGTCGTACACCTTGCGCTGCACGATCGCCCGGGTCGGCGCGGTGCAGATCTGGCCCGAGTGGAACGTCCACACCGACGCGATCATCTTCACTGCGTTCTTCACGTCGGCGTCATCGAAGACGAGGCCTGCGCCCTTGCCGCCGAGTTCGAGCAGGAACCGCTTCATCGTGCGCCCGCCCACTTCGGCGATACGCAGTCCGACGCCGGTACTGCCGGTGAACGACACCATGTCGATGTAGCGCGTCTCCACGAGCGCTTCACCACTCGCCGGCGTGGAACCCGTGACCACGTTGATGACGCCGGGCGGGAAACCGACTTCGTGCATGAGCTTCACGAGTTCGATGACCGCGAGTGGGTCCTGCGATGCGGGCCGCACCACCACGGTGTTGCCCATCGCGAGCGCCGGGCCGAGCTTGCCCGCCATGTTCACGACCGGGAAGTTGTACGGCGTGATACACGCCACCGCGCCGACCGGCGCACGCCGCGCGATCGCGCTCATCACACCGCCGGGTGCGAGCGCGGTGGCGGGCATCACCTGCGGCGGCAACGGGATCACGTCGGGTTCGAGCGCGAACCGCGCGTACGCGTCGAAGCGCGTTGCGGCTTGCGGCACCTGCATCTGCTTGCCGACCGTCGCGGTGCAGCCGGTCTCCGCGATCACGAGTGGCAACAAGTCCTTGCGGTGGTCACGGATCGCGTCGGCGGTGGCCTTCAACAGGCGGGCGCGCTCGTCGGGCGACGTCTGCGACCACGACGGAAAGGCGTCGCGCGCGGCGCGAGCCGCGTCTTGCGCTTGACCGGCCGATGCTTCGGGCGCGGCGCCGACAACCTCCTCGGTCGCCGGGTTCATGATGTCGTAGGTGCCGTCGGCACCATCGACCCATTCGCCACCGATCAGCAGTTGGCGCGCCTCGGCCATATGTGCGCTGCTCCCCGGGCTCCGCTCGGTCACCTTGGTCGGCCGAAAGTGTAACGCGTTCTATTTCCGGGCGACGGGCGACGGGCGACGGGCCACCGCCCGACTTGCCAGCCCGTCAGCCGCCGGCACCACCACAGTTCGTGAGGCCGAGTTGTTTGGCCAGGCTGCTGATCTTCGTGAACTCGGCCGGTACGGCCGAGCTCTTCAGGACATTCGGGTCGCTCTTGAGCTTCGCCGCCGCCTGGTCGAGCGCGGCGTAGAACTGGTTCGCGAGATCCTTCTTGCCGGCCGGATACCCGATCTTGCGCATGTCGTTCGCGACGCGGGTCAAGATGTCGGCGTATGCGGTCGCCGCGGCCTTGATACCGGCGGGCGTTTTCAGGCTCATTTTGGCCACGACGACGTTGAGATCCTTCTGGAGGCTTTTGCACGCAGCGTCGGTCTTGGTCTTGTACTGCGACTGCGACACGGACGCGCCACCGCTGCTGCCACATGCCACCAACCCGACAGCAATGAGCAGCGCTACCGCGGCCGCTTTGACCTGAGGCATGGCTTCTCCCAGAGATTCCGACGCCCACAACCGCGGGCGAACTTGGCGACGCTAATAGGTGTCGACCGCCAAGACGGCCAACTCGGCCAATAGGGTTTCGAACATGGATCTCGGACGAGTGGGGTTGTGGACGGCTCAGCTCGATTCCCAACCGTCGAGCGTCGCCCGCGAAACCGCGGCCGAAGTGGAAGCGCTCGGGTACGGCGCAATCTGGCTGCCCGAAAGTGTGGGGCGCGACGAATTCGTGCACGCGTCGTTGTTGCTCGGAGCGACGCAACACCTCATGCTCGCGACCGGGATCGTCAGCATTTACGCGCGCGACGCGATGGCCACGAACGCGGCTTGGCGCACCTTGGGCGAAGCCTTTCCCGATCGCTTTCTCCTCGGCCTGGGCGTGAGTCACCAGCCGATGGTCGAAGGCCTGCGCGGCCAGACGTATGCGCCGCCGCTGCAAGCGATGCGGGAGTACCTCGACCGCATGGACGAAGCGTTGTTCTTCGCCGCGCCCCCGCCGATCGATCCGCAACGTGTGCTCGCGGCCCTCGGCCCGAAGATGCTCGCGCTCGCCGCCGAGCGCTCGAGCGGCGCGCACCCGTACTTCGTTCCGGTGGAGCACACCGCGTTCGCGCGAAACGTGCTCGGCCGCGATGCACTGCTCTGCCCGGAACAGATGGCGGTACTCGAAACCGACCCGGCGACCGCGCGCCAGATCGCGCGCCGCGCGATGCAGGTCTACCTCGGACTGCCGAACTACACGAACAACCTGCGGCGGCTCGGCTATGGCGACGACGACCTCGCGAACGGTGGCTCCGATCGGCTCGTGGACGCGATCGTGGTGTGGGGCGACGAAGACGCGGTGCGCACGCGAGTTGCCGCCCACCACGATGCCGGCGCCGATCACGTGTGCGTGCAAGTGCTTCCCCACGACGCGCGGGCGCTCCCGATCGAGGAGTGGCGCCGCCTCGCCCCGGCGCTCCTGCGCTCCTGCGCTGATACGCAAATGGCGCGGCTACTTCGCGAAGTCGAGCTGGATGTTGCCCTTCGTGTCGGTGATGGTCACGGTGATCTTTCCGGTGCCCCCGCTCGTGTCGCGGGCTTGACAGTCGAACGTGCGCCCCGGCCGCGACACCCACACGGTGGCCGTGCCGCAGTCGACGGAGGTCGCGTTGTACTGCGTGCGGATCGCCTTCACGACGTTCGGGAGGGACACGATCGCCTGCACGGGGCGAAACGTGATGCCGCCCTTGTCGTCGCGCTGCGTCACGTCGATGCTGAGCCGATCGCCCGGAAGCACCACCACGCACGTGAAGGTCGCGCCTTTCTTCGCGTGCACGTCGTTCGGGCACGACACCGCCACGACCTTCACGCCGTAGACACGCTGCACTTCCCGGCTGATCGCGTCCTGTGCTCGGGCCACGTTGAGCTGTTTGCCGCAGCCGGAACCAAGCGAGATCAGCGCCGCCACCAGCACTACAAGGGCCGCCCGCCCAGATCGCCCCGCCGTCATCGGGTCAGATTTGTACCGCACCGAAGCGTCGCGAGCGACGCGGCCGGCCGGTAGCCGCGCGCCATGGCACCCCGGCACGTGGTGATGGTGGGCCTCATGGGCTCCGGCAAGACGACGATCGGCGAGCTCGTCGCGCAGCGTCTCGGGCTCTCGTTCGTCGACAGCGACGTCGAGCTCGAGCGGCGAACCGGCCACACGGCTCGCGAACTTCTCGACCGCGAGGGCGCGGACCGGATGCACGAACTGGAAGCCGGCGTGGTTCGCGACGCGCTCGACTCGCCCGAGCGGCTCGTGGTGGGGGCGCCCGCGAGCATCGTGCTCACCGCCCCGATGCGAGAACGTCTACGACGTGAGTACGTCGTGTACCTGCACGCCGATCCCCACTCGCTGGCCGAGCGGCTGGCGCACACGTCCGACAAACATCGGCCCTTCGTCGACCAAGGTCCCGACGTTCTCCTGCGGCAGTACGCCGAACGCGACGCGCTCTATCGGGAGGTCGCGTCACTCGTTGTAGACGTAACGAGACGCGACAAGAACGACATCGTCGACGAAATCGTGGCCGCGCTCGACCAACCCTCAGGCAGGTAGATCGAGGCGAAGCATCCGGATTGCGTTGGTGCGGCAGATCTTGTCGACCTCTTCTTGCGTGAGGTCGCGCATGATCTCCTCGGCCACCTTCTTCGTGTGCGGCCACGTCGAATCGCTGTGCGGATAGTCGGTCTCGAACGTCACGTTGTCGACACCGACCGCGTCGAGCGACTTCAAACCGTGCGGGTCGTCGAAGAAACAGCCGTAGACGTGCTCGTAGTAGTACTCCGACGGCTTCTTCTTCACCCGGTCGGACACGCCGCCCCATCCGGCGTTGTCTTCCCACACCTTGTCGGCGCGTTCGAGCACGTAGGGAATCCAGCCGATCTGGCCTTCCGAGTACGCGACCTCGAGCTTGGGGAACGTCTCGAACACACCCGACATGAGGAAGTCGGTGAGCGACATCGCGGCGTTCATGTACGTCATCGTGCTGCCGACGGCCGCCGGCGCGTCCGCTGAGGTCGAGGGCATCTTCGACGACGAACCGATGTGCATGCACACGACGGTTTCGGTGTCGGCGCACGCGTCGAAGAACGGGTCCCATTCGCCTGAGTGCACCGACGGCAGACCGAGGAACGGCGGGATCTCCGAGAAGCACACCGCATGCGCGCCGCGGGCCGCGCTACGCCGCACTTCGTCGGCCGCGACCTTCGCGTCCCACAGTTGGATGATGGGAAGTGGGATCAGGCGCCCGTTCGTACCGGCGCACCACTCGTCGAACATCCAGTCGTTGTAGGCCTTCACGCACAGGTCGCCGAGCTCGCGGTCCTTGCGTTCGAGGAACGTCTGCCCGCAAAAACGCGGGAAGCTCGGGAACGAGAGTGATGCCTCGACGTGGTTCACGTCCATGTCTTCGAGGCGGGCCTTCTGGTCCCAACACCCCTTGCGCATGTCGTCCATCGTGATGGGGCTGACCGTGACCTCGTCGCGCGGATAGCCGGCCGCCGCCGAGAGGCGCGTGAGCGGCCACCGGAGGTCTTCGACGAGCCACCAGTCGCACCAGGTGCCCTCTTCGTCGGCGCTCGCCTCGTCGTAGGAGAAGACACCGCCCACGAAGTTCATGTTCTTCACCTTGCGCCGCTCGATCCGCGGACCGACCGCCTTGAATTTCTCAGGGAGGCGGTCCTGCCACACGTTCGGCGGTTCGATGACGTGGTCGTCGACCGAGATGATCTTCGGGATCTCCATGACCACGAGGCTACATCTGACGGGTCGTCAGATCGACGGGCCGGCGAGAACTACTGGGGTGGCGGTCTAGGTTCCGGTCATGGATGTAACGGTTCGGCACAACCCAAGCTTTGCGGTGGCGCGGTGCGCGCTCGGCGCCAACGAAGCAGTGAAGGTCGAGGCGGGGGCGATGATGGCCACCTCCACCGGGGTGACGCTCGACGCGAAGATGGAAGGCGGGCTGCTCAAGTCGCTCAAGCGGGCGACGCTCGGTGGCGAGTCGCTCTTCATCACCACGTTCACCGCGCCGGCCGACGGAGGCTGGATCGACGTCGCGGCGAACCTCCCCGGCGACATTGCGGTCACGGGCGTGACCGCCGAGCAATCGATGTTCATCCAGCGCGGCTCTTGGCTGTGTAACAGCGACGGCGTCAGCCTCGAAACCAAGTGGGGCGGGATGCCGAACCTGTTCGGCGGCGAGGGCGGTTTCGTCGTGCGGGCCTCCGGCCACGGCACCACGGTGCTCGGCTGTTACGGCGCGCTCGACACCATCTCGCTGCAACCCGGCGAGACCTTCGTGCTCGACACGGGCCACATGGTGGCCTACGCCGAAGGCGTGCAGATGCAGCTGCGCCGAGCTGGGAACAGCTTGGGCGGTGCGCTGAAGAGCTCCGAAGGGTTGGTGTTCGAGTTCACCGGCCCCGGCTGGGTGATGACGCAGAGCCGTAACCCGAAGGGCCTCGTCGGCTGGCTGACCGCCAACCTGCCCGGCCAGCGCGACTGATTCCCACTTCACCCGCTGTCCTGAGCGGTCGATGCACGGTTGAGGAACGGTCCAGGGAAGGACCCTCGTGCACGGACGCGCGAACGCGAACCAGGAGCACGGCACCGCATTCGGGGCGTCGTGGCCGACGGCCGTCGCGTTCCTGCGCGCCATCGCCGTTCGCGACTACGACGGCGCCGGCATCCTGCTCGATGACGCGTCGGCCCTCGAAGGCGTGGGCGACGTGAACGGCGCGTTGTCCGACGTCGGGCGTGCGCTGCTCGACTTCGTCGAGTTCGAAGCGGGCACGATCGACGTGCAAGACGTCGTCGACACGCTCGCGGAACGCGCGATCGAGCTCGCCGGCACGACGCACTGTTCCGACCCGGACGGGCTCGCCGCGCTCGTCGTGTACCTCGGCAGCGAAGGGTTGCCCTGCGCCGCTCGCAGCGTCGTGGCCGGCTGGTCGCCGCTCGAGCGACGCGAAGCCCTCGTGACCTTGGTGACGGGGCTCTTCGCGCTCATCGCTCGGCGGCGAGGCTGGGAACTGACCGAGCTCGTGGAGCGGTTGGTGCCGCCGGAGTTTCCCAAGGCCGCGCTCGGCACGTTCGGTCTCGCGTGGCGCGGAGAGAACGGCGATGTGCCGCCGCTCGCCGGAGCGCTTCCCGCGGGTTACGCCCCGCGCATCACCTTCCTCGGCGAGGGCACGTGCACGTTGCGCTCGATCTTCGCTCGCGTCGCGTACCTGCGGGAGCAACGCGAAGGCGCCGAGGTACCGCGCCAACGCCTCGGTGCGTACGTGCCCGCGCGCGCGTCGGCGTAACGCGCACCGCGGGCGATCAACTCCAAGCCGCAATCACCGCGTCGGTGCTCGTGATGGTCGCGACCAGGTTGAGGGTGTTGGCGAGCACGGCCTCCGCGTACTCGGCGGGGACGCCGGCGATCGCGTCGCGGGGCAAGACGATCTGATACCCGCGGTTCACGGCATCGAACGCGAAGTTGGTCATCCCGATGTTCACCGACACGCCCACGCCGACGATCGTCGTGACGGCCAGGTTGCGCAGCATCGAATCGAGTTGCGTGCCCGTCATCGGTCCGAGACCGTGGAAGCGCGGGAGGACTACATCGCGCGGGTCGACGCCGATCGCCGCGGGAACACCGACCGCGTCGCTGCCCGGCGTGAGGTGAACGGGCGCCTTCATCACCCCCATGAACAGGCGCGCGTTGCGGTTCGCGCCAACCATGTCGTCACGCGTCTCGGCTGTGCAGTGGAAGACAGGTACGCCGTGTTGGCGGGCCGCCGCGGCAAGCCGCGCGCAATTCCCGATGAGGTCGACGGCCGCCGCCGCCTCGGCCAACGCGGGGAGCGCCGAGGGCGTCCCGACCACGCCGTTCTGCACTTCCTGCAAGACCAGCGCGGTGTGGGACGGGGCGACGAGGTCCGTGATGTCGAGGGGCATAGCCGGGCACGCTACGCGGTTGCGGGCTCGAGCAGATCGTCGCGAAAACGGTCGCGTTGTTCGTCGGTGACGTCGAGCGCGTCGCGCAGGTACGCCTCGACCGAGCCGTAGTCGGCGTCGATCGCGTCGAGGCCGGCATCGATGTACTCGAGTCGTACTTCGAGCATCGCGCGCAGCGGCTCGAGGTCGGTCAGGCGCTCCTGGGCCCGTGCGAGCACCTCGGCGTGGCGGTGTGCAAGCCGATCATTCGACAGCAGATAGTCGGAGACGGCCGCCTCGCGCGGCACGCCCAGGGTGCGCAGCATGAGCGCCGCGGCAAACCCCGTGCGGTCCTTGCCTGCGGTGCAGTGGAACACGATCGGACGGTGCTCCGGTTGCATCGCGAGATGCAGCGCGGTCGCGAACGCGGCTCGCAGTTCGCGTGCGAATGCACGATTGCCGGTAAGGAGCATCTCCGCGCCGAGACCTTCGCTGTCACCCGATTCGAGGCGCTCCAAGATGCTGGAAGGCGCCGCCGATACGTCGGTGACGGGTACGTGCACTGCAACCGCGCCCGGCGGGAGTCGATTGGTGCGCAACGCGACTTCGTCGGCGCTGCGAAGGTCGACGACGGTCGCGATCGACAGCCCGGCGAGCGCCGCGAGATCGGCGTCGGTGACGTCGGACAGCACACCACTGCGGAACAGTTGGCCGTGACGCACCCGGCGGCCGTCGGCGGCTTCATAACCGCCGAGATCGCGGAAGTTGGGTGCGCCTTCGAGCGAGATCGGGTCCGAGCCGGCGTTCACGCCAGCCTCGGGATCACTTCGTGCAACAGATCGGCGATCTCCTTCGCGCACGCGTGGAACACGTCGACGTCGCCGCCGGCCGGGTCGAGCACGTCTTCCCAGTCGGGTTCGAGCACGACGGCCTCGAGATCGAGGCCGGCAACGCGTTCGGCGAACGGCTCGTCGCCCGGTGTGAGGTCACGCGCGAGACGCTTCAACGTCGCCGTACGAGGCGCGGCCGCAGGATGGACCCGACGCATCCACCGAACGTGTTCACACGCCAGCGCGATCACGAGGTCGGCGGCATCGAGTTCGTGCAACAGCGCCTGGCGGCTCCGATGGTTGGGCACCGGCACGCCGAGGCCCTCGATCGCGTCGCGGGTGCGCCAACTCATCGGCATGCCCTCGATCACATGCGTGCCCGACGTCGTCACCGTCAGCCCGGGCACGTGCTCGCGCAACACCGCGCCCGCCATCACCGAGCGAGCGGCGTTCCCGGTGCACAACGTGACGACGTGAAGTTCCGGCACCCCCCGAAACTACGTGAACGCCGCGTTGGCCCCCGATCTCGGCTCCAGGCGGAAGGCCGGGCAGAATGCGGCCCGGAACGAGGAGGTCCCGTGCCGTACACGCTCGTGTTGCTGCGCCACGGCGAGAGTGAGTGGAACAAGTCGAACCTCTTCACCGGGTGGGTCGACGTCGACCTCACCGACAAGGGCCGCGCCGAAGCCACCCGCGGCGGTGAACTGATGAGGGACGCCGGCCTCGCGCCGACGGTGTTGCACACGTCGCTGCAGCGCCGGGCGATCCGCACCGCGGAACTCGCTCTCGACCCCCTTGGCCGCAAGTGGTTGCCGGTGCGCCGCTCCTGGCGGCTCAACGAGCGCCACTACGGCGCGTTGCAGGGCAAGGACAAGAAGGAAACGCGCGAGACGTACGGCGACGAACAACTGCAGTTGTGGCGACGCAGCTACGACGTACCGCCCCCGCCACTCGATATCGACGACGAACAATGGGGTTACGACGACCGCTACGCGGCGATCCCCCGCGATGTGCTCCCCCGCGCCGAATGCCTCAAAGACGTGGTCGAGCGAATGCTCCCCTATTGGTACGACGCGATCGTTCCCGACCTCCTGGCCGGTCACGTGGCGCTGATCGCCGCGCACGGCAACTCGCTGCGGGCACTCGTGAAGCATCTGGACGGAATGACCGACGCCGAGATCGTGGACTGCAACATCCCGACGGGCCAGCCGCTCGTATACGACCTCGACGATTCGCTACAACCGACCGGCTCCACCGGCGTCGGTGGTGTGAAGGGGCGCTACCTCGACCCTGAGGGCGCCGCGCGGGCAGCCGAAGCGGTCAAGAACCAGGCCAAGTGACACAAAGCACGGCAAAGAAGAGGGGTACAAAACGCCGTCGGGTGGGTACCTGAGCCACGTAGCTGCGCCATCATTGCCCCTGCGGGTGGGCGAGCGGTCGGGGGCCGAGGTGTCGATATCGCAATTCGAGGTGAACGGGATTCGTCTCAATGTGCTCGTCGAGGGGGAGGGTGAGCCCGTCGTGCTGTTGCACGGCTGGCCCGATTCCCATCTCGTGTGGCGCAAGCAGGTGCCGGCGCTGGTCGCCGCGGGGCGGCGCGTGATTGCACCGGACCTGCGCGGCTTCGGCGAGTCCGACAAACCGGAAGGCGTCGAGCCCTACGCGATCCCGCACCTGCTCGCAGACCTACAAGCCCTCGTCGACGCGCTCGGGATCGAGGGGTTCGCACTCGTCGGCCACGACTGGGGCGCGGCGCTCGCGTGGGCGTTCGCGTCGCTCATCCCCGGCCGGGTGGAGCGCCTCGCCGCCATCTCGGTCGGTCACCCGAGCGCGTTTCGCGACGCCGACTTCGAACAGCGCCGCCGGTCCTGGTACATGTTGCTCTTCACCCACCCGATCGCCGAGCAGGTGTTCCCGCGCGACGACTGGATGCTGCTGCGGGCGTTCGGTGCCTGCCCCGACTTCGAGCGATACGTGCAAGACCTGTCGCGGCCCGGCGCGCTCACCGCGTCGCTCGGCGTCTATCGCGCCAACGTGCCGCCGGAAGCACTCTTCCTCGGCGAGCCGCTCCAACTACCGCCGGTAGAGGTTCCCGTGCTCGGCGTTTGGAGCAGCGGCGACATGGCGCTCACCGAATCCCAGATGACGCGCTCCGCGCAGTACGTCGCCGGGCCGTGGCGCTACGAACGCGTCGAGGGTTGCGGGCACTGGATACCCATCGAGGCCGCCGAACGGTTGAATCCCATGCTCGTCGACTTCCTGTCTGGGAGCGGATGACGTCCACGACCCTCACTGAGCCCAGCGTCGAGGCCGTCGGCCGGCGCCTGCCGCACCTTCCGGCGCTCGACGGGCTGCGCGGGCTCGCGGTCGCGGCGGTGCTGTGCTTCCACGCGCAGTACACGTGGGCGGGTGGCGGGTTCCTCGGCGTCAGCGCGTTCTTCACCCTCTCGGGGTTCTTGATCACGACGTTGTTGATCGTCGAACGCGACGCGATGGGCCACGTCAACCTCCGCACCTTCTGGGCCCGGCGCGCGCGGCGGCTGTTGCCGGCGGCATTCCTCGCATTGGGCGGCATCGTGTTGTACGGCGCGTTCGCTGCCGACGCGATCCAGCGCGGCAACTTGCGCGCCGACGTGTTCAGCGCCCTCGGGTACGTCGCGAATTGGCGGTTCATCTTCCATCACCAGTCGTACGCCGAGATCTTCAACGGCAAGCCCTCGCCCGTGCTGCACTTCTGGTCGCTCGCGATCGAGGAACAGTTCTACGTCGTGTTCCCGTTACTCGCGACGCTGTTGTTGTGGCTCGGTCGGGGCCGCGCCCGGCTCTTCGGCATCGTGCTCGGCGCGCTCGTCGTCGGCTCGGTCGTGCTGAGCCATCTCCTGATGATCAACAACGACGTACAGCGCGTCTACTACGGCACCGACACGCGGGCGCCGGAACTGTTGATCGGCGCGCTCCTCGCCATCGTGCTCGTCGGCCGGCGCCGCCCCGCCACCGGCGCTGCGCGCGTTGCGCTGAAGATCGTGGGGTCAACCTCGTTCCTCGTAGTCCTGTATTTGTGGGCGACCGCGCGCGAGAGCAATCACTGGTTGTACGAAGGCGGGTTCGCGCTGCACGCGTTGCTCGTGGCGGCGGTGCTGGCGGAATCCTTGTTGCCCGGGCCGCTGAGCGCGCTGCTGAGCGTGCAACCGCTGCGGTGGCTGGGCCGGATCAGTTACGGCGTCTACCTCTACCACTGGCCGATCTATCTCTGGTTGTCGCCCGCACGGGTTCCGAGCCTGAGTCGCAGCGAACTGTTCGTGTTGCGCGTCGCGGTGACGCTGGCCGTGGCGACCGCGTCGTTCTATCTGGTCGAACGACCGGTCCGGCTCTCGCAGACACTGCCGCGGTGGTGGCCACGCGTCGTCGCGCCGATCGCGGTTTGCGCGCTCTTGATCGGCGTCGTCACCGTTCCGCAACCCGCGCCCACGGCGAAGATCGTGTTCAAACCGGTTGGGGGCGGACCGCCGCCGCAACTCGGCGGGGCAAAGGCGAACGCACCCGGTGCCCCGGTCGGCAACAGCAGCCTCACGGCACCGATTGCGAGCCACGGCGGGTCTACCGCGCCGAACGCCCGCCCCAAAGGGCCTACCTACATCCGCCCCCTCGAGTCCGACCGTCCCATCCGCATTCTCGTAGTGGGCGACTCCGTCGGTCAGACCCTCGGGCGCGGATTCGAACTGTGGGGCATGCACACCGGTCGGGCTCAAGTGTGGAACGACGCGCACTACTACTGCAGTCTCGGCCGCTATGCGCCGCGCATCTCGGGCATCGGGATGGAAGGCCCGCAAGCCACCGTGTGCGACTCGTGGGCCGAACGCTGGCCGAAGGAACTCCAGCAGTTCAATCCCGACGTGACGATCGTGTTGTACACGATCTGGGAGTCGGTAATGCGGAAGCCTCCCGGCTCCGACACGTACCTGAACCCGGGCGACCCGCGCTACGACAGCTGGCAGCTGTCCGAGTACAACAAGGCGGCCGACACGCTCTCGGCGCGCGGCGGGAAAGTCGTATGGCTCACGGTGCCGTGCATCCGCCCCAACGGCCCGTTCGACGCCGCCGACGCGAAGGGCACCGACCTGATCCGCTACGAAAACGCGCACCAGATCGGCGCGTTACGACGCACGCGACCGAAGTCGGTGCACATCGTCGATCTCTTCGGCGAACTGTGCCCCGGCGGGCAGTTCAACGTTGCCTTCCACAACGTTGCGCAGGCCCGCCCCGATGGCGCGCATTTCTCCGATGCCGGTGCGGAAGCGGTCGCCGGCTGGCTGATGGACAAGATCCTCAAGCCTTCCAGCCACTAGAAATGACCGCGTGAGCGACCCCGCACTCCGCGGAGATCTCGAATTCGGGACGATCCCGCAGCTCGTACGTATCGCCGCCGACCGCTACGGCGACGCGGCGGCGTTGGTCGACGTCGATGTCGGTATCTCGGTGACGTATCACGACCTCGCGATCGGCGTACGCAACGCGGCCGCCTCTTGGATGGCGTGCGGTATCGGCCCCGGCGATCGGGTTGCCATCTGGGCACCGAACACCTGGGAGTGGGTTGTCGCCGCGCTCGGCGCGCACACCGCCGGCGCGGTGATCGTCCCGCTCAATACCCGCTACAAGGGTCGCGAGGCTGCCTACATCCTGGAGAAGAGCGGTGCGCGGGCGCTGGCAACCGTCGTCGGTTTCCTCGACACCGACTATGTCGGGCTGCTGCGCGCCGCCGTCGACGTCGAACGGGAGCTGCCCGCGTTGCACACGATCCTCGTGCTGCGCGGCGACGCGCCCGCGGGCACGGTGTCGGGCGCCGACTTCGCCGATCGGGGCACGCGCATCAAGCCGGCGGACGTCGAACATCGATGTGATGCCGTCGCGCCCGACGACCTTTCCGACATCTTGTTCACGTCGGGCACGACCGGCGCGCCGAAGGGCGTGATGACCACGCACGCGCAGAACCTGCGCGCGTTTCGCGACTGGGCCGACGTTGTGGGTCTGCGAGCGGGCGACCGTTATCTCGTGGTGAACCCCTTCTTCCATTCGTTCGGGTACAAGGCCGGCATCCTCGCCGCGCTCATGACCGGCGCGACGTTGTACCCGCACGCGGTGTTCGACGCCGACGCGGTGCTCGCACGGATCCCCCGCGACGGTATCTCGATGATCCCGGGGCCGCCGTCGCTCTTCCAAGCAATCCTGGCTCGGCCCGACCTCGATCAGTACGACATCTCCACGTTGCGACTCGCGGTCACCGGCGCGGCGCCGACGCCGGTGTCGCTCGTCGAACAGATGCGCGACCGGCTCGGGTTCGAGAACGTCATCACTGGCTACGGGCTCACCGAAGCGTGCGGCATCGCCACGATGTGCCGCCACGACGATGACCCCGTAACGATCGCGAACACCTCGGGGCGCGCGATCCCAGGCGTCGAGGTGCGCGCGATAGACGACGACGGCACCGAGGTTGCGCGCGGCGAGCCTGGCGAGATCGTCGTGCGGGGCTACAACGTGATGCGCGGTTACTTCGAGGCTCCAGAAGAAACCGCGCACGCGATCGACGCCGACGGCTGGTTACACACTGGCGACATCGGCGTGATGGACGAACGCGGCTACGTGCGAATCACCGATCGCAAGAAGGACATGTTCATCGTCGGCGGGTTCAACGCCTACCCGGCCGAGATCGAGAGCCTCATTCTCGGACACCCCGCGGTCGCGCAGGCCGCCGTGATCGGCGTCAGCGACGACCGACTCGGCGAAGTGGGGTGGGCGTTCGTGGTGCGCAAGCCCGGCGCTGCGCTGGAAGCCGATGAGCTCATCAGTTGGTGCCGCGACGAAATGGCGAACTTCAAGGTGCCCCGGCACGTCGAGTTCTGCGATGCGCTGCCGATGAACGCAACCGGCAAGGTGCTCAAGTACGAGCTACGCGAACGCGCTTCCCGCGGTTAGAGGGCGAGAACCGCGCGCAGGAGTGGCACGGGCTCTTCGAGGCCGCGCACGTAGACGGGGCCGAGTTCCTCGAAGCGCAATCCGGGAACGTCGCCGGCCGCCTCGACCGCGGCGGCAGAACACAGCACCTCACCGGGACCCGCGAGTTCCACGATACGAGCGGCGAGGTTGACGTCATGGCCGAGGATGTCGTCGCCGCGCCGGCGCGGACACCCCCAATGCAGACCCATCCGCACCCACAGCGGAAGGTCGTCGGTGGCTTCACGTTCGAAGTTCACCTGGAGCCCGACACATGTCGTGACCGCGTCGCAGGCATTGCCGAACCAGAGCAACAAGCCGTCGCCGAGTTCCTTCACCACTCTTCCGGAGTCCGGGAGTGCGTCGCGCACCAACTTCTCTTTGCGTTCGAGCAGCGCGAGCGCGACGTCGTCGCCGCGTTCTTCGGTGAAATGCGTGAACCCGACGATGTCGGTGAACACGATGGCGCCGGTCTCCGTGTTTACTTGCACGTGACGCTGATCGCCCCACTCGTCGTTGCGACGTCGATCTCGCCGTCGTTCCCGACCTCGCATTCGCAGTGCACCCGGCCGGCCAAGCTCTTCAGTTGCGTCGCCGGCCGCCGTGCGCGCGGCACCGCCAC
Source organism: Actinomycetes bacterium (assembly GCA_025463905.1). Taxonomy (GTDB): domain Bacteria; phylum Actinomycetota; class Acidimicrobiia; order IMCC26256; family PALSA-610; genus JAODBJ01. Next base: position 23,647 of record JAODBJ010000057.1, read on the forward strand.
ATGAACCTTGCCCGACAAGGTGCGCACTTCGACGCGGCCGTCGGACTTCGTGCCGAGGTCGACCCGGCCGCTCATCGTGCGGATGATCGCGTGGTCGGCCTCGTCGATCTCGACGTGACCCGACATCCCTGCGACGTCGACCGATCCGGCGCGCCCGATATTGACGCGAGCGCTTTTCGTCACGACATGACAACTGCCGTCACATACACCGATCGTCACGTGACCGGAACCGGTGCGGACGTCGACTTTGCTGGCGTGCTCGACGTCGATGCGACCCGAGCGGGTGGTGACGCGCGTATCGCCGGAGCGGCCGCGCACCTCGACGTGGCCGGACAGCGTGCCGATGATCAGGTCGGTGCCGGTCGCGCACTGCACCTCGACCCGGTTCGCGCCATGCTTCGCACCGGTGATGAGCACCGACCCGTCGGCGTCGTACTCGATGTTCGCGCCGGTCACCGAGAAGCCGGCGCCCTCGGCCGCCATGACGTTGACCCGACCACTGCGGGTCCGAATGTTCACGCGGGTCGGTTCGGCGGCCATCGCCGCGGAGCCTACGTCGACTTTCGACGGCTAACTCAGGGCGGGAGGTAAGGGTGTGGCGTGGGCGATCGCGAGGTGTTGCACGGCGCGGGTCAGCGCAACGAACAAAAGCCGCACACCATGGTCGCTCTCGGCGACGATCGCGCCGGGTTCCAGCACGAGCACCGCGTCGAACTCGAGACCTTTCGCAAGCGCAGCGGGCAACACCGTGATGCGATGGGTCAACGCGTCTTCGTCGGGCCCGGCGACGTCGCCGCCGGCATCGGCGATCGCGGCACGCATGTCGTCGAGCAACGCGAGCGGTGTGACAACCGCGGTCGTCGCGAAGTCCTCGGCCAGCAACACCACATGTTGCGCGCTCTGCGTTACGAGCTCCGCCGCGGCGAAGCGGCGGATGTCGGGCGGGTCACCGGTCTCGCGCACCGACGCGGCTGCGACCACCTCCGGCGCGGCTTCGGGCAGGAGCCGGTTGGCGAAGTCGAGGATCGCGCCCGGCAGCCGGTAACCGATCGACAACTCGTTGACGTCGGCGTTCGCCGGCCGGCCGAAGTGATCGAGCACCGTCGTCCACGAGGTTGCCGCGGCCGGCGCAGTCGCTTGGGCGAGGTCGCCCAACACCGTCATCGAGTGGTGGATCGCCCGGCGCGCCAGCATCCGTAACTGCATCGGCGACAGGTCTTGCGCTTCGTCGACCACCAGGTGGCCGTAGCGCCGCGGTGCACCTTTCACCTGCGCTTCGGCTTCGTCGAGCAGCGGCAGGTCGGCGATCGTCCACGGTTCGGCTTCGCCACGCTTGGGTCGAGCGCGCAACACGAGGGCCTGCTCGTCGTCGGTGAGCAGCCCGCCGGCGGCCCGCGCCAACGTGGCTCGTTGTGTGAGCAGTGATCGCACGAGCGTGGCGGCGTTCACGGCCCGCCAGCATCTATCGATCACTTGGCGGTTCGCGGCTTCGGCGAGCACCGCCGACGCGAACTCGGTGTCTTCGAGCGCGCTCGGCTCACCACCACTCACGAGCACGTGCACCCGACGAATGAGTTGCTCGCGAAAGCGGATGCGCTGCACCGAGAAGGGCGCGTCGCGCTTGCGCATGGCCGCGATCAATTCGTGCACCTCGACGGCGGGAACGCGCACCGTGCGTCCCCGCACCCGCATCTGAACGTCGTCGTCGGGCGGTTGGATGGCCGCGTCGCACGCACGCTCGATCAAGGTCGCCATCCGTGCGTCGCCCTTCACGCGCGCGGTGGGCTCGTCGTCGATTGCCACGATCCGGAACCGCATGCCGAGCAGCTGGTCGACGGTCGCCTGCGTTGCCGACGTTTCGCCGAGCGACGGCAGCACCTGGGCGATGTACGAGAGGAACAGCGGGTTCGGCCCGACGACGAGCACGCCGTCGCGCGCCAACACGCGGCGGTGTTCGTAGAGCAAGAACGCGGCCCGGTGCAGCCCTACCGCGGTCTTTCCGGTGCCGGGGCCGCCCTGCACGACGATGCAACGCTCGAGCGGTGCACGGATGATCACGTCCTGTTCGTGCTGGATGGTGGCGACGATGTCGCGCATCTGGCCGGTGCGCGCCCGCCCCAACTCGGCGAGGAGCGGGTCGGGGACGCCGCCCGATCCGGCCAGGGAGTCGGGGTCGTCGAAGTCTTCCTCGAAGATGTCGCTCAGGTCGCGGCCGCTGAAGACGAACCGGCGCCGGCGATGGAGTCCCATCGGATCCGACAACGTCGCGCGGTAGAACGGGGTGGCGACGTCGGCGCGCCAGTCGACCACCATCGGCGCGCCACGCTCGTCTTCGATGTGGCGGCGGCCGATGTAGAAGACCGGGCCGTGCTCCTCGTCGATACGACCGAAGCACAACACGGTCGATTCGTCGTCGAACGACGCGAGCCGGCGTTGCAACTGCCAGCGCACCGCTTCGGCGTCGGCTTCGTTCGCGGCGAGGATCTCCGCCCGGTCGACCTTCGACGCAGTACGCGCTCGCATTTGCTCCAGGCACACCCGTGCCAACTGCAAATGAGCGCGCTCGTCTGCCAGCTCGGGATGTGGCATTGCAAGAACGCTAGCCGGGGGTATAGGTCGCTACGCAACAAAGAACGTTGGAGAGCGACGCACGCTTCGAGGGTGTGTGTCGGGCGGGTTACGCCAACGTTGCACACCTAGTGAAACAACCGTAGGGTCACCCGCGTGACGACCCCGGTACCGGTCACCGATGGCCGCTCCGCCCGCTCGCAACGCACCCGCGAAGCCGTGGTCGACGCGCTGCTCGCGTTGATTCGGGAGGGTGATCCGAGGCCCACCGCGCGCCAGATCGCCGAGCGAGCCAACATCTCGCTCCGATCCGTCTACGTGCATTTCGACGACCTCGAAGACCTGTTCCTTGCCGTCGCGCAACGCCAGATGGGCGTGGTGCGCACGATGATCGCTCCGATTCCGCCCGATGCGCCGCTCGCAGAACGGATCGGCGCGATGTGCGCGCTTCGGGCACGCATCTACGAGGACGTCGGCCCGGTGCGACGCGCGGCCGCCTTGCAGGTCCCCTCCTCGCCGACGTTGTCGCGACTGCTGAACCGCGTGCGCGACGAGTCCCGCAAGGGCATCGCCGAGCTGTTCGCCACCGAGCTCGACGCGCTCCCGACCCGCGAGCGGCGCACCCGGCTCGCCGCGCTCGACGCGGTGTTGAGTCCCGAGAGCTGGGACCTCTGGCGGAGCCCCACTTACGAGTTGTCGTTCACGGACGCACAGCGGGTGATGGCGGACGCGACTCGCATCGTCCTGTCGACGCCGGCGGGCGCCGATGCGGAGAGGACTTCGTGACACCGTCGCGCTCGAGCGCGTTGGACGGAGGAACGCTGCGGCGGTTCTCGTTCCTCGCCCCGCTCGTGTTGATGGTGTTGGCACTCGAGCTGGTCGGAAAAGGGAAGCACTGGTCGCTCCCCGCCGGAGTGATCGTGCAAGGCACGCTCATCGGCGGCCTCACCGCACTGCTCGCGGTCGGCGTGGCGCTCGTGTACCGGGCCAACCGGATCATCAACTTCGCGCAGGGCGACTTGGGCGCGTTCCCGGCCACGCTCGCGGTGTTGCTGATGGTGACGGGTATCGGTTTGCCGTATCCGATCGCGTTCGTCACCGGCCTCGCCGCCGCCATCGTGCTCGGCGCGCTCGTCGAGTGGTTGATCATCCGCCGGTTCTTCCGCGCGCCGCGCCTCGTGCTGACGGTCGCGACGATCGGCGTCTCGCAGATCCTCGCCGGCTCCTCACTGCTGCTGCCCCGCGGCTTCGGCCGCGCCGTGACGAGCGGCAAGTTCGACCCGCCGTTCCACATGAAGGTGACGGTCGGCGGCTTCATCTTCCGCGCCAACGACGTCATCGCCCTGGCCGCGGTACCGCTCGTACTGCTCGGCCTCGCGCTGTTCCTCAGCCGGAGCAACGTCGGCATCGCCATCAGGGGAAGCGCCGAACGGGCTGACCGCGCCGCGATGCTCGGCATCCCGGTGCAACGTCTCCAAACGGTCGTCTGGATGGTCGCGAGCGCACTCGCGTTCGTCACGATGTTCTTGCGCGCCGGTGTGGTCGGGTTGCCCATCGGCCAAGTGCTCGGCCCGGCGGTGTTGTTGCGCGCGCTCGCCGCGGTGGTAATCGGACGTATGGACCACTTGCCGCGGATCACGGCGGCCGCCATCGGCCTCGGCATCATCGAACAGGGCGTGGTCTACAACTCCTCGCGCGACACGTACATCGCGCCGGTGCTGTTCGTGGTGATCCTGGTCGCGCTCCTCCTCGAACGGCGTCGACGCGGCGTACGGGTCGACGAACAAGCGACGTCCACGTGGCAGGCGGCACGGGAAGTGCGGCCGATCCCACGCGAGATGATCGGGCTGCCCGAGATCAAGCTGTTGCGCTACGGCTCGCTGGCCGTGATCGTCGGCGCGATCGTCACACTCCCGATGTGGCTTCCCGAGAGTCGCATCAACCTCGCGTCGGCGATCACCATCTACGCGATCGTCGGCGTGTCGCTCGTCGTGCTCACGGGTTGGGCGGGGCAGGTGAGCTTGGGCCAGATGGCGTTCGTCGCCGTCGGCGCCGCGGTCGGGGGCGCGCTCACCGAGAAGGCCCATTGGGATCTCGGTTTCGCGTTGATCGTGGGCGGCCTCGTGGGCGCCGCGGTCGCGGTGTTGATCGGCCTCCCGTCGCTGCGCGCCCGCGGGCTGGCACTCGCGGTCACGTCACTTTCGTTCGCGCTCGCAACGTCGCAGTACCTGCTCGACCCCTCGATCTTCCATTGGCTTCCGGACCCGATCATGGACCGGCCGAAGATCCTCGGTTCGATCAGCGTGACGAGCGAAACGAGCTATTTCTTCCTCTGTCTGACGATGCTCGCGTTTGCGCTCGTCGCCGCGCGAAGCCTGCGCCGCAGCCGCACCGGCCGCGTGCTCATCGCGATGCGCGAGAACGAGAAGGCGGCGGAGGCATTCGGCATCAACGCGACGCGCACGAAGTTGCTCGGATTCGCGATTTCGGGCTTCATCGCAGCCATGGCCGGCGTGCTGTACGTGCACCAACAACAAGGTTTGGTAGCCGCGTCGTTCGACCCGGCGGTCAGCCTGCAGATTTTCGCGATGGTCGTGATCGGTGGCCTCGGATCACTGCCCGGCGCGATCCTCGGCGCCATCTACATCTACGGCGTGCAGTGGTTCCTGCCGCAGCAGTGGGAGTTCCTCGCGAGCGGTATCGGCTTGTTGCTCGTCTTGTTGTTACTACCCGGCGGCCTCGGCGCAGCGATCGCCGACGCCCGCGACGGCCTGTTGCGATTCATCGCCCGCCGCCGCCAACTCATCGTGCCGAGCCTGCTCGCCGACCGGCGCGTCGAAGAGGAGTTCGCGCCCGTCCCCGCGACGGCCGACACGATGCCACGCGCCGACGACCAAGCCGCGGCAGAGGTCGGAGCCGAGTGAGCACCCAGGCGCAGGAACGGAACGTGTTGTTCCGGTTCGGCCGCGTGCAGATGCTTAGACCGCGACGCCCGAAGCGGTACTTGCGGGAAATCGCCCATGGCGAATCGGTGTATCCGCTTCTCCTCCTGTTCCTGTTGAACGCAATCAACTGGATGGACCAGAGCGCGTTCGGGATCCTCGCGCCCGACATCCGCGACGCGTTCCACATGACCGACAAGGGCATCCTCACCCTCATCTCGTTGACGCTGCTCGGCGGTCTGCTGATCCAGGTGCCTCTCGCGTACTACTCCGACCGGCTACCGCGCGTGCGTATGGCGATCCTCGGCGCGATCGTCTGGGCCATATTCGGTGTCTTCACCGGCCTCTCGCTCACGATCCTCATGCTCGTCTTCGCCCGCTCCGGTGCCGGCATCGGCCGCGGTGTCGTCGACCCGACACAGAACTCGCTGCTGAGCGACTACTACCCGGTTGAGGCACGCGCGGACGTGTACGGCTTCCACCGCATGTCGCTCGCGGTTGGTTCGTTCCTCGGTCCGCTGCTCGCCGGGTTGCTCGCCCACTGGTTCAGCTGGCGGGTGCCGTTCATCGTGTTCGCCGTTCCGACGCTGGTGTTCGTGGTGCTGGCGCTGCGCCTTCAGGAACCAAAACGCGGCGCGTGGGAACGCCAGGCGATGGGTGCGACGGACGCGGTCATCGCTACCGACGAAGTTCCGCCGTCGTTCGCCGAGTCCACGCGGATCCTCTGGCAGGTCCGAACGCTGCGCCGGATCTGGTTCTCGCTGCCGTTCCTCGCGGCGACGTTCATCGGGCTCGCCGCCCTCACGTCGCTCTTCTACGAGCACGTGTACCACCTCGACACGCAGGCCCGCGGGTTCCTCACCGCGGCGACCGAGCCCGCCCAACTCGTCGGCATCCTCGCCGGCATCCCGATCGCGACGCGCACCATCCTGAAAGACCCGGCCCTCGCGTTGCGGTTGCTCGCGATCGTCGGGACCCTCGTTGCGGGCGCGATCGCGCTGTTCGCCCTCTCACCGTCGCTGTGGGTTGCCGTCCTGATGCACGCGCTGTTCACCGGCCTCGCCGCGCTCCTCGCGCCGGGCGTCTACGCGGTGTTGTCGCTGACGATCCCGCCGAAGGTGCGATCGCTCGGCTACTCGATGGCGTCGTTGTTCGTCCTGCCTGGCGTGCTCGCGCTGCAACTCGTC
>JAODBJ010000012.1 GCA_025463905.1 Actinomycetes bacterium
CGATGCGCGGCCAATCGTACCGAACCCGACGCACTCGTTCATGGTCTCGGCTCGTCGTTCGAACACGGATGGCGCTCCGACGGATGGGCCGACCTGCTCGCTGACGCCGGCCGTGCGGTAGTGCCGGTAGACATCCTTGGTCACGGCACCGCGGAAGCGCCGCATGATCCCGCCGCGTACGCGCACCTCGAACAGTCGGTAGCGGCGGCGTTACCGGATGAACCGGTCGACGCGATCGGTTTCTCGCTCGGCGCGCAATTGTTGCTTCGACTGGCGGCCCAGACGCCGCAACGCTTCGGCCGCCTCGTGGTGATCGGCGTCGGGGCGAACCTCTTCCGCACCGACCCAGCCGCGGCGCTCGCGGACGCATTCGAAGGGGGCGCGGCCGCCGACGATCTCACCGCTCGCCTGTTCGTGCAGGTCGCGCAGAGCGCAGGGAACGATCCGCTCGCGATGGCCGCGTGCCTGCGCCGGCCCGTCGAGCCGTACACCGTGGAAGAAGTTGGGCGGGTCACCTGTCCCACGCTCGTGATCATCGGCGACCACGACTTCGCCGGGCCACCAGATCCGCTCGTCGACGCGCTCCCCGACGCACAGCTCGCCGTGCTCGCGGGCGTCGACCACTTCCGCGCGCCACGCGAATTCGCGTGTATCGATGCTGCCCTCGAGTTCGTCGAGGCCGTGCCGTAGCCGTTCTCGCGCCACCCCCACCAGAACTAGTGTTTTGGGCAGTGCAAAGGGATGGAATGCTGCGGGTCGAGCTTCTCGACTTCCCCCTCGAGACGATGCGCCGCGCCCAGCAACACTCCGAGGAAGTGCTGCGCGAGTTCCAGCTGATCGCGCACAGCATCGAATCCGACGACGCCCGCGTGCCGAAGCGCCTGCTCGAGCTCGCGGCCCACTCCGACGAGCGCTACGCCGGGCTGAACCCGCACGCGGAAGACGAGGTCGACGCGGCGATTGCCGAGGGCCGCGAGTACGTCGACCTCGAGGTGTGGGTGCCGCCCACGTTCAAGGACGACACGTTCGAAGCGGTGCCCGTGCTTCTCGAAGTGGAGGAATACTGCCGCAGCGGGCAGTTGCTCACGCTCCTCCCGACCGACGACGTGCGCGCATTTTGGGTCTGGTACCTCAGCGAATTCGTCCGCCAAATCGACGGCGAAGCGCCGGTGTCGTGGCGGCAGTGGTCGCCGCCGGAAGCCTTCATGCCATCCGGGCCCGTGCTCGACGCCGGATAGTCACGCTGCCGCGGCCCCTACCCTGATCGGGTAGGCCGTGCATCGCAGGGGTGCACCGCAGGGGTGGCCCGATGTTTCACGGAAGGAGGCCGCGGGTGGCGTCATCGGCGTTCGACGACGCACTCGGCGCGCTGCTCTCTTCCGGTGATGACCACCGAAGAGCCGGGGACCTCGATCGTGCGCTCGAGGCGTACACGAAGGCTGCGGATCTTACGGAGGTACCGACGGGCGCCGTCTGTGTTCGGCTCGCGCGTGTGTCGGCCGACGCAGGACGGGTCGACGAGGCCCGCGACTGGGCGCTCCGCACCGTCGACGCCGGCGATGACTTCGCGTCGTGGGACGCGGCAGCTCGTGCCTTTGCGCCGATCGGGCTTGCGGCCGGTGCGACGAAACGCACCGTGCGCGTTGCCATCCTCGGTAGCTACACCACGACCTATGTGACGCGTCTCTTGCAATTGGTCGCTGCACGTCGAGGCGTGCGCGTCGAGTGCTACGAGAGCGCGTACGACCAGTTCCGCCAAGAGATGCTCGATCCGTCGAGTGGTCTGCACGCCTTCGCGCCGCAACTCATCGTCTTCGCGGTGGATGCACGCGCCGTCGTGCTCCCGGAGTGGAGCGACCAACCCGAAGCCGATATCGAGGCCGAAGTCGCAGGCTGGCGCAACCTGTGGGCTCGTGCCGACGACCTCGGCGCGAGCGTGATCCAGCACAACTTCGTCGTGGCACCCGAGGCCGCGCTCGCGCATCTCGACGCGCAGCTTGCCGGTTCGCGCTACCACATGCTCACGCAACTGAACGCTCGTATCGCGGCTGAACTCCCGGCGAACTCACACGTCGTCGATTGCGAGCGGCTCGCTTCCACGTTCGGAAAGAACCGATGGCTCGACCCGCTGTGGTGGGACCGGGCAAAGCTCGCGGTGTCCTTGCCCGCCACGCCGGTGTTGGTGCGCCATACCGCAGCAGTGATCGCCGGCCAGCTCGGTCTCGCACGCAAGTGCCTCGTAATCGACCTCGACAACACGCTCTGGGGCGGTGTGATCGGTGAGGACGGTGTCGACGGCCTGAAGTTGGGTGGCGACGCGTCGGGGGATGCGTTCCTCGTGTTCCAGGATCATCTCCTGGCATTGAAGCGCCGCGGCGTGATCCTTGCCGCGTGTTCGAAGAACGACGATCACGTCGCGCGCGAACCGTTCGAACGTCATCCTGAGATGCGCGTGCGCCTCTCCGACTTCGCGGCCTTCGTCGCCAACTGGCGTTCGAAGGTCGACAACATCGTGGAGATCGCGACGGATTTGTCGATCGGGCTCGACGCGCTCGCGTACGTCGACGACAACCCGGTCGAACGGCAAGAGGTGCGCCGGTTCCTCCCCGACGTCGACGTGATCCCACTTCCCGCGCAGCCGTCGTCGTACACGCGCGCGCTCGCCGACTACGCATGGTTCGAGACCGGCACGGTCACCGCCGAAGACGCCCAGCGCACCGCGCACTACCAAGCGCGCGCCGAGGTCAATCGGTTGGAACGGTCGGCCGCATCCATCGACGACTTCTACCGCGAGCTGCAGATGGCCGGGTCGCTACGGCCATTCGACGACACGGATCTTGCCCGGATCGCGCAGCTCGTCGGCAAGACCAACCAGTTCAACCTCACCGCTCGCCGCCACGACCTCAGGGCCTTGCAGGCGATGATCACCGACGACCGTTACGTGCATGTTTCGCTGCGCCTCCGCGACCGGTATGCCGACCACGGTCTCGTAGGGGTGGTGATCGCGAAACAAGACGGCGAGGTGCTCGACATCGATACCTGGTTGATGAGCTGCCGGGTGATTGGTCGCACCGCCGAACAAGCGATGCTCGGCGCGCTCGCGCGCGCGGGTACCGAACGCGGCTGCACCACGCTTCGGGGAACCTACGTACCAACCGGCAAGAATGCGTTGGTGAAAGACCTCTACCCGACGCTCGGCTTCACGCTCGAAGCCGCGAACGACGCGGGAAATGGTGCAACGACCACTTGGCGGCGCGCGATCGACGACGACGCGCGTGCCGGCAGCCCGTATATCGACCTGGAGGTAGGAGCCGGCCGTGGCGCTGCATGAGCGGTTACAAGACGTGTTCCGCGACGTGTTCAACAACCCCGGGCTCGTGGTTGACGGCACCACGACCTCGGCCGACATCCCCGAGTGGGACTCGCTCCAGCACGTCACGTTGCTGTTCCGCATCGAAGACGAGTTCGGCGTGGAGTTCCTGGGCGACGAAGCGGCCTCGCTCGGCAACGTCGGCGAGCTCGAGTCCCTCCTCACCCAGAAGGGCTGCGGCTAGCCGCGACGCGGTGAGCCGTCGCCGAACCGACCGGCTCGCTCACGCAGGTAGCGGTGGTACGGGCTGCGGCGGAGGCGGTCCGACGTAGTGCGCGCTCGGGCGGATCAGCCGGTTGTCGGCTGCCTGTTCGAGCACATGCGCGCACCAGCCGATCACCCGGCTGCACGCGAAGGTGGGCGTGAACATCTCGCGCGGGATGCCGCACCGGTCCATCACGATCCCGGCGTAGAACTCGACGTTCGTATACAAACGCCGGCCGGGCTTCAACTCGTCGAGCACGCGGATCGCGGTCGACTCGATATGGCGCGCGAGATCCATCTTGTCGCCGCCGAGTTGGTCGGCCACTTCGCGCAACAGCACGGAACGCGGGTCGTCGGTCTTGTACACGCGGTGTCCGAAGCCCATGAGGCGGTCGCCACGCTCGACGGCGTCGCGCAACCATCCTTCAGCACGATCGGCCGTACCGATTTCGTCGAGCATCTGTAACGCACGACTCGGCGCGCCGCCGTGCAACGGCCCCGAGAGCGCACCGATCGCGCCGACGATGGCAGCACCGAGATCGGCTCCGGTCGACGTGATCACGCGCGCGGTGAACGTCGACGCGTTGAAGCCGTGGTCGACCGTCGAGATCAGGTACTTCTCCACTGCCGCCGCGTGCTCGGGCGACGGCACCTCTCCCAACATCATGTAGAGGTAGTTCGCCGCGTACCGCAGGTCGGGGTGCGGCGCGATCGGCTCACGTCCCTGGCGCAGCCGCCAGAGCGCGGTCACGAGGGTCGGTACCACGGCGCAGGTTGCGAGCGCCTGCGAGCGCAATGTCGGCGCGTCGATATCGAGCGTCGGGCGGAACCCCATTGCGGACCCGTACAACGACACCGCGGTGCGCAGCGCGTTGAGCGGCACGAAGTCGTCGCCTGCGCGCGCGATGTCGGGGAGCACGCCGGCCACCGACGCCGGCACGACCCGCAACGGCGCGATCTCGCGTATGAAGGCTTCTCGCTCTTCGACCGTTTCGGGGAGGCGGCCCTGGAACATCAGGTGCCACACGTCTTCGATCGGCCGTGTGCGCGCGAGGTCGACGGCGCTGTACTGGCGGTAGTGGTAGAAGCCTTCGAGGCCGCGCACGTCGCCGATCGCGGTCTCGGCGACGACGACGCCCTCGAGGCCACGCGGTACTTCGTGGGCCTGGGCTTCGGCCGGTTGGATCATCGCGATGCGCATGAGGTCGCGGATCGACACGATGCCGGCGAGTTGATTGTCGTCGACCACCGGGATGTGGCGGTAGCCGTGCTCGGACAGGCTGGCGAACGCGTCGCGCGCGGGCATCGTCGACGCGACGGTGTCGGGTTCGGCGGTCATCCACTCCGACACCTTGGCGACCGATGCGTCGGTGCCCGCGGCGCCGAGGCGGATCATGTCGCGCTCGGTCAGAATGCCGATGGCGCGGTTTTCGGCGTCGGTCACCACGACCGATCCCACGTGGTGGTCGTGCATGCGCTGCGCGGCGACGGCAACGGTTTCTGCCGGGCGGGCCGTCACCACGGGTCGGCTCATGATGTCGCCGACAGTGCGCTCGTTCGTGCCCGCGTCAGACATACGGTTCCTCTCTCGTCTCTCGCCGGCGGGGCCGCCTTCGGAGTTTACGAGTCGGTGCCGGTGCCGGTGGCGGGGGCGCCATGACGGCCGGCGCCGGCCGCGAAACGAGCTGCGCCTTCGAGCGTTTCTCCGCTTTCGATGACCGACATGCCTCGTTGGTACTCGTTCAGCAACGCGTCCGGCAGCGGGAGCGACCACTGCTCGTAGGACGACAGGCGGTCTTCGCGCAGACAGCGTTGGGGAAGCAGAGCGAGGTCGTGCGCCAACGCAATCGCTGCGGTGCGTGTGTCGCCGGGCTCCACGAGCCGGTTGGCGAGCCCCATGCGCAGCGCTTCCTCACCGGCAACGCCGCGACCGGTGAGGATCATGTCGAGCGCGTGCGAATGTCCGACGAGGCGCGGCAGCCGGATCGTGCCGCCGTCGATCAACGGCACGCCCCACCGCCGGCAGAACACTCCGAACACCGCGTCACGGGCCGCGACCCGGAGATCGCACCACAGTGCGAGTTCGAGACCGCCCGCCACTGCGAAGCCTTCGACCGCTGCGATCACCGGCTTGGGGAGCAGCATGCGCGACGGACCCATCGGGCCGTCGCCGTCGGGCACGACGCGGTTGCCCCGACCCTCGGCGACCGCTTTGAGATCGGCACCCGCGCAGAACGTGCCGCCGGTGCCGGTGAGCACCGCAACCGCGGCCGCGTCGTCGGCCGCGAAGGCGCGGAAGGTGCCGGCGAGAAGCGCGGCAGTAGGGCCGTCGACCGCGTTGCGGCGATCGGGCCGATTGATGCTCACGATCGTGACCGGACCGTCGTGTTCGACGAGAACGGAAGGCTGGTCTTCGGCGCTGCTCACGTCCCTCTCCTCGCATCGAGGTGCGCGGTCTCGTTCAACGTGACGACGGATCGCACACCGGTTCTCGACGCCGCTATTCGCGACAGCGACGTGTACGCGGGCTCGAACCACAACGCCCGGTCGATTCCGAGCGTCGCTCCCATGACGGCGTTGATCACACCGCCGTGGCACACGGCGACGACGCGCCGGCCGGCGAAGCGCGCGACGAGTTGGTCGAGCGCGTCAATGACGCGTTTGCGGAACGCGTCGGGATCCTCACCGCCGTACTCCTCCCAGCGTCCATCGACCATGGCCTGCCACTGCGGGTCGTTGGCCGCCTTCAATGCTTCGATCGGGATGTACTGGTCGGATTGGACGTCGTACTCGACGAGTCCCTCGACCACTTCCACGGTGAGGGCGTGCGCGGCGGCGATCGGAGCCGCGGTTTCCAACGCTCGCAGTTGCGGACTCGACACCACCGCGTCGATGTGTTCGCCGGCGAGCCACGCGGCCAGCCGCGCCGCTTGCTCGTGGCCCCGATCGGTGAGTGGTGGATTGGCCGGCACCCCGGAACCCGATTCGATGCGCACGGGTTCGGCGTGGCGGACGAAGAGCAGGTCCATTCAGCGCTCCCCGTTCTCCATCTTCCGCTCTAAGCGTGCCGCGCCTTCTACCAAACGCATATCGAGCACGGCTTCCAGCTCGCGCAACGCGTCGAGTGGGTCCGTGACCTTGATCGTCGTCATGCCGATCGCGCGCGCCGGCTTGAGGTTGATGCCCAGATCGTCGAGGAACACGGTCGC
>JAODBJ010000123.1 GCA_025463905.1 Actinomycetes bacterium
CTCACCGATGAGAAAGCCGGTGTGGGTCTGGACGCGGCGCCTGTCACCGTGAAGCTCACGACGAAACAAGCGTCGGCGGTGCTCGCGGTCCCGGTCGGCGCGCTGCTCGCGCTGGCCGAGGGCGGCTACGCCGTGGAGAAAACCACGGGCGTGACCACGACGACGCTCGTTGGTGTGCAGACGGGCGTGTTCGCCGGCGGTTGGGTGCAGGTCACCGGTCGGCTGCACGAAGGCGACCGGGTCGTGACTGCACAATGACCGCGACTTCGCTCGCCGGCTCCGCAGTCTTGGAGCTCGAAAGTGTTGTCAAGGAGTACCCGGGTGTGCCACCCGTCAGGGCTCTCGACGACATCGACCTGCGCGTCTATGCCGGCGAGCTCGTCGCCGTCGTTGGTCCGTCAGGCTCCGGCAAGTCCACGTTGCTCAACATCGTCGGCGCGCTCGACCGGCCTTCCCAAGGCGACGTGCGCCTCACCGGCCAGGCAGTGTCTGGATTGAGCGATAAGCGACTGTCACGACTGCGCGCCGAGTCGATCGGTTTCGTGTTCCAACAGTTTCACCTGCTCGATGCCCTCGACGCGCTCGACAATGTCGCGACCGCGCTGCTCTATCGCAACGTCGCACCCGCCGAACGCCGGCGCCGAGCCGCTCACGTCCTCGAGCAAGTTGGCCTCGCGCATCGCGCCCATCACCGGCCCCCGCAGCTGTCCGGTGGAGAACGTCAACGGGTTGCTATCGCGCGTGCAATTGTCGGCAACCCCGCCATCGTTCTTGCCGACGAACCCACCGGCAACCTCGACTCCCGCACCGGGCGCGACGTGATCGGCCTGCTCCACGATCTACACGCCGCGGGTTCCACCATCGTCGTCATCACCCACGACGCCGCCATTGCGGCATCGATGCCCCGCACCGTCGAACTACGCGACGGACATGTCGAAGCCGACAACCGCGCGCAGGTACCGGCATGAGAGCGGCCGACATTCCCGCCGTCGGCGCAATCGGCCTGCGCACGCGCCGCGCCCGGACTGCGCTCACGTCGTTGGGCATCGCCATCGGCATCGCCGCGATGGTCGCGGTGGTTGGCATCTCGTCGTCCAACCGCTCCGACTTGCTCGACAAGCTCGACCAACTCGGTACCAACGTGTTGCAGGTCCAGACCGGCAACAACGTGTTCGGAGATCAAGTCAACCTGCCCGCAACCGCGCCCGCGATGATCCGCCGCATCGCCCCCGTGCAGTCGGCGGCCGCCACCCGTACCGTCGCCACCACGGTGCGGAGGTCCGACAAGATCCCCGTGGAGGAAACCGGCGGCATCGCGGTGGTCGCGACCGAACCGCAGCTGCTCCCGACCCTCGCTGCGCATCTCCATGCCGGCCGGTTCCTCAATAACGCGACCGCGAAGTATCCGGGCGTCGTGCTCGGCTCCGAAGCCGCGGTCCGGCTCGGCATCGACAACCTCGCCGGCAACCCGCTGGTCGACATCGGTGGTCATTGGTTCGGCGTCGTCGGCATCCTCGATCCAATCCCGCTCGCGCCCGACATCGACCGAACCGCGCTCATCGGCTACGACGTTGCCAAGCAACTCTTCGCGATCGACGACTCGCCCTCGACCGTGCGGGTGCGCACCGACCCGAACGAAGTGCAACAAGTGCGCGACATCCTCGCGGCCACCACCAACCCGCAATCCCCCGGCGATGTCAGTGTCACGCGTCCCTCCGACGCACTCGCCGCCAAAGCGGCCACCGACAAGTCGCTCACCGCCCTCCTCCTCGGTCTCGGTGCCGTCGCGTTGCTCGTCGGCGGCGTCGGCATCGGCAACGTGATGATCATCTCGGTACTCGAACGTCGCACCGAGATCGGACTGCGTCGCGCGCTCGGAGCAACCAAAGGCAACATCCGCGCGCAGTTCCTGGTGGAGGCCGTGCTGCTGTCGGCACTCGGTGGTATCGGTGGCGCAGCACTCGGATCGGCGATCACTGCCGGCTACGCGCATTCGCAAGGCTGGATCATCAGCATCCCCAGCGCCGCGCTCGCCGCCGGCGTCGGGGCATCACTTGCGGTTGGCGCCATCGCCGGCATCTACCCCGCCGCCCGAGCCGCCCGCCTCACTCCGGCCGAAGCCATCCACCCCGCGTAATCCATGACGAAGGATTGTTCTTCGATCTACCCCTGGCGATTGCGCGACGCCTGACCTACGGTTTGCGCCGCGCGATCAAAGGGGTGGGGATGCCGCATTGCGCTATCTACAAAAGTCTGACCGCCGAATTCCTCGACGACTTCTATAGCGGCGAAGGCACGCCGATCGACGATGCCTACACAATTGCCGAACAACTGCTCCAAGCACACCAGCACCAGTCGCTTTCGGCAACCACCGCGGAGCTGAATTCCACCAACCGGCTGGCGACCGATGTCGGCAATCCGCAGGACTTCGAGAACTTCTGGCTGTCCGACAAGAGCCAACTCGCGGGCAAGGAAGTGGATCGGGTTCTGCGCCATGGTTATGCAGAAGCGATCCGGATCGGCCGGCAGGAATACCCCGCGCCGGTCCCGATCGAGACGTTCTGGATCACCGGTGCCGGCCCCGACTTCGAATTGCACATCTGCAAGGGCAAGCACCGCATCACGGTGTTCATGCTCATCCCGAACGCTCGACGGTACGGCTCCACGCGTTCGGAAGCGACATCGTTCATCGTTCGCGCGGGAGGCCTGCGCGACGACGACGCGATGCCGTTGCACGACGGCCCTCCGCCGATCGTCAAGATTCAGGTGAGCGGCCGCAAAACCCCCCAAAGCTGACGTCGCGCCGCGTCGTCAGCGCAGTAGCTCCTCGGCCTGCGCGTGCAGGTGCGGCATTGCCAGCTGCGACGTTTCGTCGGCGACGCGAGCGAGGATGTCGCGCGCCGCGCGCTCATCGCCTGGGCGGCCGCGGTCGCGATAGAAGCGCGCTTGCCAATAGCGCGTGCGCGGCAGGAGGGCGCGACCACCGATGCGATCTTCGAGCACCAGTGCGCGTTCGAAGTGCGCCTCGGCGCCGTCCTCACGTCCGAGCGCGGCGCTCAGCATCCCGATATAGCGGTCGGCCGCGCCCAGGCATGCGAGTCCGAGCACGACGCACAGGAGCCGGCCGGTGAAGGGTGTGAGGAGATCCAGCAGCACCTCGGCCTCGGCCGGCATATCGCCGTTGGCGGCAATCTCCGCGAACATGCCGAGCGCCGCGCCTCGCGCGCAGTCGTCGTCGCGCCGAAGCAGATCACGCGCCGCAACTGACGCGAGGGTGCGCTGCGCGGCCGGCCGATCCCCCGATTCGAGCTGCGCGAGCGCGAATGAAGCCGCCGCGTAGAGATTGTCGGCATGCTCGTCGGGCAACGCGGCGAACGAGCCAAGGTTGCCCAGGCCGCCCTCTTCCCGCGCGAGGTAGTACGCCTGGACCGTATGCATGCCGGCGGCGCCGCGGTATGCCCGCGCGTACCGGCGCAGCTCGTTGCCCCACGAGTGGGCATCTTCGAAGCGGCCTTCGACAAGCGCCTGCGTCGCTCGCCACTGCGCCGCGTACGCCTTCGCCGGCAACCATCGCAACTCGTCGCCGATGCGCACCATCTCGCTGATCGTCGCCGAAAGATCCTCGGCATCTCCGAGTTCGAGATACGCGCGGGCGATCACTCGAAGCCCGAACGCGGGGGCCCGCCGGCTCCCGTCCTGCCCGAGCGCAACCAACTCGTTGCCGAGCGCCACTCGCTGCGCAACGTCGACGGAGCCTTCGAGGCTCACCGCGAGCGCAAACAGCGCGTCGGCGAGCGTTTCCGAATCAGCACTTGCTCGCGCCAGCGCAACCGCCTCTTCGGCGATGCGTCGTCCGTCACGGCCGCGCAGCTGGTACACCGCGTACTTGAAGGCTTCGAACGCGAGCAGACGAGCCCGCAACGCAGGATCGCGGTCGTCGAGCACGGACCGGGCTTCGTCGAAGAGTTTCGTCACCTCGCCGGGGAAGGTGAGTGCGCCGTAGGTCGGTTCGACGAAGACCGCCACCGCGCGACCGAATTGCGCGGGCGAGCCGTCGTTTCGGGCCGCATTCACCGCTCGCAGCGCGGTCTCGACTCCGGCTTGTTCGTCGACGTACACCAGCGCGCTGGCGAGGTCGGTGAGCAGCTCCGCCCGGCGCGGCTTGTCATGCGGCGCGTGCTGTTCGAGTAGTCGAAGCGCGTGCTCGAAGTGAGCGACGGCGTCCTCGAACGCGAAGTCGGCCAACGCGTCGAGACCGGCTTGTGTCGTGTAGGTGATGGCCTTGCGTGCACCAACAAGGGGGAGCGCCTCCGTGAAGTGCAGCGCGAGCTCCGCGGCGCGATGTATCGATCCGTCGGCCTCTTCCATTGCCTTCCCGACCGCTGCGTGGATTTGCGCTCGTCGCGCCGTACCGAGCTCGGCGTTCACGGTTTGGCGGATCAGCGCGTGTGCGAACGCATAGCAACCGACGAGCGCGGCGTCAGCGTCGACGAGACCGGCCTCGACCGCTCGGTCGAGGGACGCGAGGACGCCGTCGATGGGTTGGCCGGCTGCGTGCGCGACGAGCATCGCGTCGAACCGGCGGCCAATGATTGCGGCCGTGCTCAACGCATCGTTGACCGCGGCCGGCAGCCGCCGAAGCCGGCGCGCGACCACCTCGCGCACACTGTCCGGGAGGTCCAACGCACCGAGTTCGACGTACTCGGCGTCGACAGCCGGGAGCAACCGTGCCTCAACGAGATGGTGCAGTAGCTCTTCAAGGAAGAATGGGTTGCCGTTTGCTTCGCCGTACAGCGCCGTGATCATCGGCGCGGCGACGTCGTGTCCGGCGAGCCGGCTGAGCAGCTGCCCGCTTTCCTCCTCCGAGAGCCCCGACAGCGTCACTTTCGTGACGAAGCGCTCGCGGCGCAAGTCGGCCAGGAGGTCGGCGAACGGATGGTCTTGCTCGAGATCCACGTCGCGGTAGCACGCGACGATCAGGAGCGCGGCGCGCGGTGCGGACCGCATGAGATGCCGGAACAAGAGCAGCGTCGGCTTGTCCGCCCAATGCAGGTCGTCGAGGATGAGCACAGTGTGCTGTGTGGCAGTGATGCCTGTGAGCAACGTCGTAACGGCTTCGAACAACCGGTAGCGCTCGGCTTCGGGATCGCTCGGCACGGGTACCGACGACTCCGGAATGTGCCCCAACAGTTCAGGGAAGATGCGCGCGAGATCTCGCTCCAATCCGGATAGACGTTCGTGCAGCGCCGACGGCGAGTACTTGTCGATACAAGGCCGCAACGCCTCCACGAACGGCTGGTACGGGACGATCGCCTCCTCATCGCAGCGCCCGTACAACACGACAGCACCCTCCGCGTGCGCGCGCGCAGCGAACTCTCCCGCGAGTCGCGTCTTGCCAATGCCGGGTTCGCCCGCGAGAAGCGCGACGTGGCGCGTTCCGCCGGCGGCCTGTTCCCATACGCGTTCGAGACGGTCGAGCTCGCTCGCGCGGCCTGCGAGTTTCTCATCGTCTCGGCTGAACGCCGGCGCCGGCAGCGCGAGCGCGCCGGGGAACGCGTCGAGCGACCGCAGCGGAGGGAAGTGCGACGTGACGCCAGAGATCGCGAGCTCGTACACACGCTCGGGTTGCGCAAGACCGCGAAGGCGATGTTCACCGAGATCGACGAGGAGCAGCGCGTCCGGAAGGGTGGGACGGACCAGTTCGGTCGTCGTCGCCGACAACACGACCTGCCCACCGTGGGCCGCGGTCATGAGCCGGCTGGCCCGGTTGAGCGAGGGTCCGAAGTAGTCGCCGTCGCGCTCGTCAGCGGTGCCGGTGTGAAGCGCGGTACGCACGCGTAGCGGCCCGGTCGCTTGCCATTGCTCCGACGAGAACGCACGAGCGACGTCTGCCGCGGCCATGACGGCATAGGTCGCGGTGGCGAAGACCGCGCAAACGCCGTCACCCGTCGTCTTCATGACTCGGCCATGGTGCGCGTCGATGGCGTTGCGCAGCATGACGTCGTGGCGCGCCAACGCGGCTCGCATCGCGTCCGGATGTTCATCCCACATGCGCGTTGAGTCTTCGAGATCGGTGAACAGGAACGTCACCATCCCGGAGGGCAATCCAGCCATGAACGACTCCCCCGCCAACGCAAGTATCCCAGCCGGAGGGCAGAACTTGCCAGCATTTGCAACGCCCGCCCGCCCGCTGAAGACGGACGGCGAGTTTCACGCGCCGGAAACCGACACGGACCGCGACACGCGTACCGTCGACAGCTCGATGGCCGAAGACCTCCTGTCCTGGCAACGCATCGAGATTGACGGTCGGGATGCGACCTACGGCGTCGGTGGCGACGGTCCACCTGTGGTGTTTCTCCACGGGTGGGCGCTCGGGGGCCGGGCGTACAAACGCGCAGTGCGACGGCTGACGCTCCGGGGTTGTCGCGTGTACACACCGGCCATGCCCGGCTTCGGCGGCACCGCCGCGCTCCCGGGTGAATCGATGTCGATCGCGGGCTACGCAGACTGGGCCGACGCCTTCATGGACGCCGTCGGTATCGACGAGCCTTCGCTCGTGATCGGCCATTCGTTCGGCGGCGGTGTGGCGATCAAGCTCGCCCACGCGCACCCCGAGCGGGTTGGATATCTCGTACTGCTGAACTCAGTCGGTGGCGTGACCAACCGACCGATCTGGACGTGGCTCGCCCAGTTCGTCCGCGAGCTGATGCCGACGCGCGAAGGCATCGAAATCCTTGTCGCGATGCGAGACGACGTCATCGGCAACCTTGTCCATAACCCTCTCGGGCTGCTGCGCGCGGGAGACCTGGCGCGACGGGCGGACCTGCGGTTGGAACTGGCCGCGCTGCGCGAACGCCGGCTACCCGTACTGGCGCTCACAACGGAAGGCGACGGTGTCATCCCGCACGCCGCGTTCGAAGCGCTGTGCAGCGCGGTCGGTGCGGAAGGCCGCGTGCTTTCCGGGCGGCACTCATGGTTGCTTGCGAATCCGGACTCATTCGGCGAGGTGCTCGGCAACGTCGTCGAAGTGCGCGTCGCCGCCCATCACGCCGCGGCCGCGACGGGTCGCGCATTCGAGGTCGCCGAGGCACTGCGACCCACCAAGATTCCGAGGCGCGTCGCTCGCGGGCTGTTGAGTGAGGCACCACCGCTGTGGCTCATGAGTGCACCAGCGTCGGTGCTCGCCGGTGACGTCGCCCTCTGCCATCCCAGGCTGGGTCGCGGCGAGGTGCGGGCGGTTGCGCGGCCCGTGTCGAACTCGGACGGGGTGCGCCTCACCGTCGTCGCAGGCGATCGTCCGGGCCTCCTGGCCGACACGGCCGGCGTGCTGGCCGCGCACGGGCTGGCGGTCGCCGACGCGTCGGCCGCCACGTGGGCGAGGCGCGGTATCGCGATGCACGCGTTGACACTCGCGGACGCTGCGTCGATCGACGCTGACGCCTGGGAACGTCTCGGCGACGATCTACGAGCCGTCGGCACGGCCGGCACGAGCCTGCCGCTTCGCTTCACGCCCGCCGGCCGCGCTCGTGTGACGGTCGACGGTACGGAGCCGGAACGGTCGCTCGTTCGAGTAACCGCGCCCGACCAACTCGGCTTGCTGTGGGCGATATGCCAATGGTTCGCCGACCACGGTTTGAGCATCGAGTCGCTCAACGCAGCGACCGAGAACGACAC
This sequence comes from Actinomycetes bacterium, assembly GCA_025463905.1. GTDB lineage: Bacteria > Actinomycetota > Acidimicrobiia > IMCC26256 > PALSA-610 > JAODBJ01. The sequence continues at coordinate 7,675 of JAODBJ010000123.1, forward strand.
TGCGCACGACGTCTTCCTCATCGCCGGCAATGGCTGTGAGGCGGCGGACCTCGCTCGATACCTCAGCCGCGAGCGCTGAGTGGCTGACGCCGGTCCGGTCGATTCTCGAACCGGCGTCACGAATGCGCCCTGGGGACGCAATCCGTGACGCACGTTCGCTTCACGTGGCGCGGGACGCGAGCGTGACCTTTGTTGTGCGGCTGGTGCCACTACGGAGGTAGTGAATCGTGACCACGTCTCCCGGCTTGTGTTGGCGAACTGCGAGCACCAAGTCGGCCGTGGTTTGCAACTGCGTGTTGTCGAGTTGTGTGATGAGGTCGCCGGGGGCTATCCCCGCCTTTGCCGCCGGCCCGCCAGTGGCAACACTCACGACGATGACGCCCGACGACGCGTTCACGCCGAGTTGTTGGGCGATGGCAGAGGTGAGCGTTTCCGTCGACGCCCCCAGGTATGTGTGCGTCGCCCTGCCCGTTGCGAGCAGTTGTTTCACCGTGTCGACGACGGTCGGCGCCGGGATGGCGAGTCCGATCGACACTGCGCCGGTCGAGGGCGGCAGGTACGCCTCCGTCATGCCGACGACCGCGCCTTGATCATCGATGAGCGCACCACCGGAATTGCCGGGTGAGATCGGCGCGCTGGTCTGAAGGAGGTCGGCGATCGGCGACGCACCACTGCCCGGAATATTGCGGTTGGCGCCCGACACGATCCCGATGCTGGCCGAGTTCGTGAGACCGAGCGGGTTGCCGATCGCGACCACGAAGGTACCGACCGCCGGCGTCGTCGTCGCCCACTTCGCCGGCGGCAGATTGGTGCGGGCAACGTCGAGGACGGCCGTATCGGAGAAGGAGTCCGCCGCGTGCACCTTGGCGGGAACCTGCTTGCCATCCGCGAACTGCACCGTGATGGATGACGCGTTCGCGATGACGTGGTTATTGGTGACGATCGTCCCGTTCGACGACCAAATGATGCCGGAACCTTCACCGAGGTTGGTGAGAACGGTCACGACGGTCGGTTCGACCCGAGTCACGAGCGCGGGCAACTGATCGACTGTGAACGCTGTCGACACCGACGCAGTGTTCGTTGCGGCGACCGGTGATGCTTTGTTCGAGCTGCCACCACACGCGGCCAGAGCTAGGACCATCGCCACAACTACCGCGGCTGCTGCGTACTCGCGCTTCATCCTGCCTCCTCACGACGTTGCCCTCGACAATGGCCACGCCGGGTCGTGCAGTCACGCGCGAAGTCGATCTCATGCGAGACGGTGTCGCGGGTGATCAGGCGTTGAGCTCGTCGGTGCCGTCGATCGGGATCTTGGCCACGATCGTCGTTCCATTTCCGCGGCTGCTCGAGATCTCGATCGTTCCGCCGAGCGCTTCGACACGGTCTCGCAGGCCAATGAGGCCGGAGCCCTGGTCTGGATCGGCCCCGCCGACGCCGTCGTCACGAACCGCGAGCTCGATGATCGAATCTCTGGTGGCGGCCGCGACTTCGACGACGGAGGCGCGCGCGTGCTTGGCGACATTCGCGAGCGCCTCCGACACGACGTAATACGCGGCGACCTCGACCGCGTCGGCGAGCCGGCGTGGCACACGTAATTCGAGCTTGACCGGCACGTCGGCCCGGCGCGCGAGAGTCGTGAGCGCGGGTCCGAGTCCACCTCGCGAGAGGATCGCCGGATGGATGCCTCTCGCGATCTCCCGCAACTCGTCGACCGCGTCGGCCAGGCCGGTCATGACGTGAGACAGCTCCGACCTCAGCTGGTCCTGGTCATACGGGACCGTCTTCTCGGCCGAGCGCAACGCAAGCACGAGCGAGAGGAGCCGTTGTTGGGTGCCGTCGTGCAGGTCGCGCTCGATGCGGCGGCGCGTGTCGTCGGCGGTGCCCACGACCCGAGCCCGCGACGCCGTGAGCTCGGCTCGGCTGGTCGCGTTTGCAATTGCGGTGGCGACGAGCTCGGTGAAGGCGGCGAGGCGCGCCTCGGTGTTCGGGCGCAGGGGCCGGGCCTCCGTCGAGGATGCAACCATGACGCCCCATACGCGGCCCTCGACAATGATTGGCGCGCCGACTGCTCCTTGCGCGCCGGCCAGACGCGCGGCGACCGCGATGTCGCTCGAACCTTCCGTGTACGCATCAATGCGTGCGGGGCGACCGGTGTGCGCGACCAAGGTCGTCACGTTCTGACCGCCGAGAGCCCAGCGTGTGGCAGTGGGCAGCTCGAAACCAGGGGTCGACCAGCGCGCGACGCTCGTGACGGTCCCGTCGGAGTTGTAGCAACTCATCTGTGTTGCATCGGCGGGCAGTAGCTGGCCGACCTCGGCCGTCACCGCGTCGAACACGTCGGTCGCGGCAGCGCCTCGCGCGACGAGTGTTGCCACGCGCCTCAACGCGGCCTGTTCGTCCGCGAGCACGCGCGACTGAGTCTCCGCGCGCCTGCGGTCGGTGACATCGCGTGCCGCGGCGTAAAGGCGGCGCTCGTGGGGCACCGGCCGCGTACTCCATTCCAGCCATCGCGCGGACCCGTCGCTGCAGACGTAGCGGTTCTCGAACTGCACGACCTCCTCGCCGCCGGCGAGAGCGCTCAACGCTTCGAGCGTCGACTCCCGATCTTCCGGATGGACGAAGTCGGAGAATGGCCGCGACAACAGCTGCTCGCTCGAATAGCCGAGCGTCCGCTCGATCGCGGGATTCACCCGCTTGAAGTAACCGTCGAATCCGGCGATGGCGAGCAGGTCGAGTGACAGGTCGAATACCCGCTCGACCTCGCGCTCGGCTCGCCGCCTGCGGACGATCCCTCGTGTCACGACCACGATGAGCAGCGCCGCCGCGATTGGCCACGCGAACGCGAGCCAGGGAAGCAACGACTGCAACTGCGAACGTGGTTCACGCCCGACGTCGATCTGCCAGTGCCGCGCGAGCGCGTCGAAGCTCGTGGTGGCCGTGATCCCTGAGCGCAGCCCACCGTCGAGAAGTGCACCGTCGAGGCTGACGGCGACGCGCCGCGGATCCTCGGCCAACGAGACCGTCAACCAGCCGCGTGGAACGAATACGACGAGAACACCATTGCGGCCGGGACCGTTGGCGTAGTTGCCGGACTCGAGGAGGTAGAACCCGGGTTGGGAGCCGAGAGCACCGGCGTCGCTCGCAGCGACCGCGAAGGCGGAGGCACGGTTCTCGATCGCGCGGGAAAGCGCGGGCCAGATCGACACGTCGACACCGGGGCGAAGTTCGGGCCGGGTCCTGCTGGTGAAAGTCGCGACCAGGTGACCGTTGACGCGGCGGACCCACATCGCGTCCGTGAGCCCGATGCTCCCCGCGGTGCTGCCGGCTAACTCGGCGAAGCGCTGAGGGCTCGGGACGCGCTCCGCCGCGAGGACGTTTCCGAGACCGACGACACTCGCTCTTGCGTGTCCCAGCACGTCCTGCGTTCGCACGCTCGCGATCTGCGCGCGCCGCGCGGCGGTCGCGTCGCGATCCCTGCGAATCGTTTCACTCGTGACGAGGTAGCCGGCCGCACTGAGCAGCGCCACGACGAGCGCAACGGGCGCATATCGACGGAGCGTGGACCGAAATCCTGCAAGCGTCACGCTTCATCGTGACGCGGCGCCCACCTGCTGGACAAGGCGCCAGGTACGAGGGTGGGTGTGCACATTGCGCTTGCGCCGCGACGTACGGAGCGGCGCATGATGCACGGGTGCGCGGGCGGATCCTGGTCGGAGTGCTTCTTGTGTGCGCCGCCGCGTGCGGTAAGGGCGGCCACAGCTCGGCCCCTGTCAACCGCAGTGCCACGGTGGTTGCGGTGATCAAGGGCCTCGACAACCCGTTCTTCGCGACGATGAAGGACGGTCTCGTCGCGACCGCTCGGCGCGACGACGTCCGCTTGAGTGTCGACGCCGCGGCCGGGCTGCAGGACACGGCCGGGCAGGCTTCCACACTCGAGTCGCGCGTGGCGCAACGTGCCGGCTGCTACGTGGTGAATCCGATCATGGCAACGAACTTGATTGCGCCCCTGTCGCACATCGCAAAGGGAACACCGATCGTGAACATCGATTCGCCGGTCGACCAAAACGCCTCGCGCGCGGTCGGTGTCCATATCGCCACGTACATCGGAACCGACAACGTCGCGGCGGGGGGCAAGGCCGCTGATGCCATGGCGAGCTTCGTCGGGACCGATGCGCGCGTCGCAGTGATCGCTGGGATTCCGGGTGACAGCACCAGCGAGGCGCGCACGAAGGGCTTTACCCAGGGCGCGCGCCAACGCTTCCAGGTCGTGCAGACAGTCGCGGCGGACTTCAACCGCCAGCGCGCCCGCCTTGCCGCCGAGGGTGTGCTTCGCGTGCGTCCGCCCGTCGACGGCTTCTTTGCTGCGAATGACGACATGGCGCTCGGGATCACCGAAGCGGTGAGCGCTGCCGGCCTCACTGGCAAGGTGGCAGTCATCGGTGTAGACGGTGTCGTCGCGGCGCTCGAGGCTGTGCAGAGCGGTGCGATGTCGGCGACGATCGCTCAGTATCCGTACACGATGGGCCAACTCGCCGTTGAGGCGTGCGTTGCCGCGCAACGACGTAAGGCGCTCCCTGTGAAGGTAGACGCACCTGTGCAAGTCGTTACGAAGACGAATGTCGCGCGGGCGCGGGCCGGTTTTCCGAAGCCCGTGGCTCCCTTCGACGACCCGCTCGCGCGTCTGTTGAACGGCTAGCGCAGGCACGAAGTCGCACGCGCTGGTTCACGACATGGCGTAGTTGTACGCCGCGAGGACGAACGCTTCGATGCTCTCCCGCATGCGTGCCGTGTCGCGTCCGAGCGTCATCAGCACGTGGTCCGCGGGCAGCGGCGTCGCTCGGAGCACGTCCCAGCCGGCGTCCTCGGCCACCCGGCTCGCCTCGACGGGCATGACGGCGGCGACGTCGGCACTTTCGGTGGCGCCGGCGTCCATCTGCTGTCCGAGACCCGTCACGAGCCAGACCCGCCGGCGGCGAAGCGGCGGGCAGTCGACCGCGAAGAGCCGGACACCCGGTGACCTCGAATCGGCCGGGCGCTCGACCACCCAGGGGAGGCTGCGCACCCACTCGGCGACATTGCCGGGCGCGATCGGCGGCGACGCCCCTACCGGCGATGACTTAGGCGGTGCTGACTTACGCGTTGCGCGCTTGCGAATCATCTCGAGCCTCCGTCGCGGTCACGACGCGACCTACGTCCGCCGTCTGCCGGTCGTCACTGCTGCACGATCTGTTGCCGTCGTCGCGACGGCGATCACGGCGTCGACGTCGTCGTTGCCGTAGCCGTCGCTGATGGCGTGCTCCCAACGTCGAGCGACCGCTTCAGTAAGCGGGAGTTCGACGTTGCGCGTGCGCGCGGCGTCGAGCGCGAGACCGACGTCCTTGAACGCGAGGCGCAAGGCGAAGCCGGGCTCGAAGTTGCCGGCGAGCATCGCACGTCCTTTCGCCACTGCGTACGGCGATCCCAGCGGTCCGTCGGCGATCGCGTCGACGAACAGACGCGCGTCGATCCCGAGCGCATCGGTGAGGGCAATCGTTTCGGCGATGCCTTCGACCTGCGCCGCGATCCAGTTGTTGAGCGCGACCTTGAGCCCAGTTCCGTTCCCCGCGGGCCCGAGCCACATCGTCGAGCGGCCGATCGCGTCGAAGATCGGTTGCACGCGCTCTCGCGCACTATCGGATCCGGAGGCCAAGACGAGAAGTTCGGCGTTTCGGGCCGGGCCGTCACTGCCCGAGACCGGTGCATCGACCAACTCGACATCGTTTGCGGACGCGAGTGCCGCGCACCGTTCGATCCAATCGACGCCGATCGTGCCCATCTGGATCCACGTCGATCCCGGACGCATCGCGGCGAGCGCCCCACCCGGCTCGCTCATCACCTCTGCTACCGCGTCGCCGTCCGGCAGCATCGTCAACACGACGTCGGCATCTCTCGCCGCGTCGGCGGGTGAGCCCGCCAGAAATGCACCATCCGCGGCGAGCGGTGCCGCGCCGGCTGCGGTGTGATCCCAAACCTCTACAGGGAAGCCCGACAGGAGCAGATTGCGGGCGATCGGCGTGCCCATCCTGCCGGTGCCGAACACCGCGACGGTCGGGAGTGTCGATTCTTGGGAAAAGGGTTGTGTCATCGCTTCACTTCCATCAGCGGGTGGGCATCAGGTCGGGTGACGGTCCGGTGAAGGCCATCGCGCCAGACATGACACGGTCGATGTTCGCGAGCTCGGCTTCGGTGAGCCGCAGCTCGCTGGCGGTCATGGCGTCGTCGATGTACTGCGCGCGTCGTGCACCGACGATCGCCACATCCACGGCGGGGTTGGCCAGCGTCCACGCCACGGCGAGCTGCGCGACCGAGGTACCAAACTCTTCGGACGCGAAGCGTTGCAACTCGCCGACGGTCTCGAGGTTGCGATGGAGCGTCTCGCCTTGGAACGACGGGTTCGTGCTGCGCCAGTCGTCGGCGGCGAATGTCGTCTGGCCGTCGATGCCGCCCGAGAGAAGTCCGTGGGCGAGCGGTCCGTACGCGAGAACGCCGATGCCGTGCGCCTCCGTGTACGGCAACACGTCGGTTTCGATCTCGCGGCGGAACAAGCTGTACGGCGGCTGCAGCGTTTCCACCGGCCGCGTGCGCGCGAACTCGGCCATCTGGCTGGTGTCGAAGTTGGAGACGCCGACGTGGCGGATCTTGCCTTCTTGCACGAGCTCTTGGAGCGCGCCGGCGGTCTCCGCCAGATCAACGTTCGGGTCCGGCCAGTGCACCTGGTAGATGTCGATGTAGTCGACGGCGAGCGACTGCAGGCTGTTCTCGACTCCTCGGCGCAACCATGCCGGGCTTGAGTCGCGCTCGAGACCGTTCTCGGTCAGCCGCAATCCGCCCTTGGTTGCGATGACGATCTCGCCGCGACGCAGGTCGAGGTCTTCGCGCAACGCCTGGCCGAGGATCCGTTCCGATGCGCCGAAGCCGTACGCCTGCGCGGTGTCGAACAGGTTGATGCCACGGTCGCGCGCGTGACGGATCGTCTCGATCGCCTCGTTCTCGTCGACCGATCCCCACTCGCCACCGAGTTCCCACGCGCCGTACGCAATCGGGCTCACCAGCAAGTCGGTCATGCCCAGGGTCACCATTTCCATAGCCATTTCCCTTCGGAGAACGGTCGTCCGGTCTCGTTGTCTGTTTGCGGTTGCCGGTTGTCGGTCGCCGGTTGTCGGTTCAGCCGACGGCAGTGAGCGTCGGTCGCGCGCCGCGCCGTGCGTCGCGTGTGAATCCGATGAGCGTCTCGACGAGGTCGAGCGTTTGGCGGGTGGCGCCCGCGGCGATCCACACGACCAGCACCGATGTCATGGGCGCCGAGGCCGCGAGCGGTCGCGATGCGACGCCCGCAAGGGTCCGGCCCGCCACGTAATTCGAACCCAGCACGGCAACGCCGGCGCCGGAAGCAACCGCGAGGGGCACGAGGCCGGGTTCGTCGACTTCGACGCTGATGGCCGGGCTGAAGCCCGCGGCGTTGCACCGCGCAATCGTGCGATCGTGCAGGCCGGGCGCCACCTCGCGGCTGAGGAAGACGAAGTCGTCGCTCCAGAGTTGAGCGATGTCGACCGACGGTGCGTCGGCGAGAGGATGCGTGGCCGGTACGAGCACGACCGCGTCGTGTTCGACGAGCACTTCGGTCTCAAAAGCCGCGTCGGTGACCGGGCCATCGAGAACGGCGACATCGAGTTCACGACGGCGAACCAGGTCGAGGAGTGCCGGCCTTCGTCCCGCGGTAAGAACAGGACGAACTGCGGGTCTCCGTGTCGACCAGCCGCGCAGCGCGGCGGGCAGGGTGGTACCGGCTGCAGCAATGTCGATGCCGATCGACACGGAGCCCGACTCACCGACCTCCGCGCGCTTCGCGCGACGCGCCGCTTCGTCGGCCTGGGCAAGCAGCCGCCGCGCGCTGTCGAGGAAGGCGTCACCTGCGGGCGTCAATCGCACGTGGCGCGCGGAGCGGTCGAACAAACGCACGTCCAACTCGTGTTCCAGACGACGAATGTGCTGGGAGAGCGCCGGTTGCGCGATGTACATGCGCTCAGCCGCCCGCCCGAAGTGACGATCCTCGGCCACGGCGACAAAAAAACGAATCTGGCGAAGCTCCACGGTCGTTTTGTCCTCTCCGGCGTTCAGGTCGGGCACCTCACGAACGAACGATCGCGCCCGCGGGCCGCCGTGTCGCCAAGGGCAGCCGCCGTTTTGAGGACCAAGCCAGCGGCGTCCGGATATTCCGGGTAGCAGGCATGCGCAGCCTCGTTCGTAGCTGCAATCCTGGGGAGGTGAGCTCTGAGCCGGAGGCTTCTGCGCTGCGCTGCCTCATCGTGGACGACAACCCTGAGTTTCTGGCGGCCGCGCGCGAACTGCTGGAGCGAGAAGGCCTCAGTGTCGCCGGCGTCGCGTCGATGAGCGCGGAAGCGCTCCGACTCGCGCGACATCTACAACCGGACTTCATCCTCGTCGACATCGATCTCGGCGAAGAGAGCGGGTTCGATCTCGCGCAGCAGCTCGCGGACGCTGATCACGCGCCGGTCGTGTTGATCTCCGCGTACGCGGAGGTGGAATTCGCCGACCTCATTGCGGCCAGCCCCGCGGCCGGCTTCGTTTCGAAATCGGAGTTGTCGGCGAGTGCGGTCGCCGACGCGCTCGAAGCCGGCGCGCGCTAACGCGCTTCGAGAAACGCGATCACGGCGAGAACGCGGCGATGGTCGTCTTGCGTTTCCGGGAGCTGGAGCTTCGCAAGAATGCTGTTGACGTGTTTCTCGACGGTGCCTTCCGCGACGAAGAGCTTGTGCGCGATCCCAACGTTCGAGCAACCCTCGGCCATGAGTGCGAGGACTTCATGCTCGCGGGGCGTCAGCGACTCGAGTGGGTCGTTTCGGCGACGCGCGCCGACCAACTCCTGTACGAGCCCGGGATCGACGACTGATCCGCCGCGCGCGATCCGCCCGAGGGTGTCGACGAACTCGGCGACGTCGGTGACCCGGCTCTTGAGCAGGTAACCCATCCCTTCTCCACTGGCGACCAACTCCATTGCATCGTCGACGTCGACGTGGGCTGAGAGGACGAGGATTCCGACGTCGGGAAAGTCTTGTCGGATGAGTCGCGCAGCATCGAGTCCCTCACTCGAGTGCGTGGGCGGCATCCGAATGTCGACGATGACGAGCTCGGGACGCTGTTCACGCACCACGGCGAGCAGCTCCGACGCGTCGCCGGCTTGACCGACGACCTCGAATCCGTTCCGTTCGAGCAAGCTGGCGAGGCCCTCACGAAGCAGGACATCGTCGTCGGCGACCGCTATCCGCGTTCCGAGACTCGTTGTCACGGCATGATTATCCGTCACGAACGCGATCCGTGCTTCGGACCCCCGCGAACCCCCGCCAACCCGCGTGAAGGATCGGCCCCAGGGCCACAAATTGGGCACGGAGGTTCGGGGGTTCGGTCAGGTCAAGCGGCGGAGGCGATCGATGCGTTCGTCGTCCGATCCGAGATAGCGCGTGAGCACGCCGATGACGCGATCGACGTCGAGCGTTCCGATGGCCGCCATCTCCTCGAGGTCGGCCCAGTCGCGCGTGCGGTTGAAGAACGCCTTGAACACGGCAAGGTCTGAGCATGAGAGAAACGGCATGTCGAACCCGCCGAAACTCTCCCAACGAACGCGCTGGCCAGCTTGCGTGTGGAACTCGGTGGTGTCGAGGAATACGTCGACGGGTGTCGTGTCCCACCAGAGGCGCACCTGCCCGTCGTGCTCCATTGTCGCAATGTCGGCGGCGATGCGCGTGACGCCGCGCGGGAACGCCGTCGCTACCTCTGCCGCACGCGACACGTCGACGAACACGTTCACGTCGATGTCGATGGTGCCGCGAGCGCGCTCCGTGCACCAGGCCAACGCGAGCGCGCCGCCGAACGCGTGCGCGAGGTCGGCCGCGTCGAGCGCGTGATGGATGGAGACGATCTTGTCCGGAAGCGATGTCACCGGTTCCCGAACTTCGGAAACGCGAGTTGTGCCGCGGGACGCGCGGGAAACTGCGCGGCGAGTTCGAGCGCCTCGGCGAGTTCCTTCCCGCGCGCGGCGCGGTCCGCGCCGCCAACGGCGGGGGTGAGTTCTGCGGTGAGCTCATAGCCCGCGGCGCGCAGGATGCGGTCGAGCGTTTCGACCGTCGGCACCTTCCGGGCCTGCTCGTACGCCGCCAAGGTGGAATGCGACGTCCCCGCGCGAGCGGCCAGCAGTCGCAGGGAAAGTCCGGCGCGGCGTCGGGCCGCGCGAATTGCATGCTCAGCGTCCATCGCACCGATGGTATCCGATCAGATACCGGCCGTCGGCCGCGATACTTGCGGCGTGACTGATCACAACGTGCTCGGCGGCGAACTCGAACCCTGCGGATCGGATCCGGTTACGGGGTTCTACCGCGATGGGTGCTGTACCAGCGGGCCCGAAGACCTCGGCAGCCACACCGTCTGCGCCGTGATGACCACCGAGTTCCTCGCGCATCAGCGCGGCATCGGGAACGACTTGAGCACGCCGATGCCGCAGTTCCACTTCCCGGGGCTAGTGCCCGGCGACCGCTGGTGTGTGACCGCGATGAACTGGCTACGCGCGCACTACGACGGTGTTGCCGCGCCGGTGGTGCTCGCGTCGACGCACCAACGCGCGCTCGAGATCGTCCCGCTCGACGCGTTGCAGCAGCACGCGGTCGATGTTCCTTCCGACCTCGGAGACCTCGAGGGCTGAACCGCCGCGGCTACCCGCGCAGGGCGAGAACCGCGGCCGCGAGGGTCGCGAGGCCGTCGTCAGTCCAGGGACCGCTGGTGATTGCGACGGCGTGTTCGATCCCGATCGCGACGAGCGCGTTGCACCGCTCGACGAACGACGCAGCTGACTCGCCCAGCGCGAGGCGCATGCTGACCGTCTTGTCGATCTCGTCGTAAGACCGGCCAACTTCGCGACAGTGATCGGCGAGCACCGAGAGCTTGCGGGTGATCGTCTTGCCGCCATCCGGAACGTCGAACAGGTTGCACGCGTCCGCGTAGCGGGCGACCAGCCGCAACGTCTTCTGCTCACCCATCCCACCGATCAGGATCGGTGGATGGGGCCGGGTCACTGATTGCGGGCTGTTGATCGGGCGTTCCAGTTGATAATGCGTTCCTACGAACGGCGCATCATCGCCCGCCCACATTTGGATCGCGAGTCGCAACGTTTCGTCGAGTCGCTCGAACCGCTCGCGCGTCGGTGGGAGAAACAATCCCATCGCTCCCGCCTCCTGCTCCTGGTAGCCGGCGCCGATTCCGAGCCACGCGCGGCCACCCGAGAGCACGTCGAGGGTCGTCACCGCCTTTACCAACAAGCTGGGCGCGCGATACGTCGCGGCGGTCACCATCGCGCCGAGGCGTACGCGGGTCGTGTGGGCGGCGAGGAAGCCAAGCGTTGTGTACGCCTCGAGCATCTCGGCCTCGGGCGTACTCGTGGGGTCGGCCTGGAACAGGTGGTCCGACACCCACACGGTGTCGAGGCCGGCGTCGTCGGCGGCGCGCACAACCTGCTTGATGCGCGACCCAAGGTGCGCGGCCTCATCGGGCCACGAGTAGTTCGTCATGTTCAGGCTGACACGCATGGTTCGTGAACGCTCCCGCTTCGTAGATGGCTTCGGGTCATGAAGAAAGTCGTGCCCACGGGGTGCGAGCACGGGGCTTGAACACCGACAGCACCGTCGCCGTTGCGAGCACGACAACGTGCGCGATCGTCGGGCCGTAGAGCCATGACGGCGCGTTGCCGGCGACGACGGCGTGGTGCGCAGCGCGCGCGATCAGCAGTGGGTCAGTGATGATTACGACGACCGCGATGACGATCTTCGCGATGACCCACCAGTGTTTGACGAGCCCCAGCGGGTGCCCAAACCGAGGAGCACGCCGGTCGCGACTGCAACCAAGCCGAGCGGAACCGAGAACCAGGGCACGGTTTCCATCGTGCGGTGCAATGCTCGTGCGAAGGCCGCATCGGGTGTTACCGCGGCCGTAAGCGCGATGAACGCGACCGTCGCCGCGACCCCGAACCACCCGGCCGCCGCGAGGATGTGCGCGCAGAGCACCGTTTTGTGGACGCGCCCGCGCAACCGCAGTGTGAGTGCCGTCATGCCGTCACCGCCGCGTCGACGCGCGTGTGAGCAGTTCCATGTTGT
>JAODBJ010000143.1 GCA_025463905.1 Actinomycetes bacterium
CGGCTTGACACTCACGGTAACGCCCGAATCGGTGTCGAAGGGTCGTATCCAGGTCTCGTTCCGAGATCTGAGGCCCTCTCGACAAACCGTTCTCAAGGTTGCCAACATCGGTGTGCAGGTGCCGAGCGGCGAGGTGAGGTCAGTCGTGTTACCGCGTGACGGAAACTACCGACTGCTGGTCTCACGTACCCCCGCCATCGTTTCTCACGGACCGCCTCGTCTGACGCCCTCGTTGCGCGTGTTCACGCCTCCTGCGGGTGCAGCGGTTGCAACCCGCCGGTTCAGGATCCCGGCCGGCCAGCAGGCCTTGCAACCGACGACGCTGCATGCACCGGCCGGCATCGTCGAACTGCAAGTACACGACGTCGGCGCCGGGCAGCACATGATCGCGGTCAGCGGTGTGCCCGGTTTTCTGCTCACGGTGAACAACGCGGGCCAAGTGGTGCGAGGCAAAGTCAGGTTCGAGCCCGGGCGCTACACCCTGTACTGCGTCATCCCGGGCCACCGGGCGGCAGGGGAGCAGGCGACCTTGATCGTCACCCGCAAGTAGCGTCCGCATGCATGGGCATCATCGAGGATTGGGAAGCGCTCGGCACCTACTACGACCTCGGCAGGCATCGGATTTTCGTCGCCGATTTGGGTGTGCACCACGACGAGTTACCACCGGTGCTGGTGCTGCACGGCTTCCCTACGAGCGGGTGTGATTGGCGTTTCGCGGCGACTGCGATGGCGCAGCACCGGCGGGTGATCGTTCCCGACCTCCTCGGCTATGGCTTCTCGGCCAAGCCCGACCAGCACTACTCACTCTTCGAACAGGCCGACCTCGTCGACGCGTTGGCGCAATCGCTCGCTCTACGAACCGTCGCGCTGGTCACGCACGACATGGGCGACTCCGTCGGCGGTGAAGTGCTCGCGCGCAGCCTCGACGGCACGTTGTCGTTCGACATCGAACGCCGCGTCCTTACGAACGGCTCCATCTACATCGACATGGCCCAGCTCACCGACGGCCAGAAGTTCCTTTCGTCGTTGCCCGACGCCCGTCTCGACGACGCGACCGCCGCACCACAAGGCGCGCTCGAAGCCGCGTTACGGGCGACGTTTGCACCGAACAGCGTCGTCGAACCGGCGGAGGTCGAAGCGATGGCGGCGCTCGTCGTGCGCGCCGGTGGCAACACGTTGCTCCCGCGCCTGATCCGCTACATCGAGGAACGCCACGCGCATGAAGCCCGCTGGACCGGTGCGATCGAACGCCATCCCGCGCCGCTCGACATCGTGTGGGGCGACCTCGACCCCATCGCGGTGTGGTCGATGGTCGGTCGGTTGCACGCCGCCCGTCCCGACGCGACCGTGCATCGTCTCGGCGGAGTCGGGCACTACCCGATGGTCGAGGAACCGGACCGGTTCGCGGCCGCGCTGGCGGAAGCGCTCGAGCGCTGACTCGCCGCGAACTAGACGCTGACGGGTAGCTCCGAGTCGATCCAGCGTTCGAGTGCCGGGCCGGTCTCGAAGCTGGAGATCAACGCGTACCGCGGCGCGGTGCCGACATGGCACACGACGTGCCACAGGCGCTGCGTGTCGACTACGAACTGCGCGCCGCGTTGCAGTGGCAGGCGCACTTCGGTCGCCGGGTCGGGGAAACCGTCGGCACCCGATTCCATCAGCACCATGAAGCTGTTGGGATTGTCGGTGAGCTCCAGCCACGAGCGCACGACCCAGCCTTCGTTCGGCGGGTTGAACCGGTTGTTGTCGTCGCGGTGTATCTGTCGCAACGCGGGCTCGTACTCCTGCGGTTCGAGCTTGATGACGCGCACGCGCCCGAAGTTCGCGTCGACCGAATCGACGTAGTCGCGAATCGTCGGGCACAACTTCGCGTTCGACGTAAAACGCGCGGCCTTGTCGGGGCGTTCGTCGCCCTCTTGCCAGAAGCCGCGACAGTCGAGGTCGCCGGTGGCGGTGGCAACGGGCGCGAAGTTGGTGTCGCCGCCGCTCTTCCAGTGCATGTACTCGAGGGCCATGAACTCGTCGTCGGGGATGGCGACACTCGCATCCGCGAGCGCAACGAAACCGGTCTCTGCGAGCACAGAGAGCCGAGGATGTTCCGTTTGCAACGGGATGTCCAAGGACCAGTGGTCAGGCCGCAACCATTGGTTCGTCATGGCAACGAGTGTAAAGGAGGGGATCGCTTCAGTGGCTCACCGGCAGCGTCGCCAACCCGCGCAGCGTGAAGTTGGGCCGCCGCTCCGGTTCGCCTGCGAGGTCGAGCCCGGGGAAGCGGCGCACGAGCGTCGACAGCGCGACTTCGCCCTCTACTCGTGCGAGTGCGGCGCCGAGGCAGTGATGGATGCCGCCGCCGAACGAGAGGTGGCGGCGCGCTTCTGCGCGCGCGACGTCGAGTCGATTGGGGTCATCGAACGCAGCGGGGTCACGGTTCGCAGCGCCGAGCATCACGATCATCTGCTCACCCGGAGCCACCACTTCGCCATCGCCCAGTTCGAACGGTTCGAGCGCAATGCGTTGCGTCATCTGGATCGGGCTGTCGTAGCGGAGGAGCTCGTCGACCGCGACGCGCGCGATCGACGGGTCGTCGCGCAGGCGGTTGAGTTGATCGCGGTCGCGCAACAACGCGAGCGTCCCGTTACCGATCAGGTTCACGGTGGTCTCGTGGCCGGCAATCAACAAGAGGAGCGCGCATCCGAACAGCTCTTGCCCGTCGAGACGATCGCCTTCGGCCTCGGCCGCGATGAGCGCACTGAGTAAGTCGTCACCTGGCGCGCCTCGGCGTTCGTTGAGGAGGGCGTCGAAGTACTCGAAGAACGCGACACCCGCAAGCGTGATTTCCGTTTCGAGCTCGGGCGAACGAATGGGTGACGGGTCGATCGCGCGCGACAACGTTTGCGACCATTCGGCGAAGCGATGGTGGTCGGCAACGGGAACGCCGAGCAGCTGGCAGATGATCGTGACCGGCAGCGGGTACGCGAGGTCGGTGACGACGTCGAACGTATTGTCGCCGCGCGCCGCGACGGCATCGAGTAACTCGTCGACGAGCTGCTGCGCGCGGGGGCGGATCTGCTCGACCATCCGCGGTGTGAATGCCTGTTGCACGAGCCCGCGCACGCGCGTGTGGTCGGGCGGATCCATGAACAACATCACGGGAATGTCGAAGACCGCGAGTTCGCGGCCGTTTTCTCGTGCCTGTTCAGTGAAGAACTCGTAGAGGTTCGAATGCTTTTCGTCGCTCGAGTTGTGAGGGTCGCGCAAGACCGCCGCCGCGTCGGCGTAGGTGCTGAGGAACCAGAGGCCGAAGTCGGTGCGCAACCGTGGGGTCGCGTCGCGCAACATCTTGTAGAAGACGTACGGGTCGTCGCGGAACTCCGGCGAGTTCGCGATGGCGAAGAAACCTTCGCTCGCGTCCACAAGGTTGTTGGCCGGCGTCGTCATGTGCGCCCCTCACGTTGTTGTCCGTGTTGCTACCCCAGACGCGAGGGCGCGTCTATGTGACTTCGGACACGCGGAATTACAGGGGTAAGTCTCCGGTGGCACTCCGCGTGGTGCCGTGATCGCGGTAGGCGGCGATGGTGCGTTCGGCGATACGCATCTGGTGCACTTCGTCGGCACCGTCGGCGAAGCGGGCCCATCGGGCGTGCAGGTACATGTCGGCGAGTGGCGTGTCCTTCGAGTAGCCGAGCGCGCCGTGCACCTGGATCGAACGGTCGATGACCCGGTTCAGCATGTTCGCGACGAAGTGTTTCGCCATTGACACTTCCGAACGGAAGTCGTCGCCGCGGTCGATCTTGTAGGCGGCGTGCAGCACCATCAACTTCGCCTGGTACAGCTCCATCGCGGAGTCGGCGATCATCCATTGGATGCCCTGCTTCTCCGCGAGCAGCGAGCCGTGCGCGTAACGGTTGAGTGATCGGTCGACCATCATGTCGAGCGCGGTCTCTGCTTGCGCCAGCCACCGCATGCAGTGCGCGAGCCGGGCGGGGCCGAGACGAGACTGGCCGAGCAGGTGACCTTGGCCTCGACCGCCGAGCATCTGGTCGTTGTGCACCCGCAGGTCTTCGATACGGATCTCGGAATGACCGCCCGGCCCGTGCATGGTCTCGATCTCGCGCACTTCGGTCCAACCGTCGGTCGGGAGATCGATGATGAACGCAGTGTTCGCAGCCTGCGGGAGATCAGGGTCGTCTTCGGTGCGGCAGATGAGGATCGCGAAGTTGGCGCTGTGCGCGCCGCTGATGAACCACTTGTGCCCGTTGACCACCCACTCGTCGCCATCTTGGTAGGCGCGAGTTTGGATGAGCGTCGGGTCGGAGCCGGCCACTTCCGGTTCTGTCATCGCGAAACAGGAACGCGCGACGCCCTCGCACAGCGGTTTGAGGTACTTGTTCTTCTGTTCGTCGGTGCCCCAGTGCAACAACGTGTGCATGTTGCCTTCGTCGGGCGCCTGACAGTTGATCGCGAACGGCCCGAAGCGCGACTTCGCGGCTTCGGCTTGCACCATCGCGAGTTGCGCGTGCGAGAGGCCCATCCCACCCCATTCGGGTGGCATGTGCGGCAGCCAGAGGCCGCGTGCCTGCGCCTCCTTGCGCATCTCGATGATCGCTTCGATCAGCGAGCGCCGGTCGTCTTCGCGGATCCGCCCTTCAGCGGGGCGTACGACGTTCTCGACGAAATCGCGCACGCGCGAGCGGAGTTCTTCGAGTTCGGGGGAGAGGCTGAAGTCGATGCTCATGGGTTCAGCGTGGCCCCGGCTTGACCGGTCGGTCAAGGCGGGCGGCGCGCCGGCGCGAGCTTGACGCCGCCGGGGCGGCCCGTGATGCTCGGCCCATGCGCGCAGCGGTGGCACGAGGAACGATGTTGCGGGTGGACGACGTCGACGACCCGGTACCGGGTCCCGGTGAGGTTCTCGTCGCGGTGAAGGCCTGCGGCATCTGCGGCTCGGACCTGCACGCCTTGCGTTTCGGCGAGCAGTTGGTGGCAGTGGCGAGGGAAGCGAACGCGCCGATGACCTTCGACCCGAACCGCGACTTCGTGATGGGCCACGAGTTCAGCGCCGAAGTGGTGGAGCTCGGGCCCGACACTGCCGGTGCACCCGTTGGCCTGGGCGACCTGGTGTGCTGTCTCCCGCTCGCGATCACGTCCAGCGGTGTCGAACCCGTCGGCGCGTACTCGAACATCTACAACGGCGGCTACGCGGAGCTGATGCGTCTCACCGCGGCGATCTGCCTGCCTGTCCCCAACGGTCTGGACCATCGCCGCGCGGCACTCACCGAACCGATGGCGGTCGGGCGCCACGCCGTGGCGCGGTCGGGCGTTGGGCCGAAGGAGTCGGCGATCGTGCTCGGCGCGGGCCCGGTTGGATTGGCCGTGGTGGCCGAACTCCGTCGCCTCGGCGTGGAGGCCATCGTCGTCTCCGACTATTCGACGCGCCGGCGCGCGGTCGCGACAGCTATGGGCGCGAGCACGACCGTCGACCCCGCGCACGACGATCCGTACGACGCGTGGCAGCAAGCCGGCGGGCACGGCTCCCTGGTTGTGTTCGACGCGATCGGTGTGCCCGGTTCCTTGTCGATCGCGACGCGCCTCGCTCCCGCGATGTCTCGGGTTTGCGTGGTCGGCTCGTGCATGGAACTCGACTCGTTCCGCCCGCTTGTGGCGCAAGCCAAGCAACTCACGGTGATCTACTCGTTCGCGTACGAACCGATCGAGTTCAACGACACGTTGCGCGCGATCGCGGAAGGCGAGATCGACGTCGCGCCGATGATCACGGGCGTGTGCGGAATCGATGGCGTTCCCGCGGCCTTCGACGCGCTCGGCCGGCCGGAAGAACACGTGAAAATCCTTGTAGAGCCCGGCGGCCCCGCCTCACCCGTGCCCATCACCGTGTAGCCGTCTACGCTGCGAGCTTCGAAGACGGGCGTACGACATGGGGGACGTCATGGCGCGTCGAAACGATCTCGTGGCCCACCTTGCGGAAGTGCCGCTGTTCTCCCACTCGTCGCGGCGCGACCTGCAGGAGATCGCCCGCAACACCGAGGTGATCGACTTTCCCGAAGGCGCTCGCATCGTGTCGCAAGGTGATGCCGGAAACGCCTTCTACGTGTTGCTCGACGGGAACGCGACGGTGCGCCGCAACGGTCGCAAGGTCGGTGAACTCGGTCCGGGCGACCACTTCGGTGAGCTCGCGGTCCTGGATCCGGCGCCGCGCAACGCCGACGTCGTCGCGGCCACGCCGGTAAGCGTCGCGCGGCTGCTCGTGGGACCGTTCCGCAAGATGTTGCGTGACGTTCCGACGATGAACGAACGTCTCCTCGCGGGGCTCGCGCGCCGGCTACGCGACGCCGACCGCCGCGACACGCACGAACACTGACGCAACAACGAGCGCTTTCATGCCCGAAGATGGGCCTATAGCAACGAGAATGGGAATCAAAGTTGACGCGGCCGGGCGGGCGAGCCGCCCACCGGCGGCCGGGTTAGCCCTCGACGTTGGCTTTAAGGGCGGCGAGGCCTTGCGCGTAGGTCTGCACGAACATGTCGAGCAGCGTGTCGGGCTCGATGTTCACTTCCCACGTGACGCGTGAACCGCCGCCGGCGGGGTACACGGTGATGGTCGCGTCGTGGTGCTCGAGCGACAGCGGCGATTCCGAGATCGCGTAGCTGATCGCCCGCTTGGCGTCATCGCGTGCCCGCAACGTCTCGACGATCGTCATGCCCATCATCGAGAGCACACGGTCGTCGCCCTTCGTTTCGCACGACTCGATGCCCGGCAACCACGACGCCAAGCCGCCGAAGTCGCCGATGACCTTCCAGACGGTGTCGGGGTCGCGTTCGATCGTGGTTTCGGTGGTGCCGCTCGCCATGGTTTCTCCTCGTACGCCTCGCGGGTGGCCAGAAGCTACCGGTACGCGCCGGGACCCGTGAACATGTGACGCCGCCACCGGCTCGGTGTGAGCACCAACGCCCGCGGATAGTCCTCGAACAGCCAGCGCGCGAAGTTGCGGCGGGTCCACGGTGTGAGCCCGGCGACCCGCATCGACGCCCTTGCGCCGAGCGGCGAACGGAGGATGCGTTGCAGTGAACGGGCGAAGCGCAGGTCGTGACCGAGCCGGTTGTCGACCGTCTCCCGGTACCGCGCCGTCACCGCGTCGGCATCGTTGCCGAACGTCGCGATCGCGCGCGCCGCGAGGATCCCGGTCTCGAGCGCCTGCGCGATGCCTTCACCGGTCATGGGATCAACCACCGACGCGGCATCGCCGGTGAAGAGCACCCGGCCGAACGTGAGCCGGTCAGGGTCGTAGCTCGTCGGAATCGGCCAGGCACGCACCGAATGCTCGGGAGTTGCGCCGCGCAGGATCGAAGCAACCGACGGCCGCGCGAGCACGTGTGTCCACAAATCTTTCAGCTCGCGACCGGTGCGCCCGTCGGAGCGCAAGACGCCGAATCCGACGTTGGCGCGCCCGCCGGGCAACGGAAACACCCACGCGTATCCGGGCAAGAGGTCTTCTTCGAAGAGAACCCACAGCCGGTCGTCGTGGACGTCGCGGAAGTACGCGCGCGCCGCGTGCCAATCGCCGAGTGCCGGCTTCGATGGCGGCGCGACGAGGCGACGCACCGCCGACCAGTGCCCGTCGGCCGCGACGACATAGTTCGCTTCCAAGGTGGTGCCGTCGGCGAGCCGAACCTTGGTGCCGTTCGCGTCGGTGACGACATCGGTGAGCGCGGCACCTTCGCGGATATCGACACCGCGGGCGCGGGCGACCGCGACGAGCGACGCGTCGAGGTGTGTACGCGGCACCACCGTGCTGTAAGCGCCGTCCGTGGGGAGCGGCAGGCTCACCTGGCGACCGCTGGGCGAGACCACCACCGTCTCACGCACGTGCGCCCACTCCGGTTCGAGCGCGCCCAGTGGGACACCGAGTTGTTCGAGCGTGCGCAGCGCCGCGGTGGTAAGGCCGTCGCCGCACGTCTTGTCGCGAGGGAACGTCGCCTTGTCGCAGCACACGACCCGGAGGCCGAGGTCGGCCGCGGTGATTGCGCACGCCACGCCGGCCGGGCCCGCCCCGACCACGACGACATCCAGCTGGGTCATCGCCTCGCGACGGTAGTCAGCGGATCTCGCGGCGCGCGAACGTCACGCCGCCGATCACCAGGAACGCGGTTGCCCACGCACCCGCGACGAGGGCGGCATGGCCGAGTGAATGGAAGCCGGGCAAGCCGCTGTCGCCGCCTTGGTGGGCGACTTCGTTCAAGACCGTCGCGATGAAGCCGTACACCGGCGTCGTGCCCTCCAGACGGTGGAACGCCGAGGTGAGCGCCGGTTCAACGATGAACGCGAACGCGAGGAACGCAACCACAGCGGCAACCGTGCGACGCGCCACGACCGTGACGGCGAACGCGAGGGCCGCGATCAACGCACACGCGGCGCTCACGCGGGCAATGTCGCCGGCGCGGTGCAGGTACCAGGAAGCGTCGAGATGGCCCACCACACCGCGGGTTTCGGCCAGCACGGCGGCCGCAAGACTGAGCACAACGAGAAGGAACGCCGTAACGATTGCCGACGCGATCGCGACCGCGAGCGCCTTGATCGCGTACAAGTAGACGCGGCGCGGCTCGAACGTCAGTTGGCCCCCCAGCGCGCCCCCGACATAGTCGCCCCCGATGAACGTGGCACCGAGCAGCACCGACAACAGCAGCAACGCGATACCGCTCCCGCTGATCGTCTTGCCCAACTCCGTCTCGAGCTTGTACCGCTGGTCGATGCGCCCGGTTTCAGAGGTAGTAGGGATGCAGTTGCCGCCGCCGAGCGGATTGTCGGGCGTGGTTGTTTGTCCGACAACTGTGCTGCAGGTGAACTGGACCTGGTGACCGGTGCGCACCTTCGAATGTACGGCCGCAATACCGATGCCGAGCGCGATCACCGCGAGCGCCAGCACGAACATCCAGCGCGTCGCGCGCCGCGCCCAGAAGCGGGACAACTCGGTTCGGAGCAGCCTCACGTCGCGTGCTCACCCGACGGCTGTGTGAGTTCGAGGAAGGCTTCTTCGAGCGTGCGCTCGATCGGTGTGAGCTCTTCGATGTAGATCGCGGCATCGGCGAGTGTCTTCGTCACCCGCGACGCCTCCTCCACGCTTACCTGCACGACCATCTGCCCGTCGGGATCGGCGTACACGGAGAAGCCGGCCTGTTGGAGCACCGACGCGGCGAGATGCTGTTCGCGGTCGGGGCCCGGTACGCGAACGCGGTACATCGACGGGCCGCCCTGGAGCAGCTCGGCAACGGTGCCCGTCGAGATACAACGCCCTCGGTCGACCACCGCGACGCGGTCGCAGATCTGCTGTACCTCGGAAAGGAGGTGGCTCGACACGAACACGGTCTTGCCCTCGTGCCCGAGGCGGCGCAGCAGGTTGCGCATCTCGAGGATGCCGGCGGGGTCGAGACCGTTGGCCGGCTCATCTAGAATGAGCAGCGCGGGGTCCTTGAGCAACGCGGCCGCCACCCCGAGGCGCTGTTTCATGCCGAGCGAGTACGTCGCGACGCGGCTGTTGGCGCGCTCCGTGAGCCCGACGGTGTCGAGCACTTCGCTCACGCGGTTTCGAGGGAACCCGCGCGAGCGGGCCAGGAGTTCGAGGTTGCGGCGCCCGGTGAAGTTCGGGAAGAACGAAGGCGTCTCGACGAGTGCGCCGACCTGGTCGATCACGTTGTTGATGGCAGCCGGTATCTCGACGCCGAGCATCTGGATCGAGCCCCTGGTTCCCCGGAGATGCCCGACCAGGGCACGGATCGTGGTGGTTTTTCCGGCGCCGTTGGCGCCGAGGAAGCCGAACACGCCGCCTTCGGGCCCCGCGAGGTCGAGACCATCGAGCGCGCGCACGCTGCCGCGCCGAGCGCGGTACGTCATACGAAGGTCGCTGATCTCGATTGCCATTTGGCCCATTCGGGTACCCACCATCGCACGTCGCCCGCTCGGCGTACCAACGCGTTGCACCATGGAGACGACGATGGAGACTCCGCAGCCAGGCCGGATGCAACGGCTCCGTTCGACTTCGAGCGACGCGACTTGCCACAATTCGGCGTCATCTGGCCGGTCGTCGACATGTGCGACACGGCGTGTGCCCCATATTCGAGTTCCAGGAGTTGCAACCACCGATGAACGTCGCCGTCTGCGTGAAGCAGATTCCCGACCCCGCGGTGCCCGGGTCGCTCGACCCCGACCACACGCTCAAGCGTGAGGGCAAGCTGATCCTCGACGAGTCCGACAGTTACGGCGTCGAGATG
>JAODBJ010000148.1 GCA_025463905.1 Actinomycetes bacterium
CCGCTCGCCGCACCCGTCACCACCGCCACGCGCCCGGAACCGATTACGTCGTTCGATGACGCGTTCATGTTTGCGGCTCCCATGGTCTCTCCGCGCGCCGCGCGCTCAGCCGCCGTCGAGCACGACGAGCTCTCCGGTCAGGTAGGACGACGCGTCGCTCGCGAGAAAGAGCGCGGTCCCGACGATCTCGTCCGCGGATGCGATCCGGCCGAGGCTGATGTTCGACGCCATCTGTACTTGCAGCCCTTCCGTCGGGATCGACGCGTGCAGGCTGTCGGTGTGAAAGGTGCCGCAGACGATCGCGTTCACTCGGATACCCCGTGGCCCGTACTCCTGTGCGGCCGCTTTCGTGAGCGCGTTCAAGCCGGCCTTCGCGGCGGCGTAGACGACGGTGAACGGCGTCGGGTGCAGCGACGCCTTGGAACTGACGTTGATGATCGATCCGCCGGCCGCCATGTGCTCGGCTGCGAGCGCGGTGAGCCGCAGCGGACCTTTGAGGTTGACGGCAATCGTCTTGTCGAACAAGTCGCCGGTGACGCCGATCAGCGACGGCGGCACCGGCGCGATACCCGCGTTGTTGAGCAGCACGTCGATCCGGCCGAACGCTGCGACACTCGCGTCGACGAGGGCCGCGCACTGGTCCCAATCGCCGACGTGGCAGCTCACCGCCAATGCCCGCCGGCCCATCCCGCGGATCTCATCCGCCACCGCTTCACACCGTTCGAGCTTGCGACTCGCCACTACGACATCGGCGCCTGCCTCGGCAAACCCCAACGCCATCGCCCGGCCCAAGCCCTTGCTGCCGCCGGTGACGACGACGACCTTGCCGCTCGCGTCCAAGGTCGGGATGCTCATCGACGCGTCCTTCGGCGAGGCGCAGGAGCAGCCGCGTCACGAGCGATGCCTTCGATCACGTAGCGGATATGCAGGTCGAAGAGCACCTCGGCGTCGGCCGGGGTCACGCCCGCCGGGTCGCCTCCGGGTCGAGCCCGCCGCCGGCCGCGCGCCGGCGGTTCGACGCCGCTCTCGACGGCACCGAATCCCACGACGGCCCACGTGAGCAGGCGGCATGCCTGCACCGCGGCATCCAGCGCGAAGCCGTCGCGTCGCATGACCTCGACCAGGGGTCGTGACGCCTCCACGTACGCGTCGCGTCCCGGCCAGAGGATGAGCCGGCTGTCTCGGGCGCGGCGCAGCCGGGCGCGCAGTTCCCGAGCCCAACGCAGGGCGTACTCGTCCCACGGCTCGCCCTCGTTCGTAGCGGGTGCGAGGTCGACAAGCACGCGGTCGGCGATCGCGTCGACGAGTGCGTCCTTGTTGCCGATCCGGCTGTAGAGCGGAACCGGCGAAACGCCGAGCCGCGTCGACACGCTGCGCATGCTCACCGCGTCGAGCCCGGATTCCTGGAAGATCTCGACCGCGGCGGTGACGATCTCCTCGGGGTCGAGATCGAAGTCGGACGGCTTCGACACAGGACTCACGGCACCAGCACGAGTTTGCCGACGACGGCACGGTCGGCCATCTGTTGGAGTGCGCGGGGGAGCGCGTCGAACGGGACCTCGGCACTCACCGCGTTACGCAGTCTTCCGTCGCTTACGAGGGCGGCGAGGTTGCGATGAATGTCGTCGAGCTCTTCGCGCGAGTACCCGCCGGCGAACACGCCGACCAGCGAGGTGTTCGCGGTGACGAGGCTGTGCGCGGCAATCTTCGGCCATGAACCGCTCGCGAATCCCACCGCTAGCAGCCGGCCACCGCGTGCCATCGCGCCCGCCGCGTCCTCAGCGAGCGAACCGCCGACCGGGTCGTAGATGACGTCGACGCCATGCCCACCAGTGACTTCGCGCAAGGCGGGAGCGACGGGACCGTCGCGGTGATTGATGGTTGCGTCGGCGCCGAGCCCGCGGCAGAACGCCGCCCGTTCGTCGTCGCTCACGACGGCCATCACTTGCGCGCCGAGGGCGTGGCCGAGCTGGACGGCAGCGATCCCGCTCCCACCGGCCGCGCCGAGGACGGCGAGCCAATCGCCGGCAGCGAGGCGACCGCGATCGACGAGCCCGATCCACGCGGTGAGGTGCGGGATCCAGAACCCGGCCGCTTCCGCATCGGTGAGGCCGTCGGGAATCGCGAAGGTCGAGTCCGCCGCGACAAGGCACTCCTCGGCGAACGATCCGTGTCCGAGCCAGAACGCGGTGACGCACATGATCCGGGTCCCGATAGCGAGGTCGACCCCTTCGCCAACGGCGGTGATCGTGCCGGTCGCTTCTTGGCCCGAGACGAACGGCAGCGGGGGAGTGAGTGGGTACGTGCCGCGGCACATGAACACGTCGGGCAATCCGATGCCGGCCGCCGTCACGCGGATGCGGACCTGGCCGGGTCCGGGTTCCGGCGGGTCGAGCTCGACTTCGCGCAGCACATCGATCGGCTCTCCTGCGCCCTGCACTTGCCACGCGCGCATCATGTCGCGTCTCCTCGATTGATGACGTCGGTCGCGCTGTCGAGGAGCAGATCTACCTGCGACCCGAAGAACTCGTGGATGGCCTTGTCGGATTGGCCGCGTAGGAACTTGGCGTAGCTTCCTTCGAGGACGACGGCCAACTTGAAGCGCGCGAAGACGTCGTACCAACCGATCGCGGTCGTGTCCCGGCCCGATCGCGCGCGGTAGCGCTCGATTAGCGCAGCGCGATCGGGGAGGCGCGCGACGTCGAACGTCGGCTCCTTCGCCATGCCGAGACGCATGGTTCCCTCCGGCCCCGGATGGAAGATCAGCGCCCACGCCAGGTCGATCAACGGATCGCCGATCGAAGCCATCTCCCAGTCGACGACGGCAAGCAGCCGCGGTGGCGGCTCCGGCGCGAACAGCACGTTGTCGAGTTTGTAGTCGCCATGGCACAGCGCGTTCGGTTGGTCGGCGGGACGATGCGCGTCGAGCCAGCCGGCGACCCGCTGGGCCGCAGGAAGGTCTCGGCCTTCGTAAGAGTCGAGCTGTGTGAGCCAACGAGTGACCTGCCGCGACAGATAGTCGCCGGTGTGCGCCATGTCTCCGAGCCCGCATGCTTGCCAGTCGACGGCGTGTATCGCGACAAGCGCGTCGATGAGCTCCTCGAGTGCCTTCCCGTGCGTTGCGGGCGCGGCCGCCCATTGCGCGGGCACGGCTTGGAGGATCGGCCGACCGTCGATTCGTTCCATCACATAGAACGGCGACCCGAACACTTCGCCATCGGCGCAGGCCACGACCGGACGGGCGATCGCCACCCGTTCGTCCTTGATCGCATCGAGGATGCGAAACTCGCGCAGCACGTCGTGCGCGGTGGCCGAGCTGGCGTGACGCGGTGCGCGGCGCAGCACCCATCGCGACGGGCCGCGGTCGACAGCAAACACCTCGCACGAACCGCCCCCCGTCATCGACGTCACGGTGATGGAGACGCGGTCGCCGAGCGCGTCGTCGAGGTAGCGCTGCAGTGGCGCCGCGTCGGCGATGGGCTCAGCGTTCAATTGACGCCTGCAAGTGCGCGCAGCTCAGCCCACTTCGCTTCGGCCGCGGGACGACGGCTCGGGATGTGTTCGGTCGGCCATCCCTCCACGGGGGAGTACCCCTTGAGCAACGTGCGGGCGAGCACCGATTTGTGCAGCTCGTCCGGGCCGTCACCGATGGGGCCGAAGCGCGTCGAGCGGTACCACGACTCCACCGGGAGGTCGCTCGAGTAGCCAAGGGCGCCGCAAACCTGGATCGTCCGGTCGAGCACCGCGAGCACGACCTTCGACACGTGTGCCTTGACCATCCCGAGGTCCGCGCGCACCGCCGCGGCGCCGTACTTGTCCATCTTCCACGCGGTCTGGAACGTGAGGAGCCGGGCCGACTGGATCTCCATGTGCGACAGCGCGACGTAATCCTGGACCATCTGGTGCTGCGCCAAGAGCTTGCCGTGCGAGGTGCGCGACACGGCGCGCTCGCACATGATGTCGAGCGATCGTTGCGCCTGGCCGAGCCAGCGCATCGCGTGGTGGATGCGACCGCCGCCGAGCCGCTGTTGGGCGAGCATGAATCCTTCGCCCGGCTCTCCGATCAGATGGTCGGCCGGCACCCGGCAGTTCTGGAACACGATCTCGGCATGGTTTCCCGGCCGTCCGTACTCGACTTCGGGGTGCGCCATCGTGCCGATGTCACGCACGATCTCCATCCCCGCGGTCCCGGTGGGCACAACGAACACCGACGCGTGACGATGCGGCCGGCCGTCGGGGTTGGTCTCGGCGAACACCAGCACGATGTCGGCCACCGACGCGTTGGTGATGAACCACTTGCGACCGTCGATCACCCACTCGTCGCCATCCTTCGCGGCAGTGGTGCCGATCACGGTTGGGTCCGCGCCGGCGAAGAACGGCTCGGTGAGAGCGAAGGCGCTGGAGATCTCACCGCGCAGGTTGGGCCAGAGCCAGCGTTCCTTCTGCGCGTCGGTTGCGCCGTGGGCGAGCAGTTCCATGTTGCCGCTGTCGGGTGCCTGCACGCCGAAGATCGTCATCGACATCATGCAGCGACCGATGATCTCCGACATCAGTGCGAGCTTCAGCTGCCCGAGCCCGTTCCCGCCGAGCTTCGGGTCGAGGAAGGCGCCCCACAGTCCTTGTGCCTTCACCTGGTCCTGCAGGTGACGCTTGACCGGCAGCCACTCCTCTGCGGGCAACCGGTCGAAGATCGGCTCGAGCGGGATCAGTTCGCGGTCGATGAACGCCCGCATCCACGCAAGCTGCTCCTCGAACTCCGGCTCCGTCTCAAAATCCCACGCCATGCCGGGCTCCCGTCCGTGTGTAATCACACCGTAATCCGAGATGGCGGGGCGGGGCGATTGCGAACGGACGCGAAAGATCGCGCCTGGGGTCGCAATCATTGCCGGGTGGTCGTTGTTGATGGATGTCGTGGAGACGCTCGACCCTTTCGCGGCCGCTGACGAAACGGGCTTGGTCTACGTCAACGACGCCATTCCGGGGATCACGCGCGAGCGTAAGGAAAAGGGCTGGGTGTATCGCCGGCCCGACGGGACGGTGATCGACGACCCTGACGAGCGGGCGCGCATCGTCGCGATCGGCATCCCACCCGCGTGGACGCACGTGTGGATCAGCCCGATCCCCGATGCACACATCCTTGCAACGGGCCGGGACTCGAAGGGCCGCAAGCAGTACCGGTACCACCCGCTCTTTCGCGCGGTGCGCGATGCCACGAAGTACCACCGCATGGGCACGTTCGGAGAGTCCCTTCCGGTGTTGCGTACCCGTATCGAAGGCGACCTCTCCCTCGAGGGCCTGCCCCGCGTCAAGGTCCTTGCGGCCGCGGTCCGGTTGATGGATGAGACCTTGATTCGTATCGGCAACGAGGAATACGAACGGCAGAACCAGTCGTACGGAATCACGACGCTCCACCACGATCATGTACAGGTCGACGGCGAGTGTATGCAGTTCGAGTTCCGTGCAAAATCCGGGAAGGAACAACATCTACGCCTGCGCGACCCACTTCTCGCGCGCATCCTCCACGCATCTGAAGAACTACCGGGCCAAGAGCTCTTCCAGTACATCGACGATCATGGACATGTGGTCCACATCAATTCTTCCGACGTGAACGAGTATCTGCGCGCGACGACCGCGGCGATCCTCACGTCCAAGGACTTCCGCACGTGGGGCGGTTCGGTGACCGCGGCCGAGACGCTCGTCGGTCTGGGTCCGCCGCGTTCGCCGGCCGACGCCAAGAAGAAGATCGTCACCGCGATCGATGCCGCCGCGGCGCGGCTCAACAATACGCGCGCCGTCTCGCGCAAGAGCTACGTACACCCACGGGTACCGGAGGCATGGGTCGAGGGCACACTGATCGACGCGTTCACTCGCGCCGAAGCGCACGACCACCTGTCACATTCGGAGGCGGCGGTCCTCGGTGTCGTCAGCAACTGACCCGATCCTGCAGCTCGCGCGCAACCTCTTCGGATTTCCGTCTCTTCGCCCCGGCCAGCGCGAGGCCGTCGAGAGCGTGCTGCAACACAGAGACACGCTCGTCGTCATGTCGACGGGAGCCGGAAAGACCGCAATCTTCGAGCTCGCGGGAAAGCTGCTGGACGGCCCGACGGTCGTAATCTCTCCGCTGCTCGCTCTCCAGCGCGACCAACTCGCCGCCATGGAGGCGAGAGGTCATCTGGTTGCCGTCGCGCTGAACTCGACGGAGACAACGCGCGAGCGACGCCAGATCCTCGATCAGCTGACAGACCGCGCCGGCACTCGACTCGACTTCGTCTTTCTCGGGCCCGAACAACTCGCGAACCGTGACGTGATTCAGCGGCTCACCGAGTTACGGCCGGCGTTGGTAGCCGTCGACGAGGCGCACCTCGTCAGCCGATGGGGACCAGACTTCCGCCCCGACTACCTGCGCATCGC
>JAODBJ010000177.1 GCA_025463905.1 Actinomycetes bacterium
GGGTTCATGAACGCGCTGAACGACATGCAGGTCGTGTGCCGGCGCATCGCTTCGTGGTGGCAAAACTTCGATCTGCTCGTCACCCCAACGCTCGGCACGCCGCCACCCGAGTTGGGAGTGCTCGCCGACCCGGCCAACCCGCTCGCCGGCTACGCCCTCACCGGCGCGTTCACGCCGTTCACACCGTGGGTGAACCAGACCGGTCAGCCCGCCGTCTCGCTGCCGCTCCACTGGAACGATGCCGGGCTGCCGATCGGCGTGCAACTGGTCGCCGCGTACGGACGCGAAGACCTGCTGCTGCGCGTCGCGTCGCAGCTCGAAGACGCGATGCCCCGGCACCCTTTGAGACCACCCGTCCATGCATAACGGCGCGAAGAATGTCCGCGTCGCGGGCGGGCAGGGTTTTTACGGCGACACACCCGCTGCCCTCGACAGCCTGCTGGCCGAAGGCATCGACTATCTCTGCCTCGAAGCGCTCGCCGAGTTGACGCTCGCGATTCTCCAAAAGGACCGCCAGCGCGACGAAACGCGCGGCTACACCCGCGACCTCCCCGGCTATCTGGCACGCGCGTTGCCGTACGTCGCCGACGGGCGCACGAAGGTGATCACGAACGCGGGTGGCATCAATCCACCAGCGGCGGCACGCGTCGCGATCGAGACGGCGAAGCAACTCGGGCTGTCGGGCCTAAAAATCGCGACCGTGCTCGGCGACGACGTGCTCAGCCGTCTCGACACACTGCACCGGGCCGGCCAACCATTCACGCACCTCGACACCGGTGAAGCCTTCAGCACCATGTCGAGCGAGCCGCTGTTCGCGTCCGCGTACCTCGGCGCGCGCGGCATCGTCGACGCGCTCGAGCAAGGTGCAGACATCGTGATCACGGGACGCGTCGCGGACGCGTCACTGTTCCTCGCGCCCTGCGTCTTCGAGCACGGATGGAGCTGGGACGACTGGGACCGGTTGGCGGGCGGGATTGTGGTCGGCCACCTCCTCGAGTGCTCGGGGCAGAGCATCGGCGGGAATTACACCGGCGACTGGTGGGCACTCCCCGACCCGTGGGAGCTGCCGTACCCCATCGCCGATGTTGCGGCCGATGCCAGCGCGGTGATCTCGAAACCGGCGGGCGCGGGCGGGCGCGTCTCCACCGACACGCTGCGCCACCAGTTGCTCTACGAAGTAGGCGACCCGGCGCGCTACCTCGCGCCCGACGTCGTGGCCGACTTCACATCGGCGCGCTTCGAAGACCTGCCGAACGACCGGGTGCGAGTGAGTGGCGTGCGGGGCCTTCCGGCCACCGACACGTACAAGTTGTTACTCGCGCACCACGCCGGTTGGTCAGGCGAAGCCCGCGTCGCGTTCTCGTGGCCCGACGCGTACGAGAAAGCGAAGGCCACGGCGGCGATCTTCGTCAAACGCGTCGTGGCGGCCGGCCACGAAGTCGACGAGTGGTGCATCGAGTACTGGGGCGTCGACGCGCTCGGCGGCGTAACCGTGCCGGACGCGCCGGGATGCGAGCCACCCGAGTGCGTGCTGCGCGTCGCGTGGCGGTGCGCCGAGCAACGAACGGCCGGCCTGATCGGGCGCGAACTCATCCCGCTCACGTTGTCGGCGCCACCCGCGGGGATGACCGGCATGGGGCGCGGTGTTGCGGGCGGCAGCAACGAGTTGCTGGCGATCTGGCCGACGCTCGTGAGTAAAGATGTGGTGGACGAGCGCGTGACGGTGACGATGCAGGAGGTGACCTGATGGCGCGCGTCGCATTGCGCGAGCTGTGCGGGTACCGCGCCGGCGACAAGGGCGACATTGCCAACGTCGCGATCTTCGCCGACGACCAAGCGACCTACGACGTGCTGTTGCGCGAAGTCACCGCGGAACGCGTGAAAGCGCACTTCGGCACGATGGTGAAGGGCAACGTCGATCGCTACGAGGCCCGCAATGTGCTCGGCCTCAATTTTCTGCTGCGCGGAGCGCTCGGAGGCGGTGGGCCGCGCTCGCTGCGTTCCGACAACCTCGGCAAGACGCTCGGTGGCGCGCTCGTACGCTTGGAGATCGACGTACCCGACGCGCTGGCCGGACGCCGCCGCGCCCGCCCCGACGTCGCCTGGGCCGACGCGATCCTCCGCGAAAGCGTGCGTCGATAGGGGACAAATATTGTCCCATATCGACGCACGCTCTTAGCCGCGGACGGTGAGGAAACCGGCCAGGTTCTCCTGGTCGCGACGCACTTCTTCCAGCAACGCCGCTTCGGCGTCGGGTGGAATCTCCAGCGCGGTCAGTGCTTCGCCCACAGAAACGTTCTGCTCGTGCGTCACGTTGTCGACCACGATCGCCAGTGCGTCGGCTGCGATCAACATCCGCCCGAGGCGCGTCGTCACTTCGTGTGGCGGAGTGTGGTGCGCGCCGATCGCTTCGCACAGCTCCGGCGGGAACTTCATCACCGATAGCGCGGCGGCGCCGACGTCGGCGTGTGTGAGACCGAACTCACTGCGCTCCGCCTCGACGAGCGTGAGCGCCGGGTCGGCCGCGAGGAGTTCCATCACGGCGTCGTACCGGCGCGGCGCGCGGCGGAACACCAACGCGGCACCAATGTCGTGCAAGAGGCCCGCGCTGAACGCGTCGTTGGCCTGCACCCCGACCCGGCGCGCCAGCGACGAAGACGCGGCGGCGGTGGTGACGGAGTGGTTCCAAAAGTCGTCGGGGACCGAACGCCCCTTCTCGGAGAACAAGTCGAATGCCGCGGTGGTCGCCAGGGCTCGCACCGTCGCGAGGCCCAGGACCGTGACCGCTCGCCACGCGCTCGAGACTTTGCCCGAGAGACCGTAGAAGGCCGTGTTCGCGAGTCGGATCACTTGCGTGGACAGCGCCGGGTCGCTCTCGATCAGCCGGCCGAGGTCGGCCGCCGACGTGCGCGGGTCTTCCAGCATCCACAGCAGCCGCATCGCCGCGCCCGGTTGGACCGGCAGTTGGGTGATCTCGGCTACGAGGTCGTTCGTTTCAGCAGTTGCCATGCCACGCTCCGACCGGGTCCGCCTGCGGCGGACGCACATAGGCCTTCCCAGTGTTATCGGTCGATTCGGCCGGAGCCTGAGTGCCGTTCTCGGGCACGTTCCTCTTCATGTTCTCCCTCACGTCTTTCCGTGCTCGTTTCCCGCACCGTTCCCGGGCGCGTTCTCCCGTACCGTTTCGGCTTCCGTTGTGTCTTCGGCCGGAGCGGCGAGGAGGCGCTCGGCGTCGAGGAGCACCGCGGCGGCGTCCCCGCCCTTGCGGCTGCGTAAGGCCGTCGCGACCCGTATCTGCACCGGAACGACGCCAGCGCTCGTCACCACCGGTTCGGAGAGCATTCGTGAAACGCGCTCGGCGAACTGTTCCAAGGCGTTGGCGTCTCGCACGGAGCTGCACGCCACGGCGAAGCGGTTCCCCGAGCAGCGCCCTACGACGTCACGGCCGCGCACGACGGAGCCGAGCCGCGAACCGACCGCCTGGAGGAGCGCGTCGCCGGCACCGAAACCGTTCGCCTCGTTCAATTCGGCGAGGCCTTCCACGGATACGAGCAACACACCGATGAGGTCCTGCGAGCGGCGACCGAGCTGCTCGAGTTCCAACACGAACGGCTGGCGGCCGAGCACGCCGGTGAGTGGATCGCTCCGCTCGACCCGTCGCACGGTCGTTTGCGCGTCGTGCATCGCGATCGCGATGTCTGCGAGCGGGACCGCGGCGTCGAGCGCGGCCTGCTCCTCGCGGTTCGGAAAGCGTTTCTCGCCCGGAAACAGGAGCAGCAACGCCAGGCGGTGGCCCTCGGTGCCGACGGGTGCGGCCCAACCGAACCCGAGTCCTTCCTCGGACGCGATCTCGGCCAAGCGGCCACTCAGAGCGCCGGCGGGCGGAAACACGTCGGCGATCGCGGCCCCTCGTACGCGCGCGAGCGCTCGGGCTGTGCTCGCCCGCAGCGTTGGCCCGGCGACCAACTCGAGGTCGTCGCCGCGAGCCACCAGTACTGCCACGCGGGCGCCGCCCGACGATTCTTCGATCGCCCGGGCCAGCACATCGAGCGCGGCCGCGAGCGGTTCGCGCGCCGCGAGCATTGCGAGCACCTCGCGGTGGCGTCCGAGGGTGCTGACCACGCCGCGCTCGAACGTGACGTCTCTCGCCACGATCACGACGGTGCCTTCGCCTGGTGTCGCGGCGCTGATCTCGACTGTGCGCCAACCGTGACTCGGCGGCGGCGCGGCAAACCGGAATGTCGACTGCGGAGGCGGTTCACCCTGCAGGAGTGTGAGCAGCCGAGCCGCGTCCGACGGGTGCACGACGTCGAGGAGCCGCGCGTTCGGACCACCGAACCACGCGATCGTGGCCGGCGTTGCCTCGCGGACGACGCCGTCGCGGTCTACTTCGAGCGCGAGATCGTGGCCGTGCCGCCACAAGGCGCGCGCAGCAGGCGAACGTTCCGAAGGCTGGTCGTCGGCGTCCATCATCGGACCTCTCGGTCACAATCGGTGGCGCTTGAGGGGAGAAGGGCTTCAGCGCGGTGAGCTGGCGAGATCGACCCGGCTGTCGCGCAGGAGCTTGCGCAGGCCACCCCGGCCGTCGACTCCGAGCACGTGCAACACCAGCAGGTACACGGGCCCGCCGGCGAGCAACGCCACCGGCCACGGCACCACCCGTACCAAGAGCAGGATCGTGGCGGCCAGCGCCGCGGCGGCGCACGCAACGACGGCCATCGCCCGCAATGGGAAGGGCCGCACGCCGGGGATGCGCACGATGATCACCGCCATGACCGAAATCACCACCAGTTCGGTGAGCACGGTCGCCACGCCGGAACCGGTCGCGGAGAAGTGCGGGATCAGGATGAAGTTGAGGGCAACGTTCACGACCACACCAGTGAAGGTGGCCCAGGGGTAGATCCGATGGTTCTCGGTCGCGATGAGCGTCATCGCGCAGAGTTGGGTGAAGAAGTTGAGAGCTTGGCCGAGCACGAGCACGCGCGCCGGCAGCGCGGCCGACCCCGGCGCGTTGAACAGTGAGGTGAGTGCGTACCCCGCGATCACCCCGAATGCGGTAGCGGCGGCCGCGCCGGAGATCATCAGCAGGATGAACGCCTGGCGGAACGCCCGATGGAAGTCGCCAATCCGGTTCGGCCACGCGCGCACCAGCAACGGCAGCACCACGCCGAGCAGCGACGACGCGACGAACCCGAGGATGTCGGAGAACTTGTAGCCGTACTGGTAACGACCGACCGCCTTGAGGCCGTCGAGCTTCGAGAGCATCACCGTGTCGATGCGGAAATAGAGGGTGCCGAGCGAACTGCCGAGCGCGAGCGGTATCGCGGCTCGCAGCCACACCCACCAGCGCTTCAGGTCGATGCGGGGTCGGACGCGAACGACGTTGCGGACCGCGAACGTCACGAACACCATCGCGGTGGCGTCGTAGAGCACGGCCGGGATCGTGTAGCGCACGATCGATCCCGTATGCGTCACGTACATCGCGATCGTCACGATCAGCTGCACCAATTGGCCCAGCACCAGCGCGATCGCCACCGGGCGTAGCCAGAGGCGGATCTGGCACACGGTGACGAGCGCCCAGGTGGTGCTGGCCAAGAAGAAGCTGAGGCCGGCGATCAGGGTGCCGACCACGACATCGTGCGGATATCCGAGTGCAACGACGAGACCGAAGGCGAGGAGGTACGACACGAGGGCGAGCCCGAACCGCAGCGCCACGTACCGGCCGACGACAGGCTCGATGTCGTCGCCGGCCTCGAGCATCTCCACCATCACGACCCGGCTGATCTGCAGGTCGGCGAGCAGACCGAGGATGCCGAGCAGGCTGAAAATGAACTGGAAGGCGCCCCATGCAGTGGAGTTCGTGCCGTGGCCGAGGTCGCGCGCGATCAGGATCGTGCCGATCCAGCCGAGGATCGCCACCGCGACCCGGCTCACCAGCATCACGCTGGCGCCGGACAGCACCGAGCCCGCCATCTTCGGAACGCCGCCCGCGGCTACGTTCGAAGCGCCGGGGGCGCTTCCTGCGAGCTCCTCGCTGGTGATCGTCGTCCCCCGGGCACTAGGAGCGGAAACCTGCGTCGCCGATACATGCCTCGGCGCGCCAGACTGACGGCCGATCATGGTAGGGGCTGCCGCAACCGCCCTGAACACCTGCCCATCCCCCCGGAGCCAACCCCCCAATGCCCGATGTTCGAGTCGGAATCGTCTCGTGGAACACCGCAGAGTGCCTGGGCCAGTGCCTCGACGCGCTGCCGGCCGCCCTCGCGGGGGTCGACGCGGAGATCGTCGTCGTCGACAACGCATCCAGCGACGACAGCACCGAAGTCGCGGCGGCCCGCCCCTGGGTACGGGTCGTCCGCAACACCGACAACCTCGGCTACGCCAAGGCGATGAACCAGGCGCTCGGCGGCACCGACGCCGAGTTCCTCCTCGCCGTCAACCCCGACACGGTCTGCCCACCGGGTTCGCTCAGCGCACTCGTCACCTATATGCGCGCCAACGCCGACGTCGGGTTGGTCGCGCCACGACTGTTGAACGCCGACGGCACCCTGCAGCACTCGGTACACCGCTTCCCGTCGGTTCGCGAGGCCGGCGTGATGGGGTTCGTCCCACCGCCACTGCGCCCAGGGTGGATCGGCGAGCACTGGTGGCTCGAAGGTTCGGCCGACGCCGAGCACGAGAAAGTCGTCGACATCGACTGGGTGATCGGCGCGGTGCACTGCATTCGCGCCCAGGCGATCGAAGGCGCGCTGCCGTACAACGAACGCTGGTTCATGTACGGCGAAGACCTCGAGCGCTGCTGGCAGCTACACAAGCGAGGTTGGCGGGTCGTACTGCTCGGCACGATCGCGGTCATCCACATCGGCAACGTCGCGGGCGAAAAGGCGTGGGGCGCGGCGCGCGAATCGCGCTGGCTCGAATCGATGTACGACTGGTACGCGACGGAGCGCGGCGTGCGCGAAGCGCAGGTGTTCGCGCTGGTGACGATCCTCGCGTTGTTCACCAAGCTCACCGTGGCGCGAGGGCTCATACGACTCCGCAGTCGCGGTCGGGACGCGCTGCTCGGCAAAATCGAAAGCCAGCGCGCGCTCGTGAGCTTGCACTGGCAGCGTCTCCGTCCCGGTGCGCGCCTGTTCCGCGCCCGGCCGCGTCGCTCGCTTCGCGACGCCGCGCCGCGGCTGCTCGCAGTTGCACCGTCGGGTTGGTACGCCGGCGCCGAGATGGTGCTCGTACGCGACTTGCAAGCAGCGCGTACGGCCGGTTGGTCGGTGCGCGTGGCGTGTGCTCCGGGGCCACTCGTCGATCGACTCGCGCGCGCCCACATCTCGCACGCATCGTTCCCGGATCTCAAACCGCGCGGCGGTCCCCGCCCCATCGCGCTCGCCGGCGTCATGCTGCGGAGCGTGCAAGCTGCGGTGCGGCTGCGTCATCTCGCTCGGCGCGCCGACGTCGTGCTGGTCAACGGCATCAACGCGCTCGTTCCCGTCCGACTCGCGCGGCTGAGCGTGCCGCGCGTGTTCTTCGTGCACGACGTCATCGTGCGAGGCGACCGCGTCGCGCTCCTGCGGATCGGTGCACCCGCGATCGACCTTGCGATCGCGGTGTCGGAAGCGGCCGCGCAACCGGTTCGCGACGCGGGGATCCCGGCGGCGGTGGTGCGCAACGGCACCGCGTGGCCGGTCGAGCAAGCCCCCGCGAACCCTTCCGCCCCGTACGTGATCGGTTGTGCCGGCGTACTCACCCCGCTGAAGGGCCAACACGTGCTCCTCGAAGCGGTCGCGCGTCTCGACCGCGACGACGTCGTGGTGGAACTGCTGGGGCAGCGCCTCCCGCTCGACGGGGCGTACGAAGAGACACTGCGTGAACGGGCCTCTCGACCAGACCTGGCGGGCAAGGTCCGTTTCCTCGGCCATGTTCCCGGCGCACTCGACCGTATGCGCACATGGGCGATCGGCGTGTCGGCCAGCGTCGAACCCGAGAGCGGGCCAATGACCGCGCTGGAAGCGATGAGCATCGGACTCCCGTTCGTGGCGACCCGTCACGGCGGGGTCGTCGAGGTGTTGCACGACGCCGGGCTGCTCGTGTCGCCGGGCGACACCGACGCGCTCGCGCACGCGCTCGCCCGCATGCTCGACGACCAGGAGTTACGCCGTCTCTGTCACGAGGCCGGTCCCAACCGCTTCGTCGAACAGCACCTCACGAGCGCCGACCACCAGCGCCACGTGCTCACACTTCTCGACCGCGTACTGGGTGTTTCCGCCTCGCGTCGCACGCCTGATCTTCCGGCCCCTCGGCAGTCGCTCACCGCCTAGCCTGCGCGGCTGTGGGAGAACCTTCCGAAGCTCGATTGCCTCGCGCCGTCACACCGCGCCGTTACGACCTCACGATCACGCCAAACCTCGACACCGCCACGTTCACCGGCGAAGTCACGATCTTGCTCGACGTCGTCGAAGCAACCGACGAGATCGTTTTCAACGCCCGCGATATCGACGTCACGTCGGTGCAGGTGACCCAGGACGGCGGCACGATCGCGAACGACGTGCGAGTCGACACCACCGAGGAGCAGGTGCACGTCCGGCTCGAGCGGCGCATCGCGGTGGGCGAGGCGGTGTTGCAGTGTCTGTTCAACGGCGCGCTGCACGACGACCTCGTCGGCTTTTACCGAAGCCGCTATACCGACGAGACCTCGGGCATCGAACACACGATTGCCGCGACCCAGTTCGAGGCAACGCACGCACGGCGGGCGTTTCCGTGCTTCGACGAACCAGACCTCAAGGCCGTCTTCGGTACGACCCTCGTTGTGCCCGAAGACGCGCTCGCGCTGTCGAACACCACTGAGATCAAACGCGAACCCGCCGGCGACGGTCGAGTGCGAGTCGTGTTTGCCGACACGATGCGGATGTCGACGTACCTCGTCGCCTTCGTCGTCGGCTCGCTCGATGTCACTGCGCCGGCCAATGTGGAGGGTGTCCCGGTTCGCGTCGCGCACGTGCCGGGCAAGGCGCATCTCACGCGCTGGCCGATCGAAGTGGCGACCTTCGCGCTGGCGCACTTCAACGCCTACTACGGCATCCCGTATCCCGGCGACAAGCTCGATCTCGTCGCGCTGCCCGATTTCGCGTTCGGCGCGATGGAAAACCTCGGCTGCGTCACGTTCCGCGAGTCGTTGTTGCTCGCCGACCCCGACCACGCGACGCAAGCTGAGCTCGCTCAGGCTGCGCTCACCATCGTGCACGAGATCGCGCACATGTGGTTCGGCGACCTCGTCACGATGAAGTGGTGGAACGGGATCTGGCTGAACGAAGCGTTCGCGACGTTCATGGAGCACGCGGGCGTCGACGCGTTCCGACCCGAGTGGAACACCTGGGACGACTTCTCGGTGTCGCGCACCGGCGCGTTCGAGGTGGACGCGCTTTCGAGTACCCGGCCGGTCGAGTACGAAGTGCGCAGCCCGAAAGACGCCGACGGCATGTTCGACGTGCTGACATACCAAAAGGGCGGGTCGGTCGTCCGGATGCTCGAGCAGTACCTCGGCGAAGAACACTTTCGCGCCGGCGTACAGCAGTACCTCGAGCGCTATCGCTACGCGAATACCGAGACCACCGACCTCTGGGACGCGCTCGAACAGGCCACCGACCGTCCGGCGCGCCGGATCATGGACTCATGGATCTTCCAACCCGGTTTTCCGCTTTTGCGCATTTCCCTCGACGGTCGCCGCGTGTCGTTCGACCAAACGCGCTTCGGTTACGGGGAAGGCGAACAGAACGGCACTTGGTCCATACCCGTCATCGCGCGCGCGTCCGTGGCCGGAGAGGTCGTGGAGACGCGAGTCCTCGTGGAGCAAGAACACACCACCCACGAGTTCGACGGAGACGTTGCCTGGTTGCTCGCCAACGCCGGCGCGCACGGTTTCTACCGCGTCGCCTACGAGGTCGGCGGCGCGGAGCAATTGCTCGAGCAGGCGGCGCTCGCGCCTGTCGAGCGTTACGCGCTGGTCGACGACCTCTTCGCGGCAATGCTCGCGGGGAAGGCACACGCCGACGCCTTCCTCTCGTTCTGCCGGCGTTTCTCCGGCGAACGTGATCTCGTGGTGTGGCGAGTCATCGTGGGCCGCCTGCGCCTGCTTGCCCGGTTCGTCACGGGAACGGAGCTCGACGAGTTCCGGGCGGTGGTGGCGGAGCTGCTGATGCCGGCGGCGAAAGAGCTGGGCTGGCAGGCGCTCGACGGTGAGACGGGCCGGCAACGTGAACTGCGGTCGGTGGTGCTCGAAGCGCTCGGCACGATCGCCGACGACCCGGAAACCATCGCCCGAGCGCGAGAGGTGCACAGTCGCGCGCTCGCGAATGACGCAACGGTCGATCCCGACATCGTCGCGGCGACCGTTTCGATCGTGTCGCACCACGGCACCGAAGACGACTTCGACACGTTCGTCGACCGGTATCGCCACGCCGCGACACCGCAAGAACAGTTGCGGTACCTCTACTCACTCGGG
This sequence comes from Actinomycetes bacterium, assembly GCA_025463905.1. GTDB lineage: Bacteria > Actinomycetota > Acidimicrobiia > IMCC26256 > PALSA-610 > JAODBJ01. The sequence goes on from JAODBJ010000177.1 coordinate 10,493, forward strand.
CAGTTCCCAAGCCAACGGTTGGTGCAACGCGCGCTCGAGCTCGCGTCGTCCGACGAGGTGCGCAGCCAGAGCGCGCCATTCGTGTTCCAGCGCGCGTTGCGCAACCGTGAGCACGGTCCGTACGCGTGGGCCTTCGTGCGTGACCACTGGCCGGTGTTCGTCGAGCGCTTCCCGTCGAACCTTGTGGTGCGCATGATCGAAGGCGTGCTGTGGTTGCTCGACGACGCCACCGCCGCCGACGTCACCGAGTTCCTCAGCCGTCATCCGTTCGCGCAGGGCGAGCGCACGATCAACCAGCACGTAGAGCGGCTGCACGTCCACCTCGCCGCGCGCCATCGGGAGGAAGACCGGTTGGCCGCCGCGTTGCGCGACGGCACGGTTTGACGCATGGAGATCATCGATTTCGGCACCGATCCGGGAACGGCGATCACCGACTACGCCTCGCACGGCGCGACGAGCGTGGAACTCGCGCACGGCGACGGTGACGCCTACGTGCGGGTCGTGCACGTGCATGCCGGTGGCGAGATCGGGCCGCACACCGCCGAGTTCGGGCAGCTCTTCGTAGTCGTGACCGGTAGCGGCTGGATCAAGGAAGCCGACGGCCCGCGCCTGGAGATCGATGCCGGCGAGGCCGCCTACTTCCCCCGCGGCACCGTGCACGCGAAGGGAAGCGACCACGGCATGACTGCGCTCATGGTGCAGGTCCGCCACCTCCACCGCGAACGCCCTGGGTAACGCCTCCCCGATAATCCCGCAGAAGGCCGCGCCGATCGGCGAAGCCCCCGGCGCCGCGGGCGGGGCCCGAGCGGCCCGGCGTCACGCCGTGAGCGGAAAAAATGCCGCAGGCAGAATGTCGTACCCGGTCGGTACCGTTGCGGCGTGGCGGACGACGCGATGGAACGCTTCTCAGCGCCGGTGCGGGCGTGGTTCGAGGCAAGCTTCGCGGCGCCCACACCCGCGCAAGCACAGGGCTGGCCCGCGATCGCCGATGGCGATCATTCGCTGATCCTCGCCCCGACGGGTTCGGGCAAGACCCTGGCGGCCTTCTTGTGGGCAATCGACCGGCTCGGCACCGAGCCTGAGCCGCCGAAAGACCAACGTTGCCGGGTGCTCTACATCTCACCGCTGCGGGCGCTCGCGGTCGACGTGGAGAAGAACCTTCGCTCGCCGCTCGCGGGGATCACGCTCGCCGCGGAACGGCTCGGTACCGCGTTCCGGGCGCCCACGGTCGGCATCCGCACCGGCGACACTCCCGGCCGCGAGCGTCAACAGCTCGTACGCACCCCGCCCGACATCCTCATCACCACACCGGAGTCGCTCTACCTGATGCTCACATCACGGGCGCGCGAAACACTCCGCAGCGTCCGCTACGTGATCGTCGACGAGATCCACGCCCTCGCGCCTACGAAACGCGGGGCGCACCTGATGCTGTCGCTGGAACGCCTCGAGGCGATCGCACAACAGCAGCCGCCGCAACGCATTGGTCTCAGCGCGACGCAACGCCCGCTCGACGAGATCGCCCGTTTCCTCGGCGGCCAAACCGAAGCCGGTGCTCGCCCCGTAACCGTGGTCGATGCCGGCAGCCGCAAAGTGCTCGACCTCGAGGTGATCGTCCCCGTCGACGACATGGCCGAGATCGGCCCGGCAGCAGGAGCCGAGCCGGACGACGCGGAACTGCCGCAGGGCAACAACTCGATCTGGCCGCACGTGCATCCGCGCGTGCTGGAACTCATACGAGCGCACCACACCACGCTGGTTTTCTGCAACGCGCGCCGACTCGCCGAACGTCTCGCCGCGCATCTCAACGAACTCGCGGGCGAAGACCTCGTTCGAGCGCACCACGGTTCGTTGTCGCGCGAACAGCGGCTGCAAATCGAGGGCGACCTGAAGGCCGGTCGCCTGCGCGGCCTCGTCGCCACGTCGAGCCTCGAGCTCGGTATCGACATGGGCACCGTCGACCTCGTGGTGCTCGTGGAGTCGCCCGGTTCCGTGGCGCGCGGCATGCAGCGCGTCGGTCGCGCCGGCCACCAGGTCGGGGAACCGAGCACCGGAAAGATCTTCCCGAAGTACCGCGGCGATCTTCTCGAATCGGCCATCGTGGTGGCACGTATGCGCGAAGGCCTCGTCGAGGAGATGCGCTACCCGCGCAATCCGATCGACGTCCTCGCGCAGCAGATCGTCGCCGCGTGCGCGGTCGACGAGTGGGCGGTCGAGGATCTCCTCGCGCTGGTGCGGCGCTGCGCCAACTTCTCCGACCTCACCGACGACACGTTCGTCGCCGTGCTCGACATGCTCGCGGGCCGCTACCCCTCCGACCGGTTCTCCGGCCTCCGACCTCGCGTGGTGTGGGACCGTCTCGCAGGACGCGTGCGCGCACGCGAGGGCGCACAGCGAGTCGCGATCACGAACGGCGGCACGATCCCAGACCGTGGGCTCTTCGGTGTGTTCCTCCCCGACGGCGTCCGGGTTGGCGAGCTCGACGAGGAGATGGTTTACGAGAGCCGCCCCGGCGAAACGTTCCTGCTCGGCGCGACCACGTGGCGCATCGAGGAGATCACCTTCGACCGCGTGATCGTCGTACCCGCGCCGGGCGAGCACGGGAAGATGCCGTTCTGGCGGGGCGATCGACCGGGGCGGCCGCTCGAGCTCGGCCGTGCGCTCGGCGCGATGGTGCGCGAACTGCGAGGCATGTCCACCGCCGACGCCGAAGCACGCCTCCTCGGCGAAGGACTCGACGGGCGCGCCGCCGCCAACCTCGTGCGCTACCTCGAAGAGCAAGGCGAAGCCACCGGCGCAGTGCCCGACGATCGCACGATCGTGGTGGAACGCTTCCCCGACGAAATCGGCGACTGGCGCGTCTGCCTGCTCACACCGTTCGGGTCCCGCGTGCACGCACCGTGGGCGCTGGCGATCGAGGAACGACTCGCCCGCCTCGACCTGCCGGTGCAAGTGCTCTGGAGCGACGACGGCATCATCTTGCGCCTCCCCGAAGCGTTGGAGGACGTGCCCCTCGACGTCCTGCTCGTCGACCCCGACGAGGTCGAAGATCTCGTCGTTGAGCGCCTTCCCTCCACATCGTTGTTCGCGTCCCGGTTCCGCGAAAACGCGGCGCGTGCGTTGCTGTTGCCCCGCCGGCGTCCCGGTGAACGCACGCCGTTGTGGCAGCAACGGCAGCGGGCTGCCGATCTCCTCGAGGTCGCGTCGGGCCATCCGTCGTTCCCGATCCTGCTGGAGACAACGCGCGAAGCCTTGCGCGACGTCTTCGACCTGCCCTCCTTGCGCGAAGTGCTCACGGAGGTGCGGTCGCGGCGCGTGCGGGTGGTTCCGGTGGAGACGCGGCGGGCATCACCGTTTGCCCAGTCGCTGCTGTTCGGCTGGATCGCGGCGTACATGTACGAAGGTGACGCGCCGCTGGCCGAGCGCCGGGCGGCCGCCCTCGCGCTCGACCGCGATCTCCTGCGCGACCTGCTCGGCGCAGAGGAACTGCGCGAGCTCCTCGACCCGCAGGTGCTCGCGGACCTCGAGCTCGAACTGCAGCGGCTCGTGCCCGAGCGCCAGGCGCGCGGTGTCGACGATCTCCACGACATGCTGCGCGATCTCGGTCCGCTCACGCGTGAAGAGATCGTGGCGCGCACCACGATGGAGCCGACGGGCTTCATCGACACGCTGCTCCTCACTCGCCGCGCGATCGCGGTGCGGGTCGCGGGCGAAGACCGTATTGCCGCGGCCGAGGATGCCGCGCGGCTGCGCGACGCGCTCGGAACGGCGTTGCCGCCCGGTTTGCCGAGCGCGTTCACCGATCCGGTGCCGGCGCCATTGGTCGACCTCGTCGCTCGTTACGCCCGCACGCATGGGCCGTTCGCGGTCGGTGAAGCGGCATCGCGCTTCGGTGTGCCGAACGACAGGGTGCAGCAGGCATTGGCCGCGCTCGACCGCGACGGTCGCGTCGTCCTCGGCGAGTTCCGCCCCGGCGGCGTCGAACGCGAATGGTGCGACGCGGGTGTGCTGCGCGTGTTGCGCCGCCGTTCGCTTGCCGCGCTCCGCCACGAGATCGAGCCCGTCGATGCCACCACGCTCGCGCGCTTCTTGCCCGCGTGGCACGGCGTGCAACGCGGTCGGCGCGGCATCGACGCGCTCGTCGAAACACTCGAACAGTTACAGGGCTTCGCCATCCCGGCGTCGGTGCTGGAACGAGACGTACTCCCCGCCCGAGTCGACGGCTACCGCCCCGCGATGCTCGACGAGTTGTGTGCGGCGGGCGAATTGGTGTGGATCGGTGCCGGCCCACTCGGTCACGACGACGGCCGGGTGCGCTGCTACTTCCGGGATCGGGTGCGCGTGCTCGCGCCGCCGCCGAACGACGCGGAACTACCCGAAGGCCCGCTGCACGACTCGATACGGGAGCGACTCCGAACCGCAGGCGCGTCGTTCTGGCCCGACCTTGTGCACGCCACCGGCACGGCCGACGAAGCACTCCTTCTCACCGCGTTGTGGGATCTCGTGTGGTCAGGCGAAGTCACGAACGACACGTTCGGACCGTTGCGCGCGCCACGTCGCACCACCAAACGGCCCAGCGCTCCCCGCCGCGGCCGTCCCCAAGTCGGGCGGTTGACGCGCCTGGGCCCGCCCGCGGGTGCAGGGCGCTGGTCGCTCGTCGCACCGTTGCTCGATCCCCGTCCCGAACCCACCGCGGCCGCTCACGCGACTGCGCTCCAGTTGCTCGAACGCCACGGTGTGGTCACGCGCGAGTCGGTACGGGCCGAAGGCGTTCCTGGCGGCTTCGCCGGCATCTACCCGGTGTTCAAAGCGCTCGAGGAAACCGGCCGGGCGCGGCGGGGGTGGTTCGTCGCGGGGATGGGTGCCGCGCAGTTCGCGTCACCGGGCGCCGTCGACCGTCTGCGCGCCTATCGCGAAGCGAACCCCGACGATCCGGCGGTGCTGGTGCTCGCCGCGACCGATCCGGCGCAGCCGTACGGTGGAGCGCTCGGTTGGCCCGACCATCCGGGTCGTCCCGCGCGGGCCGCGGGCGCGTTCGTCGTGCTCCACACCGGCAACGCGGCGGCGTACGTCGAGCGCGGCGGACGCTCGATGCTCACGTTCGACGTCGACGCCAGTGCCGGCCCCGACGCCACCGCCGAGTGGATCGAGGCGTTGGTGCGCGCGCACAAAGAGGGCCGGGTGCCGCGCCTTGCCCTCGAGCGAATCAACGACCAACCCGCGCGAACGTCGCCGCTGGCCGACGCGCTGCGCGCCGCCGGTTTCGTCGACGGTTATCGCGGCCTCACGCTCAAGCCATAGCTCGACAATGGAGCACTAGGGTCGGGTCCCGATACTTCGGAGGTTGCGAATGGGATTTCTCGACAAGGTCAAAGACGCCGCGGGCAAGGCGGCGGAGCAGGCGAAGCACGCAACGTCGGTTGCACAGGAAAAGCTCGACGACGTGCGCCTCACGAAGCGGATCAACGATCTCTACACGGAGATCGGCAAACTCGTGGTGGCGAAACACCGCGGCAGCGCGCCCGCTGACTCCACCGACCAGATGGAAGCGAAGATCGCTGAGATCACCGACCTCGAAGCGCAGGTCGAAGCGAACAACGTCGAAGCTGAATCGGCCGCCGCGCCGGCGCCGCCCGCCGCACCGGCACCGGCACCAGCACCGGCACCGATCGCGCCCGAAAACGTGCCGATGGCGCCTCCCCCGCCGCCGGCTGCGTCGTAACCCATCGCCCGAAGGGGCGGCGCCCGTGCCCGAAGGCGACACGATCCACAAGTGGGCCCGGCGTCTCGACGCCGCGCTCACCGGCCACACGGTGACGCGTTTCGAACTGCGCCGCGACCCGCGCGGCAATCGCCTTCCCGAACGCGGCGTCACCGTCACCGGCGTCGAGGCTCGCGGCAAGCACCTGCTCGTGTGCTTCGACGACGGCGCCATGCTCCACACTCACATGGAGCTACACGGCCGCTGGGACGTATACCGCCGCGGGCAGCGCTGGAGGCACCCGGCGCACACGGCCCGCGCGGTCATCGAGATCGACGATGGCACCGCCGCGGTGTGCTTCAACGCGCCCATCGCCGAAGTGCGGCGCGCCGCGCGACCGGGCGCACCAACCCGCGGCTCGCGCGCGCTCGACGCGCTCGGCCCGGATCTGTGCGATCCCGATGTCGACCTCGACGCGATCGTGCCGCGCGCCGCGACAACCGACGGCGCGCCAACGGTCGGCGACGTGCTCCTCGATCAGCGCGTAGCCGCCGGTATCGGCAACGTGTTCAAATCGGAGATCTGCTGGGCGCGACGCGTGCATCCGTTCGCGACGTGGTCGAGCACCGACGACGCGTCACGTCGCGCGCTGTACGACACGGCGCACGCCATGCTCGTCGCCAACCTCGACACCGCGCGGCGCATCACCTTCCGGGACGGCCTCGCGGTCTATGGCAAAGCCGGTCGTCCCTGCCCCCGTTGTCGCACACCTATCGCGCAGGCGTACGGCGGCGACACCGACCGCACGACGTTCTGGTGCCCGACCTGCCAGCCCGAGGCCGAAAAGGATTGAGCAGTTAGGGCAGCACGAGTTCGTGCTGTTTCGCGAACTCGTCGCGGTTGCGGCCGTGCTCTTTCGCTCGGTACAGCGCAGCGTCGGCACGCAGCAACGTCTGGTGCGGCGTCGTGCCGGCTTCGTGGATCGCGATGCCGGCGGAGAACGTGGTGAGTGGTTCGGTCGACTGCCACGCGGCCCGCAACCGGTGCATCGCGGCCCGTGCGCCTTCCTCGCTGGAATCGGCCAGCACGAGCGCGAACTCTTCACCGCCGTAACGCGCCACACAGTCGACCTGGCGTGAAACCTTGCGGAGGCATTTCGCGAGCACGCGCAGCGTGCGGTCGCCTTCGTCGTGACCGAAACGATCGTTGACCGACTTGAAGTGGTCGAGGTCGACGATCACGATCGCGTCGCCCGGCTGCAGGGTGGCCAGCGCGCGGTTGTAGGTGCGCCGGTTGGCGAGTTGCGTCAGCGGGTCGGTTTCGGCGTCGCGCGTGAGTACGGCGGTCTGGTGCAGGCGGGAGAGCATCCGGCCCGCTTCTTGCGACAACAACTCGGCGGCCTGGCGGGCGCCAGTGGGCAAGTAGCGGCGCCGCTGGCCCCACAGCACCACGAGCACGCCGATCGGGCGCCGTTCGCCGGGCAGCGACATGACGAGCGCGGAGCGGGCGCGGTGCCCGTGCGGCGCGAGCAACGGCGACGCCGACGCGTCCTGGTAGAAGCGCAGCACGCCGGGCGGCACCGACTCGCGCAGTTCACGCGCGTCGACCACATAGGGCACCGCGTCGCCGAGTGCCGGGTGACCGAACCAGGCGCGGTGTTGGTAGCGGCGGGCGTGCGCGCCATTGCCGATGAGCACCGCCGCCGCGTCGGCGTCGAGCAATTCGACAGCGAGCGACGCGATGACCTGCGCGCCGTGGCGCTCGTCGTCTTCGCGGGCGAGAACCCGCACCGCGTCGAGGAGGCGACCGACGCGTCCTTCCGCGTCGCTCTGACGCTTCGTCATCTGTGCGATTGCCTCTCCCACTCCAACCGAGAGCGGCAACGCGATCACGATCATGCCGACGAACTCGTGGGTCCAATGACTGTGCGCAGCGATCACGAGCGCGACCGCGGTGAACGGCAACAGCACCGCCGACGTTCCCGGCGGTTGGGTGAAACCGACGAGTACGAACGGGAGCGGCAACAACGCGATGTACGGCGTGATCGCGCCGCCGAACGACGCGCCGCCAACCGCGACGATCAGGAGCGCGGCAAGCGCGTACGCGATCTGCGCGCGCCGAGGCCAGCGCGCCCACGGCAGGAGCGGTCCGATCGCGCCGATCACCATCGTGAGCGTGGAGATCCGCCAGTCGTAACGCGGATCCGACCAGGAGTTGGGAAGCCACACCAGGGCGAGGAGCGACAGCACGCCACCCAGGAAGAACACGGCGGCGGTAACCCGCACGGCGAGCACATCGGAGTCGAGCGCACGCCATTCGGCTCGAACGGCGTCGGCGCGGGTGGTGAGCCAGCGCCCCGCACCCTCTGCCTTCAACTTGTGTGTGTCCATCGCTGCCAACCCGGCTCAGACTCCCCCGTCCATCTATCGGTGGGTCGACCCAAGGTCTTTAGCGAAATTTTTCGTGGGCGACAAAGGTCACATTGACCAGACAAGTCGTCCGGTCAATGTGCTCGCCGCGGCCTAAAGGCCCGTGAATGCGGGCGCGGCCGCCACCACGTCGAACGCCACTGCGGCGTCGCCCTCGACCTCCATCGCCACCAGTTCGGCGTCGATGCGGTCCGAGAACCGGTGACACCACTCGAGCATGTCGACCGTCATGGTGACGTCGGGGTCGCCGCTCGGGTGCTCGCCCGGCGCGAGCGGGACATCCCACGAACGACCGCCGGGTCCGCTGAGCACGATCCGGGCCGACTGTCCCGGGTGCGCCCGGCCGGTGACGGCGAGCGCATACGGCACCACCCGCATCGACAGATCAGCCAGGGAACGCAACACCGAGGCGTCGGGCACGAAACCCGGAAGACCCTGGATGCGCCGCAGGTCGTCGAGGTGGGTGAACGTTTCGAAGGCGCGGATTACGAGCGCGTCGTCGACGCCGTAGCCCATCACGGTGCGACCGTCGGTCGCGCTTGCGGCGGCGTCGAGCAGGTCGCGTCGGGTTGCATCCCAGTGAGCAACGATCTCGTCGAACGACGAATCGGTCGCCTGCTCGAGCGCTTCACCAGTGATCTCGACGACGGCAGCCGCGTCGATGAAGGCCCGGCTCGTCGGCGCGCGTAGTTCGTTGAGGAACGTACGGTCGATGGCGTCGAGGTGCGCGACGAGTTCGCGCACATCGAGACCGTTCTGGGTACGGGTGTGGGTGGCGTCGCGCGGGAAAGCGGCCACCTCGGCCTCAAAACCTTCGGTGAGCGCACCGTACGCGTCGGCGCCACTGGCCGGTACCACCGCGCCGGCGCGTGTGAGCAGCGTGAAGCGCAGCCCCGGCGGCGGCACGAGCGGACCGCCCGCGCCGAGCCATGCCGCGGCTGCTCGTAAGCGCTCGGTTTCGGCGAACGCTTCGTCGTTGGTGGCGATGTACTCCTCGATCGCCGCGGCCTCGTCGGGCTCGCACGCGTCCAACGCGTACGCACCGACGAGGTCTTCGAAGCTCTCGTGGTTCAGCTCCATGCCCACTCGACTCCGTTCGCTTCCAGCGCGTCGGCGATGCGACGCAATCCAAGACGCAACCGCGACTTTGCGGTGCCTTCGGGGATACCCAGCTCGTCGGCAACCTGTCGATACGTTCTTCCCCCGAAGTATGCGAGTTCGATCGCCTCGCGTTGTTCGGCCGGCAAGTTCTCCACCTCTGCTCGAACCCTTTCCGCCGCCACTAGCGCCATCGCCATCTCGTCGACGTCGGGCACCGACGCCTGCATCGCGGCGTCGCGCTCTCCCCGACGTCGCCGTGCTTCTTCCCGGCGCACATAGTCGACCGATCGCCGGTGCGCGAGCGTGCCGAGGAACGTGCGCAAGCGCCCCCGCTCCGGTTCGAATGCCTCCGGGTGCTCCCACACGTACAGGAACACGTCCTGGGTGACGTCTTCTCCCGCCCGGCGGTCGCCGATCACTCGGGCCGCCAGCCCGAACACGAAGGATCCGAATTGGTCATAGAGGTCGACAAGTGCCGTCTCGTCGCGTTTCAAGAGTCGGGTGCGCACCGCTTGCTCCCAGGCCGTGCTTTGCGGTTCGGCCATCTGCCCCCCCAGGCGTGCTGGTCTCGTACCGATGTGTTCGCCACACGTGCTCAGTCTGGATCACAAGGAATCCGAGTACCGGGCCGGGCGGGTAGCTTGCGCGGCCATGGCGAACCTCTTCTCCATCGAGGGCAAAGTCGCGCTGGTCACCGGCGGTAGCCGCGGGATCGGCCTCATGATCGCCCGCGGGTACGTCGAAGCGGGCGCCACCGTCTACATCTCGTCCCGCAAGGCGGAGGTCTGCGACGCCATGGCGGCGGAGCTGTCGAGTGTGGGCACGTGCCACTCGTTGCCGGCCGACCTTGCGACCGAAGGCGAGTGCGATCGCCTGGCGTCGGCGCTCGCGTCGAGAGAAGACGCGCTGCACATCTTGGTGAACAACGCCGGCGCGAACTGGGGCGCTCCCATCGAGGAGTTCCCCGCGTCGGGCTGGGACAAGGTGCTCGACCTCAACGTGAAGGCACCCTTCTACCTGACACGCGCGTTGCTGCCGCAGCTCGCCGCGGCGGGAACCGCCGACGACCCGGCACGCGTCATCAACATCGGCTCGATCGACGGCATCCAAGTGCCGATCCTCAACACGTACTCCTACTCAGCGAGCAAAGCCGCCGTGCATCACCTCACCCGTGTGCTCGCCCGGGAACTCGGACCCCGCCACATCACGGTGAATGCGATCGCGCCGGGCCCGTTCGAAAGCAAGATGATGGCCGAGACGCTCCGCAACTTCGGCGACGCCATCGCGAAATCGTCGCCGCTCGGCCGGATCGGACGCGCCGACGACATGGCCGGCGTCGCGATCTACCTCGCGTCGCGCGCCGGCTCGTATGTGACCGGCGCGATCATCCCCGTCGACGGCGGTATCGCGACCACGAAGTAGCTACGCATTCACAGGGATCCCGGGACTTCATTGAACTGTGGCTGATACGACGGGTGAACGTTTTGCATGCGCGTGTTGCGCGTTCCTCACCCTGTCGCGGCGGCCGCCGGGTTCGTTCGAGATTTGCCCGGTGTGTAGATGGGAAGACGACAACGTCCAATTCGACGAACCGGATTACCGCGGTGGTGCCAACAAGGTGTCGCTCAACGAGGCGCGGGAGAACTTCGTGCGGTACGAGGCGAAGGATCTCTCATCGAGGGATCGCGTCCGGCCTCCGTCACCTGGGGAGATACCACCGTCGAGATAATCGGTCGCGGTCGCGGAGGGCCTCTGGCAGGCTGGCTTCGTGGTCGATCGCGTGTTCTCCGAGCCGAGTCTGGCCGAGTTGTACGACCGGTTCTGCCCGTGGGAGGAACGGGGCGACCTCAGTTTCTACCTGTCGCTCGTGATGTCGGCGGAGACCGTGCTCGACGTCGGCTGCGGGACCGGTCAGCTGCTCCGCCGGGCGCGGCAAGACGGCCATACCGGGCGACTGTGCGGACTCGACCCCGCTGACGCGATGCTCGACCAGGCGCGCACGCGTTCGGATATCGAGTGGATCCTCGGTGACGTCACCTCCGTCGATTGGGATCATCGGTTCGACCTGGTTGTCATGACCGGCCATGCCTTCCAGGTGTTGATCGAAGATGACCAGTTGCGAGCGTCGCTAGCCGCCATCCGGTCTGTTCTCACCGACGACGGACGCTTCGCATTCGAAACCCGGAATCCGCTGGTTCGAACATGGGAGAGCTGGATTCCAGAGAACGCGGTAGAGGTGGTGGGCCCCGCCGGCGTCGCGGTGCGGATGGCACACGAGGTGTCGGCACCGATCAACGGGCAGCTCGTTTCGTTCACTACCGCGTTCACCGGTCCCGGCTGGGACGGGCCGCAGGTCAGTCGGAGCACTCTGCGGTTTCTTGACGCGGCTTCGCTGTCGTCGTTCCTCTCCGAAGCCGCCCTCGAAATCGACGAGCAGTTCGGGGACTGGGACCGCTATCCCCTGACCGATACGAGCCCCGAAATCATCACCATCGCACGGAGGCGTTAGGCCTCCGCGGGCTCGGGACGTTCCTCGTGTGCCGCAGCGAGCGCACCGCGCTCGGTCAGGGTCAGCAACCACCACAACGACGGCACCAGCAGGACCGCACCGACGGCGACTGCTCCGAGCAACGCGACGAGCGTGGCGTGCGCTCCGGCGCCGTCGTTGATACGTAGACGGTCGAACAGCAGCCAGGGATACTGGCCGGCGCCCCATCCCCACACGACCGCTACGACCGCAAGCGGCGCGACGTAGCGGGCCACGCGGACGGCGCCGCGCGCCACGAGCACCAATGTTGCGACGCCGGCGGCGGCCGACAACGCGATCAGCGGCGCACCACGATGCGTCAGACCGTGGAACAAGTCCGGGGCGTCATGGTGAAGTACGAACACCCCTGCGAAGGCCACGACACCCGCGACCACGCCAGCGGCGAGCGCCCGGACGCGGAACGCGTGCTCCAGCGCTTCGCGCCCGCGCTGGCGCGCGTCGGCGGCGAGATACACGGACGCGAGGAACGCGCACACCACGATGGCCATCACCCCGCCCAGCACCGACGTTGGGTTGCACCAACTCGTGATGACATTCCCGGTCGTCGTCCCAGCAGGTACTCGCGCCGACGCGACGCCGCCGGCGACCGCGCCGAGGAAATACGGCGTGATCACCGACGACAACGCGAACGTCGCGCCGAACATCCGTTGGCTTGGCAACGTGTCGGACGCTTTACGGAACGCGAACGCGCTGCCCCGCAGGATGATGCCGACCGCCGCGCCGGTGAGCGGGATGTACAGCGTCGACATGATCGGCGCAAAGGCCCGCGGGAACGCGGTGAACAGCACCACCAAAACGAAGATCAACCACACGTGGTTCGCTTCCCATACCGGTGCGATCGATTCCTCGATGAGCGCGCGCTGCGGCGCACCGCGTCGTGCGTCGCCCGCGGTGAGGTCCCAAAATCCGGCGCCGAAGTCCGCGCCCGCCAGAACGGCGTACAACGTGATGCCCACGAACATCACCGCCGCGACGACTTCGGCCAGCGTCATACTTGCTCGCCCGCCTCGCGCATCGGGAGTGGCACTCGCGCCAGACGGCGCAGCACGAACACGGTGGCGACGGCAAGGGTCGCGTACACCGCGAGGAGCAGGAAGTAGCCCCACCTGATGCCGGGAGCGTCGGTGACCGCGTCGTTCACCCGCATCACGCGGTACACGATCCACGGCTGGCGGCCTACTTCGGTGACGACCCAACCGCTTTCGAGCGCGAGCACGGCACCGGGCGCGCCCAGCAGCGCGGCCCACAAGAACAGTCGCCGCTTCGGCATGGCTCGTCGCCGCCACCAGGACAATGCGAGCCATGCGCTGAGCAGCAACATCGCAGTCCCGATCCCCACCATCAATTGGAACGCGATGCGCACCACGTTCACCGGCGGGCGATCATTCGGTGCCACCGCGTCCAGGCCTTGCACCTTCGCGTTCGCGTTGTGGAACGCGAGCAGCGATAACGCCTTCGGCACCTCGATGCCACCGACGATCTTGCCGTTCGGGTCGAACCATCCGCCGAGGTGAAGTGGTGCGCCGCGTTCGGTTTTGGCGAGTCCTTCCATGGCGGCGAGCTTCGTCGGCTGGTAGTGCGCGACGTGGCGCGCCGCCCAGTCGCCCACGACGAACTGGAACGGAACTGCGATCAGCGCGAATGTCAGCGGCACGAGCAGCCCGACACGGTGGTAACGATCGTTGCGACCCCGCAACATCGCCCACGCGTACGGCATCGCAACGAGGAAGCCGGCAACGACGCACGCGGCCAGGATCATGTGCGTGGCTTCGGGCCACAGCGCAGAGTTGAACATCGCGGACCACGGGCGTATGTCGGTGATGCGGCCCGAGACGACCTTGAAACCCCGCGGGTCGTTCATGAACCCGTTCGCGGCGACAACGAAGAACGCGGACGCAACGCCGGCGATGCCGATCGGGATGCCCGACCACAGATGTACACGCGGCGGCAAGCGGTCCCAGCCGTAGAGGTAGATCCCGACGAAGATCGCTTCGGTGAAGAACGCGAAGCCTTCGAGCGCGAACGGCAGGCCCATCACATCGCCGAATTGGCCCATCCAACGCGGCCACAGGATGCCAAATTCGAACGACAGGATCGTGCCCGACACCGCGCCCACCGCGAACAACACGCCCATTGCCTTGGCCCAGCGACGCGCAAGCGTCGCGTACACCTGGTCACCGGTGCGGTGCGACCGCCATTCGACGAACACAACGAGGAACGGGAACGTCATGCCCAAGCACGCGATAACGATGTGAAAGCCGAGCGACATCGCCATCTGCTGACGCGCGTAGAACACGTCTGGGTTGACCGCCGCGGCGAGCACGAGCGCGCGCATCAGCCGTCATGGTCGCGCCGTACGGCGCGCAGTCGCGAACTTTGCGAGGATCATCGCCGAGGTCGCGGCTGCGAACGCGGGCAAAGCTGCGCTCGGACGCGGTCCCCACCGGTTCGGAAGATCGGCCAACCACCACACCGTCGCTGCGGTGGTGAACCCGACGGCGGAAAGCTGCGTCGCGCGCTCGGCATTACGAGAGCCGGCCGCGCCGATCGCGGCGACCGCGAGATCGAAACCGAAGTACGCGGGGAAGACGGCCAAACAGGTTCCCGCCGACGTCGCGATTCCTTTACCGCCGCGAAACCCATTCCAAACCGGAGCGATATGGCCCGCCACCGCCGCGGTCGCGGCGGCATAGGCGCCGAGGTCGCCGGCCACGGCGCGACCTGCGAACCCGGCGGCGACACCTTTGGCGAGGTCCGCGACCAGCACCGCAGCGCCCCAGCGGTTGCCCAACACTTTGGCGGCGTTCGCGGCGCCCGGGTTCCCGCTGCCGGTCACTCGCAGGTCGACGTCACTGCGCGAGGCAAGGCGAGTCGCCAAGTCGGCCGACGGGATCGTGCCCAGCAAGTACCCGGCCGCGCCCGCCAAGGCGACCCGCTGCAACGACATAGCGCGGAACCCTAGGGGGACCTACTCTCCGGGGCATGACGACCGAAACGGCGGCGACACCGGATCTCGCTCGGGTCGACGCGGCGATCGACGACCTCATCGCGTCGCACGATCCCGCGACCACCGACATCACAACCCTGCGGGCCGCGCAGTACGACCGTGGCATCGCGTGGGTGCATTTCCCGGAAGGCTTCGGCGGCCTCGGGCTGGCGCGGCAGATGCAACGCCACATCGACCGCCGGCTCCACGAAGCGGGCGGCCCCCCCACCCCCGCGCTGTTGTTCTTCGGTCTCTCGCTCGCGGGCCCGACGGTGGTCACCCACGGCAACGACGAAGTACGTCGCCGGCTGCTGCGTCCGATGTTCAGCGGCGAGGAGATTTGGTGCCAGCTCTTCAGCGAGCCCGGCGCCGGCTCCGACTTCGCCAGCCTCGCGGCGCGCGCGGTGCCCGACGGCGACGAGTGGATCGTGAACGGTCAGAAGGTGTGGAACACGCTCGCGCATCTTGCCGATCGCGGGATGCTCGTGACGCGCACCGACCCGGACGTGCCAAAGCACAAGGGCATGACCTACTTCGCGGTCGACATGCACGCGCCGGGTGTCGACGTGCGGCCGTTACGCCAGATCACCGGCGAAGCTGAGTTCAACGAGGTGTACCTCACCGACGTCCGCATTTCCGACGCCGATCGCATCGGCGATGTCGGCGAAGGCTGGCGCGTCGCCATGACCACGCTCATGAACGAACGCGTCACCATCGGCGGAGGTGGCGGAGGCAGCGGCGGCCCGCGTCGCGGCTCCGGCGCGATCGCCGAAGCGGTACGCATCTGGCGCGAGCGCAACGAAGACGACCCGGTGTTGCGGGATCGCTTGATGCAGTTGTGGGTCGACGCGGAAACGCTGCGCCTCACCAACCTGCGCGGCGCCGCGGCAGCGCGGATCGGCAATCCCGGTCCCGAGGGCTCGATCGCGAAACTGCGGTTCGCGGAGAACAACAAGGAGATCCTCGAGTTCTGCATCAACCTGCTCGGCGCCGACGGCCTCGTGAACTTCGACTACGAGATGCGGCGGTCCGAAATGGCCGGGCTGGAAGTGGCGCCCGGCTCGGCGCGCAAGATGTTTCTCCGCTCGCGCGCAAACTCGATCGAAGGTGGCACATCGGAGATCATGCGCAACATCCTCGGCGAGCGAGTGCTCGGCCTGCCTGGCGAGCCGCGCGTGGACCGCGACCTACCCTGGTCGGAAGTGCCGCGGAGCTGAGCGAGTGGCCGACCGTTCCGCGATCCGATCGTGGGTCGATGCGTACGAACGCGTATGGCGCGTACCGGATCCGGCGCGACTTGCCGAACTGTTCAGCGCCGACGCGACCTACAGCACCGCGCCCTACGAGCCGCGAATCCGCGGGATCGACGCGATCTCCGCGTTCTGGGAGGCGGAGCGGCAACAACCCGACGACGTGTTCACGATGACGAGCGACGTCGTCGCCGCCGACGACGGCATCGGCGTCGTGCGCGTCGAGGTGCGCTACGGCGACCCCGTGCGCCAGGAATACCGCGATCTCTGGATCATCGCGCTGGCGTCCGACGGAAAGTGCAAAGCATTCGAAGAGTGGCCGTTCTGGCCGCCCGGTACATCGGGTGGCTGGGCAAGTGGAGGAACAACATGAGCCAGTTGGGCGTCGAAGGCTTCCGCGCCGAACGTGCCGCGATCCTCGACATCGCGCACAGCCTCGGTAACGAGGAGTGGAACGCACCGTCGGACTGCGACGGTTGGGCGATACGCGACGTGATCGCGCACATGGGTTCGATCCTGCACGGCGTCGTCGACCCGAGCGTGATGCCCGACCTGACTGCCGGAACAGAAAAGAGCATGGAGGCGCCGGTAGCCGAGCGACGCGCACGCCCTATCGCCGACGTGATCGATGAGTACGAAACGTTCAGCGGCCAGGCCGCCGACGCGTTCGCCGCGCTGCAGGAACCTCCGCTCGCCGACACCCCCCTCCCGATGGGCGAACTCGGCACACATCCGATGTCGATGATTGCGAGCACGTTCCTGTTCGACGCGTACTGCCACCTCCGCAACGACATCCTGGCGCCGAACGGCTCGGTCGTACGACCGGAACCACCGCGCGACGAGGAGCGCCTACGCCCGACGGTCGAATGGATGATGGCCGGGCTCCCGTGGATGTGTTCCGACAAGCTCGGTTTCCTCGACCGGCCGGTCGCCTTGCGGATCGAGGGCCCGGGCAGCGGCGCGTGGACGATTCATCCGCGTGGCGGCGAGGCAATGGTCGTCGTGGCCGAGGGCGCCGCGTCCGACGCGGCCGCGTCGGTGACGTCGAACGACCACGACTTTGTGGCGTGGGGTACGAAGCGGCGACCGTGGCGCGACTTCACGAACGTGACCGGCGACGAGCAACTCGCCGCGCGCGTGCTCGACGCGATCAAGATCATCTGACCTCACCGATCATGGCCGACGAAACCTCGGTGCGCCGCCGCCTCCTCGAAGTGCAGGAGCTGGAGCGACGGCGGATCGCATCGGCGCTGCACGCCAACCCGTTACAGGTGCTGATCGCCGCCGCGCTGCGTGTCGACGTCGCCGCCCAAGCGATCGACAATCCAGGCGCAACGGCGAAGTTAGATACCGCGCGCGTGGCAGTGCATGACGCAGTCGAGCAACTGCGCGCGCTGTTGTTCGTGCTGCACCCGCCCTCGCTGGACCGCGGCGGGCTCGCAGTCGCACTACGCGAGATCGTCGCGCAGGCGTTCGAGCACGCGACCGTGCACACCAGCGTGGATGTATCGGTCGAGCCCGAACCGGCGCCGGGAACACGCGGCGCGCTGTTCCAGATGGCGCGTGAAGCGATCGCCAACACGTATCACCACGCGAACGCGACCTCGGTGCAACTCGTTGCCCGTCAGCGCGACGGTGGCGTCCATGTGCGCGTGACCGACGACGGCAATGGATTGGCGTCGCCGCTTACCGCCGACGGCCTCGGCCCAGGCACCGGCGGCCTCGGCTTCGCAACCGAACTGGCGCAAAGCGCGGGTGGTTGGTTGACCGTCGAGAGCACGCCCGGCGCCGGCACCACGGTCGAGTTCTGGGTGCCAGACTGAATCCAGACTGAATACTGCGGCAACGACCGCCGCGGCCGTCAGCCGCCTGACACGTCCTGGACGCGAGCCTTCCCGGCCGCGATCCACGGCATCATCGCCCGCAGCTTCGCGCCGACATCTTCGATCGGGTGCTTCGCCGCGTCGTCACGCATCCGGTTGAAGTTGGGACGGCCGTTCTCGTTCTCGGCGATCCATTCCTTCGCGAACTCGCCGCTTTGGATCTCGCCGAGGATCTTGCGCATCTCGTCTTTCGTCTTCGAGGTGATGATGCGCGGCCCGCGGCTCATCTCGCCGTATTCCGCGGTGTCGGAGATCGAGTAGTTCATCGCCGCGATGCCGCCCTCGTAGATGAGGTCGACGATGAGCTTCACTTCGTGCAGCGTTTCGAAGTAGGCCGACTCAGGTTGGTAGCCGGCTTCGACCAGGGTTTCGAAACCGTTGCGGATCAGCTCGACCAGCCCGCCGCAGAGCACGACCTGCTCGCCGAAGAGGTCGGTTTCGGTCTCTTCCTCGAACGTCGTGTCGAGCACGCCGGCCCGAGTGCCACCGATGCCCTTCGCGTACGCGAGTGCGATGGCTTTGGCTTTCCCGGTGGCGTCGTTCTCGACCGCGACGAGGCACGGCACGCCGCCGCCTTCCTCGTAGGTGCGGCGCACGAGGTGGCCGGGGCCTTTCGGTGCGATCATCCACACGTCGACGCCGGTCGGCGGTGCGATCTGTTTGAAATGGATGTTGAACCCGTGCGCGAACGCGAGCGACTTGCCGTCGCTCAGGTTCGGCTCGATCTCTTCGCGGTACACGCGGGCCTGCTCGGTGTCGGGGAGCAACACCATGATGATGTCGGCTTCACGCACCGCGTCGGCCGTGGTTAACACGCGCAGACCTGCACCTTCTGCCTTCGCGCGCGACTTCGAGCCGTCGCGTAGCCCGACGCGCACGTCGATCCCCGAGTCGCGCAGGTTCAACGCGTGCGCGTGCCCCTGGGAGCCGTACCCGAGGATCGCAACCTTGCGGTCGGCGATCAGCGCGGTGTCGGCATCGTTGTCGTAATAGACGTTGGCAGGCATTCCGGTGTCTCTCCTGTTGGTGCGTTACGCGCGGGCCGACTTGACGGCGCGTAGCTTCACGGGCTGGCGGGCGAGGCGCGAGAGCGCGATGCGCCCGGTGCGTTGCAGCTCGACGATCCCGAACGGTTTCACGAGGTCCGAGAACGCGTCGAGCTTGTCGGGTTCGCCGGCGACCATGATCGTCATCGCCTCGTAGCCGACATCGACGATCTTCGCTTCGAAGATCGCGGTGAGTTCGGTGAGTTGGCTACGCAGCTCGGCATTCGCCTTCACCGTGACCATCATCATCTCGCGCTCGACGCCGTCGGCGGTCGAGAGCTCGGTGATCTTGATCACGTTGATGAGTTTGTTGAGCTGCTTCACGATCTGCTCGAGCGGCGCCGAGTCGGCGTCGACGACGATCGTGGTGCGGGAGAATCGCTCGTCTTCGGTGGGGCTCACCGCGAGGGAGAAAATGTTGAACCCGCGGCGTGAGAACAGACCCGCGACGCGCGACAGCACGCCCGGCTTGTTCTCCACCACCACCGTGAGGATGTGATGCCTCGGCTCATACCCCGCCATCAGTGGCCGCCTTCACCCTGCTCGGGGCCGAGAATGATGTCGTCGTTCGACGAGCCGGCGGGCACCATCGGGTACACCTTCTCGCGCCAGTCGGTGCGGAAGTCGATCACCACCGGCCGGTCGTTGATCTGGTTTGCCTTCTCGATCGTGGGCACCACATCGTCGGCGTTGTCGACTCGGAAGCCGGCGCAACCCATCGCTTCGGCCCACTTCACGTAGTCGGGCAGGTCGGGTGAGAGGTACACCTCGCTGTAGCGCTCTTCATAGAAGAGCTCCTGCCACTGGCGCACCATCCCGAGGTACGCGTTGTTGAGGATCGCAACCTTGATCGGGATGCGTTCCGAGGCCGCGGTGACGAGTTCCTGCGCCGTCATCTGGAAGCAGCCGTCGCCGTCGATCGCCCACACCATCTTGTCGGGCTGGCCGACCTTCGCCCCGACCGCGGCCGGCACTGCGTAACCCATCGTGCCGAGACCGCCGGAGTTCACCCACGTGTAGGGCTGGTTGAACTTCCAGATCTGGCTCGCCCACATTTGGTGCTGGCCGACACCCGACACGCAGATGGTGTCGTCAGGCGTGTTCGCGCGGAGCATTTCGATGCAGTACTGCGGCTTCAGCGCGCCGCCCTCTTCCTGCGTGTAACTAATCGGGTACCGCTGCTGCCATTCCCGCAGCTGCGTGGTCCACTCCGACAGATCAGGCGTGCCGTGCTTGGCCTGTTCCGCCTTCACTGCCTTGACCAGTTCCTCGATGACGATGCGACAGTCGCCGACGATCGGCACGTCGGGGCGGCGCACCTTGCCGAGCTCGGCGGGGTCGATATCCACGTGGATGACCTTCGCGTGCGGCGCGAACGCGCTCGGCTTGCCGGTGACGCGGTCGTCGAAACGAGCGCCCAGCGTGATGAGCAGGTCGGCCTGTTGCATCGACGTAACCGCGGTGTAGTTGCCGTGCATGCCGGGCATGCCCAAGCAGAGTTCGTGGTCGTCGGGAAACGCGCCACGCGCCATGAGCGTGGTCACGACGTGGATACCGGTGATCTCGGCGAGTTCGCGCAGCGCGGCGGGCGCACGCGACTTCAAGATGCCACCACCGGCGTAGATCACAGGACGGCGCGACTCGTTGATGAGGCGCGCGGCCTCCTTGATCTGCTTCGGGTGGCCTTTGATCGTCGGCTTGTAGCCAGGGAGGTCGACCGACTCCGGCCAGTACCACTCCATCTGCTG
>JAODBJ010000179.1 GCA_025463905.1 Actinomycetes bacterium
GCCCGTATGTCGGGCGACGAGTTCGTCATCCTGTGCGAAGACCTGGAGACGCCGGACCAGGCCGACGTGATCGCGGCGCGGATCGGCGCGTCGGTCGCAACACCATTCGTGCTGTCCGGCGCCGAGGTCGACGTGACGGCCAGCGTGGGGATTGCCTTCTCAGGTCGGGGTGACGAACTGTCCGAGCAACTCCTGCAAGACGCGGATACTGCGATGTACCAGGCCAAACGCAAAGGCGGCGACCGACACCAGATCGTCGACCTGCGTGAGCAGCACCTGGCCGGCCAGCGGGCGACCCTCGAACGCGAACTGCGCGGCGCGCCGTCGCGGGGGGAACTGCGAACGGAATATCAGCCGATCGTCGACACCGCCGACGGCCGGATAGCCGGCCTCGAGGCCCTCATCCGCTGGGCGAACCCCGGCCGCGGATTGGTGACGCCGACGTTGCTCGTCTCGCTCGCGGAGCAGTCCGGACTCATCACCGAGATCGGTCGGTGGGTCCTCGAACGGGCCTGTACCGACCGCCGGCGCTGGAAGAACGGCCACGAGACCGACACGATGACGATGTCGGTCAACGTCTCTGCGTACCAACTCATGTCGCCCGATTACGCCGCGACCGTCGCGGCCGTGCTCTTCGGCACCGACACCGATCCCAAACTGGTGACGTTGGAAGTAACCGAGAGCGTGTTCGTCCAAGACAGCGAACGCGCGCTCGTGGTGCTCAACGAGCTGAAGCACCTCGGGGTGAACCTCGCCCTCGACGACTTCGGGACCGGCTATTCGTCACTCACCTACCTCAAGCGGTTCCCCATCGACATCGTGAAGATCGACCAAGGGTTCGTCGCCGACCTTCAACACGACGAAGCGAGTCACGCCATCGTGAACGCCGTGATCGAACTGGCACACACCCTCGGTATGGTGGTCGTGGCCGAAGGCGTCGAGACCGCCGAGCAACACCGGCAGCTCGCGATGCTCGGTTGTGATTTCTGCCAGGGCTTCTACTTCGCGCACCCGACGCCGGCCGACGACATCGACACGTTGCTGCACGGCCACGCCGGCGAAGCCGTGCTCCTGCCCGCGCTCGCCGCTACCGCCACCCCGTAGGAGCTCGGACTCGCGTTGCTAACTGCTGTGCCCGACCTGCACGGCCGTGATGACGCCGCTCGAGTCGACGGTGGTGGTGATCGGCACCGCGACGGTCGACGGGTTGAAACACGGTGAGGGCGGATGATGCGCCCGGCAGGGGCTCGGCGGGTGCAACGTGAACGTCGTTTGGAACGTCGGGCTCGAGGGTGACCCCGGCGGGACTTCCACGGTGACCCGCGAGCTACCAGTGGCGCGATAGCGGCCGCCTGACGTCGCGCCGGTACCTGTCGTATGGCGGAGCACCCCGTGCGCGATGTACGTCCAACCTCGGATCTGGTCGCCGCTCGTCGTGATCTTGAGGGACATCGTGCCGCCGAGCGACACCGACTCGTTGGTTTCGGCGTTGAACGTTTCCTGCGAGAACGTCGTCGTGCTCTTCCAGGGATGGCCAGTTGGCGCCCACGCGGCCGCGCCAAGCGGTCCGATGAGCGCGACCACGCCGACGAACGCGGCGATACCGGAACGCACGATCCGAGCGGCCATTGCCGTGCTCCTCGTTCGACGGATGCTCCGGCCAAACGAGGAGAGGCGCCCCTCATGCAACCGCGTTCGAACCGTACACCCGCGTCGCCGGGCCACATCGTGCAATCATCGGTAGTCGGGAGACGTGGGGCGACAAGACCATGAGCAGCTTGCCGATAGCCGATTACGCCTTGCTCTCCGACTGCCATTCCGCCGCGCTCGTGCACCGAGGCGGCTCCATCGACTGGCTGTGCTTTCCCCGGTTCGATGGCCCTTCCGTTTTCGCCCGGCTGCTTGACGCAAACGCCGGCCACTGGTCGATCGGCGCGGCTGAAGATGCGGAGATCACCCGCCGTTACCTACCGGAAACGCTCGTGTTGGAGACGACGCACAGCACGAATTCCGGAACGGCGAGAGTGCTCGATGCGATGGCGGTCGGCCGTTACGAACGAGGCCACCAACTCGGTGCCGGCGCGCCGGCGGTAGTGATGCGTCGCGTCGTCGGCATCACGGGCGAGGTGACGTTCGACCTCGACTACGCGCCGTGCCCCGAGTACGGCATGGTGCTCCCGATACTCGAAGCCGTCGAAGGGGGCGTGACTGCACGTGGTGCTGCGGACCACTTGGCCCTGTCGTCGCCCGTGCAATGCACGCTCGACGGTTCGGTCGCGCACAGCCAGTTCGCCGTGCGAGCGGGGGAAGACCTCGCCTTCGCGCTCAAACATCACACCAACTCCGAGGAACCACCGGCGTTGTGGTCGCAAGACGAGATCCGCATGCGGCTCGACGACACGGCCGAAGCATGGAGAACGTGGAGCGCGCTTCACCAGAACTACGACGGACCGTGGCGCGACCTCGTGAGCCAGAGCGGCCGCGTTCTCTACGCGCTCACGTACTACCCCACCGGTGCGATATGCGCGGCCGCGACGACCTCGCTACCTGAGACCGTCGGCGGGGCGCGCAACTGGGACTACCGCTACTCGTGGGTGCGCGACGCGTCGTTCACAATGCAGGCGTTGTGGGTCGCGGCGTGTCCCGATGAAGTGACGAAGTTCTTCGACTTCATGTCGTCCGCCGCGGCAACACAAATGAGCAGCGGCACCGACCTGCAGATCATGTTCGGCATCGGCGGCGAACTCGATCTCACCGAACGCACGCTCCCACACCTGAATGGTTGGCGGAACAGCGCGCCTGTGCGCGTCGGTAATGGCGCGTGGAACCAACGCCAACTCGATGTGTACGGCGAACTGCTCGATGCCATGTACCGCTTCCCTGACCAACTCCGCCGCCTGAGCCCGGCGACGCGCCGCTTCCTCGCCGACCTCGCCGACACAGCGGCGGCACGCTGGCAGGAGAAGGATCAGGGGATCTGGGAGATCCGCGATGAACCGCGCGACTTCGTCTACTCCAAGTTGATGTGCTGGGTTGCGGTCGACCGTGCGATTGCGCTGGCCAACCAGGCCGGTGTCGACGACGGCGTCGACCGTTGGACACGGGCTCGTGACGAAATAGCCGACGCGATCCTCACGCGCGGATGGAACGACGAGGTGGGCGCCTACACCCAGTCGTTCGGGAGCACGGAGCTCGACGCGTCGACCCTCATGATGGCGATCGTCGGCTTCCTGCCGGCCACCGACGCGCGCATGCGAGCGACGATCGATGCCATCGCCGATCGCCTCACCGACGACCACGGGCTCGTGTACCGCTATCTCGCCGACGACGGCCTCGGCGGCAGCGAAGGCACGTTCCTGCTTTGCACGTTCTGGCTTGCGCAAGCGCTCGCGCTTGCGGGGGACATCGAACAGGCAACCGCGGTGTTCGATCGAGCGGCTGCCTTCGCAAATGATGTCGGCCTTCTCGCCGAAGAGGTCGACGCCGAAACCGGCGAGTTGCTCGGGAACTTTCCGCAAGCGTTCAGCCACATTGGCCTGGTGAACGCGGCCTGGACGATCAGCCAGGCCGGCCGCTGAGCACGACGGGCGCGGCTGACGGGCGCTGTTCCCCGATGCTTTTGTCGATGATCCGCCGAGCGTGGTCCAATCTCGACCCAGCACGACCAGGCGGGTCGTCGAGCACAGAACGGAACTCGATGGAGTCGCGCAATCGACACGGTCTTTACCGACGACTCCTTACCATCACGGTCGTTTCGTCGTTGGCGTTCCTCTTGAGCGGTTGTTGGACGATCGTTGCGAGCCCAAGTCCGCCCGATGGGTCGGGGAGCAGTCTTCTCGGCGTGTCGTGCAACAGCGCGACGAACTGCTTCGCGGTTGGGAACTCCGACCGTACGACGCTTGTGGAGCATTGGGACGGCGCCGCTTGGTCGATCGTTCCGAGTCCGAACCCGAACGGCGTCGAAAGCACCCTCTACGGCGTCTCGTGCACGAGTAACACAGACTGCGTCGCCGTTGGGCTGTCGAAACCGTACGCGCCTCCAGCCGAGAGCACGCTTATCGAACGGTGGGATGGAACGAGTTGGACGATCGTTCCCAGCCCTGACGTAACCGGCGCCTCGCAAAACGTACTCAGTAGCGTGTCGTGCACGAGTGGCACAAGTTGTTTCGCGGTCGGCTTCTACGCGAGCGGTTCCAAAATCGGCATCTCTCTGATCGAACGCTGGAACGGGACGACATGGGCCATCAGTGCGAGCCCGAATCCAGCTGGATCCACCGACACACTCCTCGAGGGAGTGTCGTGTTTTTCTGCGACGAGCTGCTTCGCGACCGGTTACGCGGCCAAGACCAACACCGGCCCCGGTTTCGCCTTGACCGAGCACTGGGACGGAAAGAGCTGGGCGATCGCGACACCACCGAGACCGGCCGACGCAATCGCGAGCCATCTACAGGGAGTCTCGTGCGTTACCGCTACAGCTTGCTTCGCAGTTGGGAGCTATGCCGATGGCAGCGGCATCCAGCACGCCCTTGCGGAGACCTGGGACGGAACGACCTGGACCGTTACGCCGAGCGCTGATCCGCCCGGCTCGGTTGAAGCTGTTCTCGGGAGCGTGTCGTGCGTCAGCGTCACGAGCTGTTCCGCGGTGGGTCGCTATACCGATTCACCGAGCAGCTACAAGACGCTCGCTCAAAGGTGGGACGGCACGCAATGGACGATCACATCAACTGTGAACCCTCAAGGCGCGACCTCGAGTCTTTTGTACAGCGTCTCGTGTACGAGCGCGAAGGGCTGCTTCGCAATTGGCCGCTACGACGACAGTGACAGGCGTCCGCTCACGTTGACTGAGCGCGAGTCCTGATTGTCGATCCCTCGCGCCTGGCGCCCCTGGGGCGGCCGCTGAGCAACTGTGCCTGCATCGTTTCGGAAAGCCAGTCGCGATAGTGCGCTTCGCTCCAACCCCGTTCGACGACGAGTTGGTGGTAGAGCGCCGGATCGTTGAGCAACCACACGATGTCCGCGGCGTGCTCGGCATCGAGGCCGGGCCGTAGGTCGCCGAGGTCGGTGATGAAGCGGACGAAGTTCGCCGCGCCGCCACGCCGCTCGCTGCGGATGCTCTCCCACGACGCGCGCACATCGAGGTCGCTACTCGCCGCGCCGCGGAACGCTTCGCAAATGCCGGCAACCCGTGAATTCACCAGTACGAGCACGTCGGCATAGCGGTCGATACGTTCGCGTTGCGTCGTTGCCTCGAGAACGCGACGCGCCCACGGACGTTGCGGCAACGGGACGGGCTCGTCGTCCCCGACGATCGCAACGTCGTAGGCGGTGCGTAGCAAGGCCGGTTTGCCACCGACCGACGTGAACACGGTGGCGCGCCCCACGCCGGCCGCCTGCGCGATTGCTTCGATCGACGTCGCGCCGTAGCCGTTATCGACGAACAGGCGTCCCGCGGCCGTAATCACGTTGAGTCGCGTCGCCTGCGCCTGCGCGTCGCGAAGGGGCGAGCTGTAGTCCCTCTTGACGGCTCGCCGCGAATTCATAATACTGCTGATCTATTCATTAGTTAATGAGTCTAGTTATTTGCGGCGAGCGAGAGTAGGACCGGCGATGGAGCCACCGAATGCCCCGGCAGTGCTGCAACGGCTGGTCGCCGCGACGAACACGCACGACCTCGACGCGCTCGTCGCGTGCTTCTCGCCCGACTACGTGAACGAAACGCCCGTGCACCCAGACCGCAACTTTCGCGGCCGCGAACAGGTGCGCGCGAACTGGGCACAGATCTTCGCCGCGGTCCCCGACGTAGAGACGACGGTGCACGATTGGGCCCTGAACGGCGAGTCGCTGTGGGTGGAGATGGAACAGCGTGGCACGCGGCCCGACGGCCAACCGCTCGCACTTCGTGGCGTCAACATCTTCGGCATCGGCGACGATCGCATCCGCTCCATCCGCTTCTACATGGAACCGGTGCAACACGACGGCACGGACATCGACGCGGCAGTGCAGTCCCACGTTGGCGCGCGGAGCGCAGCGTCATGATCGTCGTCGCAGGTGGGAGCGGGACCCTGGGGCGTCAAGTGGTCGCGCTCCTCGAAGCTGACCACCAACCGGTGCGCGTCTTCGTGCGCGACGGCGCACGAGCGCGCGACGTGGTCGGCGACGGTGTAGAGATCGTCGCCGGCGACGTACGCGAACCGGCTGACGTTGAGCGCGCCGTGCGTGATGCTGACATCGTCGTGTCGGCGGTCCAGGGCTTCGCCGGCGAAGGTAAGGGCACGCCGGTGTCTGTCGATCGCGACGGAAACCGCAACCTCGTTCGCGCCGCCGAGGCGGCATCGTGCAAGCAGTTCGTCTTGCTATCGGTTATCGATGCGGCTGCGCATCATCCGATGGAACTGCACCGCATGAAGCACGCCGCCGAGAGCGAACTGCTGGCGAGCGACATGCACGCCTGCATCATCCGTGCCGCTCCCTATATGGAAACGTGGCTCAGCCTGCTCGGACCGCAAATGACGCGTGGCGCCGCCCGCCTGTTCGGGCGCGGCCACAATCCCGTCAACTTCGTCTCCGCGCGCGACGTCGCCGCCTTCGTGGCCCTCGCAATCCGCGAGCCGGAAGCACTCGGCACGAGCATCGATGTCGGCGGTCCCGCCAACCTCACGTTCGAAGAGTTCACGCAGGTGTTCGCGCGCGTGACCGGCCGCGACGTTCGCGTACGGAACGTGCCGCTGCCCGTGATGCGCGTTGCGGCGATTGCCACCAAACCGATCAGTCGCAAGGCATCGCGCCTCGTACACGCCGGGATCGTCATGGACACCACCGACATG
>JAODBJ010000026.1 GCA_025463905.1 Actinomycetes bacterium
CTCGCGGTCTTCGAGTTCGGCTTGCGCGACCGCAGTGCGATAGTCGACGTCCCACAGCGTGGGCGCTTCAGCGGTGTAACACTCGCCGCGCGCCAAATTATGTAGGAACGCGCGTTGCGACGTGCGACGCGCGCGTTCACCGATCGTGGTGTAGGTCATCGACCAATCAACGGACAGACCCAGCCTGCGCCACACGGCTTCGAACACTTGCTCGTCTTCGAGCGTGAGTCGTTCACACAGATCGATGAAGTTGCGCCGCGAAATCGGCAATACGTCTTTGCCGCGATTCGCGGGCGGTGTGAAGTTAGGGTCGTAGGGCAAATGCGGTTCGCAACGCACGCCGTAGTAATTCTGTACGCGTCGTTCTGTGGGCAGGCCATTGTCGTCCCACCCCATGGGATAGAAGACCTCCCGTCCGCGCATGCGTTGGTAGCGCGCGACGGTGTCGGTATGCGTGTACGACAAAACGTGACCGACGTGTAGCGAACCACTCACCGTCGGGGGCGGCGTATCGATGGAAAACACACGCTCGCGAGGCAACGAGCGGTCGAAGCGGTAAGTGCCATCGGCATCCCAACGGGCGGACCAACGGTCTTCGAGCCCGTTCAATGTTGGTTTGTCGGGAATGCGCGCCGTCATGAAGACAGTCTACGAGCGACTTCGCGACACGATCGGGGAAAACTTGCTGGTGAAAGCCTTGAGATTGCATGGATTGACGCGTGTTGGGTAAACATCAGCCGCTCCGGGCGGGGGTTCCGGACCTTCCACGGATTTTGAACTTCCACGGATGACCAAGACCAAACACCTCCGCCGCGCCACGCGCGTATTCGTGCTCCTGGCTTTCGCCTTGAGTGCCGCCATCACCTTCGCTGTTCTGCGCGAGACACGCAGCGAAGCCGGAAGCGCGCGCTACTACGGATCCGCGGCGGCGATAAATCTCACTCGCCCCATCGTCGATATCGCCGCTGCACCAAGCGGGAACGGCTACTGGATGGTCGCCGGCGATGGCGGCGTGTTCACGTTTGGCAGCGCCGGCTTCTTCGGTTCCACCGGTCACATGAGCTTGCGCGCGCCCATCGTCGGCATGGCACCAACACACAGCGGTCACGGCTACTGGCTCGTTGCTTCCGACGGCGGCGTGTTCAGCTTCGGCGACGCACACTTCTACGGCTCGATGGGCGGGCGCCGATTGAATCGGCCGATCGTCGGTATGGCGGCGTCACGCAGCGGCCGTGGCTACTGGCTCGTCGCTTCCGACGGCGGCGTGTTCACCTTCGGCGACGCACACTTCCGTGGTTCCACCGGCGCGATCCGGTTGTTCCGCCCGATCGTCGGTATGGCCGCTACGCACAGCGGCAACGGCTACTGGCTCGTCGCTTCCGACGGCGGCGTGTTCACCTTCGGCGACGCACACTTCTGGGGTTCTACCGGCGGGCGGGTGCTCAACGCACCGGTCGTGGGCATGGCCACCGACCCGAACTCGGCCGGGTACTGGCTCGTGTCGCAAGACGGCAACCTCTACGCGTACGGCGGCGCGCGATTCCTCGGGTCACCGGGCCGGCATTCAACAATCCATCCGGTCGTGAGCATGGCGGCCGCGCGCCAAGGTGGTTACTGGCTCGGCACGAGCGACGGTGGCGTGTATTCCGCGACGGTGAGCGGCGAACTGATCGTCGACCCGAACCTGCGCCCGCACACGCGTGAGCAAGCGATGGCCGAAGACATGTTCGAGCGCATCAACGCCGAGCGCGCCGCACGCGGCATGAAGATGCTCGCGTGGGACAGCCGGCTCGCGAGCATCGGTACCGGCTGGGCCGTACACATGGGTCAGACGAACACCTTCGCCCACCAGAACCTCGGCGCGCTGTTCAACGATCCGTCGTTCCGCGCCCGCTACGACGCGATACGCGAAAATATCTACAACGGAAGCGGCACCTACGCCGACTCTGGCTCCGCGCACGTGTCGTTCATGAACTCGGACCCGCACCGCGAGACCATCCTCACGCCGGGCTTGCAATCGGCCGGCATCGGCGCAGCCTGTATCAATGGTCGGTTGTGGGTCACGCAGGAGTTCGGTACCTACCAGGGCAACCCGGCCCCCGGCCCGATGGCAGTCCCACCACGCGACCCGATCGTTCGACCTGATATGGGTGGGCCCAGCTGCTGACGGAGCCCGTGCTCCAATTCGCGCGCGTCGGATTCCGCATCGACGGCACGACCATCCTCAGCAACATCGATTGGGAAGTCGGTAGCGACGAACGTTGGGTAGTGCTCGGCGCGAACGGCGCGGGCAAGACCACGCTGTTACGCATCGCTGCGTGCTACCAACACCCGACATCTGGTTCCGTTTCTGTGCTCGGCGAACGACTCGGGCGCGTCGACGTGCGTACGTTGCGCGAACACATCTCGTTCTCGTCGTCGGCGATCGCGGCTGCGCTCGAGCCCCGCATGACGGCGACCGAAGTGGTGATGACAGGTCGCTACGCCGCGCTGGCGCCGTGGTGGCACACCTACGACACGCACGACGTCGAACGCGCGCACGAACTGCTCGCGCGTTTCGGTTGCGCGCCGCTGGCCGAACATTCCTTCGCCTCACTCTCGGCTGGTGAGCGTCAGCGTGTGCTCCTCGCGCGCACGCTCGCGCAAGACCCGCGCCTCGTGCTGCTCGACGAACCGACGGCCGGCCTCGACGTCGGCGGTCGTGAGCAGTTGGTGGCAGACCTTGCTGCATGGGGCCAAGACGTCGCGCGACCGCCCGTCGTGCTCGTGACGCACCATCTCGAAGAGGTGCCGCCCGCGTTCACACACGTGCTCGTGTTGCGCGCCGGTCGCGTGCTCGCACGCGGGCCGCTGGCCGAGACCATGATCGACACCGTGCTCAGCGAGGCGTACGGCGTCGCGCTACGAGTCGTCCACGACGAAGGCCGTTGGAGCGCACGGCTGGCCTAGCAGCAGCTTTTGATCTCAGAAGCCGACACGTTCCGGTCCTTTCTGAGATCAAAACCAGTTCGCCGGGCGACGCTCGACGCAATTATGCGCGGTTACGCGCTGCGACGGCCTTCGTCCTCGTCGGTGATGAGCGTCGGCGGAACCTTGCTCAACACCGTCTCGCGGTCGACGATGCACTTGCTCACGTCGGAGCGGCTCGGAAGCTCGTACATCACCTCGAGCAGCACTTCTTCGAGGATCGCGCGTAGGCCGCGAGCACCGGTGCCGCGCTTGAGCGCTTCGTCGGAAATCGCGTCGAGCGCGTCTTCGGAGAAGGACAACTCGACGTCGTCGAAGTGGAAGAACTTCTGGTACTGCTTCACCAGCGCGTTCTTCGGTTCGACGAGGATGCGGATCAACGCTTCCTTGTCGAGGTTGTGCACCGCACCGATGACCGGCAGGCGGCCGACGAACTCGGGGATGAGCCCGAACTTCAGCAGGTCTTCCGGCAGCACACCGGCGAGCAGCAAGCCGAGGTCCTTGTCTTCGGCCCGACGGATGTCGGCGCCGAAGCCCACACCGCGGTTACCGACCCGGGCCTCGATGATCTTGTCGAGACCGGCGAACGCGCCGCCGCAGATGAACAGGATGTTCGTGGTGTCGATCTGGATGAACTCCTGGTGCGGGTGCTTGCGCCCGCCCTGCGGAGGTACCGACGCGGTCGTGCCTTCGAGGATCTTCAGCAGTGCCTGCTGCACGCCCTCACCGGACACGTCACGCGTGATCGACGGGTTCTCGGCCTTGCGGGCGATCTTGTCGATCTCGTCGATGTAGATGATCCCGGTCTCGGCCTTCTTCACGTCGTAGTCGGCCGCTTGGATCAACTTGAGGAGGATGTTCTCGACGTCTTCGCCGACGTAACCCGCTTCGGTGAGCGCGGTGGCGTCCGCGATCGCGAACGGCACCTTCAGCATCCGCGCGAGCGTTTGGGCGAGCAACGTCTTGCCGCAACCCGTCGGGCCGATGAGCAAGATGTTCGACTTCTGCAACTCGACATCGGGGTCGCCGTACGCGCCGGCCTGCACCCGCTTGTAGTGGTTGTAGACCGCGACGGAGAGGATCTTCTTCGCCGTCTCCTGCCCGATGATGTAGTCGTTCAGGTAGTCGTAGATCTCGACCGGCTTGGGGAGGTCGTCGAAGCGGACCTCGGTGTTCTGCGAGAGCTCTTCCTCGATGATCTCGTTGCAGAGGTCGATGCACTCGTCACAGATGTAGACGCCCGGACCCGCGATGAGCTTCTTGACCTGCTTCTGGCTCTTCCCGCAGAAGGAGCACTTCAGCAGGTCACCTCCGTCACCGAATTTCGCCACGGTGTCTACCTCTCCCCCTGAATTGCCCGCGCCCTAGTCCGTACCTTCTGCCGACGGTACCGCAGCGAGCTCACGGTTGGAGATGACCTCGTCGACGATGCCGTATTCCTTGGCCTCGTGGCCGCTCATGATGAAGTCGCGGTCAGTGTCTCTCGACACCCGCTCGAGCGGCTGGCCGGTGTGGTAGGAGAGGATCTCATCGAGGAGTTCGCGCATCCGCACGATCTCTTTCGCCTGGATCTCGATGTCGACCGCCTGACCGGACGCACCACCGTGCGGCTGGTGGATCAGCACACGGGCGTGCGGCAGGATCAACCGCTTGCCCTTCGCGCCGGCCGAGAGCAGGACCGCGGCCGCCGATGCGGCCTGGCCCACGCAGACGGTCTGCACGTCCGCCTTGATGTACTGCATGGTGTCGTAGATCGCGAAGAGCCCGGTGATCTCGCCGCCCGGCGAGTTGATGTACATCACGACATCTTTGTCGGGGTCTTCGGATTCGAGGTGTAACAGCTGGGCGATGATCAGGTTGGACACCGTGTCGTCGACCGGGGTGCCAAGGAAGATGATGCGGTCCTTCAGCAACCGGGAGAAGATGTCGCGCGTCTCGCGACCGCGAGGCGTCTCCTCGGTGACGTACGGCATGTAGAGATTCTGGAGCGGCTGGGTCACGCCTCCGGCCTTTCTGAGATTGCGTCTTGTGCGTCGGATTCCGCGGGTTCTGCGGAATCTGCGTTCGAGTCCGTGGTCGGTTCGGCCACGGTGAGATCGATCGGCTCACCTGCATCGTCGACCACGGTCGCGTGGTCGACAAGGAACTGCAGTGCCTTTCCTCGGGCGATCTCAGATCGTACCGCTTCGAGGGCGCCTTGCTTTTCGAGGTCGCGCCGTACGCGGTCGGGCTTCTCGCCCATCCGTTCGGCGAGACGATCGATCTCTTGTACAACTTCTTCGTCGGTCGCCTCGATTCCCTCCTGCGCCACAACGGCCCGCAAAGCCAAGTCTGCGAGCACCGCTTTGGCCGAGCCCTCCTTGAACTGCTCGAGGAAGGCTTCGGGTTCCTGACCCGTCGAGGCGACATATTCGGCGAGCGACGAGCCCTGATGACGCAGACGGTGGTCGAGGTCCTCGAGCCGACCCCGAGTCTCGGAGTCGACGAGGCTCTCGGGCGCGGCGACCGGCACCAGTTCGGCGGCGGCTTCGAGCACGTTGTCACGCACGGCCATCTGGGCCTGCAGCTTCGAAACGACGTCGAGGCGGCGGCGGATGTCGTCGCGGAGTTCGGCGACGGTGTCGAACTCGCTCGCTTCGCTCGCCCATTCGTCGGTGAGGTCGGGCAATACCTTCTGTTTCGCGTCCTTGACGAGCACCCGGAATCTCACCCGGTCGCCCGCGTTGTCGCCGAAGCGCTCGGGAAGCTCGGCTTCGAACTCGAGGATCGCGCCGGGCTTGGTTCCGCGCAGCTGGTCGTCGAGCTCGGGAACGATCATCCCCGACCCGACGCGGTACATGAAGTCGGAGGCGGTGAGGCCCTCGACCGGCTCGCCGTCGATGCTGCCGGTGATGTCGATGGTGGCGTACGCGTCGTCGATGAGCGGGAAATCGCTGTCGACGAGGTCGGCAAAACGGTCACGCAGGGCGTCGACCTGTTGGTCTACTGCCGCGTCGTCGATCGGCTGCCATGGCACCGCCACGCGCAGTTCGTCGTAGCCCATGAGGTTGACGACGGGGCGCACCTCGACGACCGCGTCGAACTCGACGTCGCCGCTCTCTTCGCCCGCGGTGATGTTGATCTCCGGCGGAGCGATCGGGTCGACGTCGTTCTCGGTGACCGCCTCGACGTAGTACTCGGGCAACGCGTCGCGCAGCGCTTGGTCGCGGGCGGCTTCGGTCCCGAAGCGGGCTTCGAGCAGCCGCCGGGGTGCCTTGCCGGGCCGGAAACCCGGGATGCGTACCTCTCCTGCGAGTTTCTTGAACGCGGCGTCGATCGCACGCTCGAACTCTTGGGCCGGCACCGCGACGTGGAGCTTGACCTTGTTTTCGTCGAGTGTCTCGACCGTGGTCTCCATAGGGAGGCGCGAGTGTACCGGCGCGGGTGATCTGTCTCGGCCTGTTCCACCCTGCGTACGATGCCGCCGTGCTCACCGGGCGGGTCGCAATCGTCACCGGCGCGGGCCGCGGGATCGGGCGGGCGCACGCGTCGCGGCTTGCTGCCTACGGCGCGTCGGTCGTGGTGAACGACGCCGGCGTCGCCACCGACGGTGCACCCACCGACGAAACGCCGGCCGAGGAGGTCGTGCGCGAGATCCGCGATGGCGGCGGGCAGGCGGTTGCCCACGGTGGCAACATCACCGACACCGCCACCGGTGACGCGCTCGTGCAACTCGCGCTCGACACCTGGGGCCGCCTCGACATCGTGGTGAACAACGCGGGCATCGGCCGGCCGCGCATGGTCTTCAACCTCACCGACGACGACTGGGACGACGTGCTCGCCGTACATCTGCGCGGCACCTTCGGGCTGTCGCGGGCCGCGACCCGGTGGTGGCGCGAGGACGCGAAGCGCAACGGCTCCACGTACGGCCGCCTGGTGAACACCTCCACCGGGTTGTTGCTCATGGGCGGCGCCGGCCAGTCGAACTACGTCGCGGCAAAAGCCGCGGTCGCGGCGTTCACCGAAGCGGTCGCGCAAGAGATGGCGCGCTACGGCGTAACCGCGAACACGATCATGCCCGGCGCGATGACGCGGCTCGCCGCGATCGGCTGGCGGATGGCACGGAGCCGCGACGCGTCCGACGCCACCGCGTTCGATCCGACCGACCCCGTGCACGTCGCCGAGTTCGTATGTTTCCTCGCGTCGCCCGCGGGTGGATGGCTGAGCGGCCAGACATTCCAGGTGTCGGGGCCGCGTGTCCAGCACGTCTCGACCTGGGCCGT
Organism: Actinomycetes bacterium; assembly: GCA_025463905.1. GTDB lineage: Bacteria > Actinomycetota > Acidimicrobiia > IMCC26256 > PALSA-610 > JAODBJ01. The sequence continues at coordinate 7,230 of JAODBJ010000026.1, forward strand.
CAACCGCACCCTCGAACGCGACGACGCCGGTTGGACCGCGGCCGAACTCGCCGACGAGATCCCTCGCCTCTTCGGTGCGGGACCGAAGCGCGCCGAACGGCCCCCGCAGGAGTGGAGCGACCGCTACCACGCCGGTTCGGACGCATGAGCTACGAGCATCTCCTCTCGCCCGGCCGTATCGGGACGTTGGAGACGCGCAATCGCATCGTGATGGCGCCGATGGGCTCGAACCTGTGCGAGCCCGACGGCACACCCGGCGATCGCATGACCGCCTACTTCGAAGCACGAGCGCGCGGCGGGGTGGGCCTCGTGATCGTGGAAGTTGCCGCGATCGCGTGGCCGGTCGGCGCGGCGAACCCAAACCAACTCGGCATCTCGAACGACGCCTTCATCCCGCACCTCGCGCGGCTCACTGAGCGCATCCACGCGCACGGCGCGAAGGCGGCGCTCCAACTCCAACACGCGGGGAAGGTCGCGACACGCGACATCGCGGCCGGTCGCCCGATGTGGGTGCCGTCGACACCCGTCGCCGGCGCGATGGACCTGTTCGCCGACCTCACTGCGGAAGATCGCAACGAAGCATTGCGTGATTACTTCCAGCCCGGCGCGAAGGCTGAGTACCACGAGATGACCCACGACGACATCGCCCAGATGCGCCACTGGTTCACCGACGCGGTCGTGCGAGCACGTGCTGCGGGCTTCGACGCCGTGGAGTTACACGCCGGCCACGGTTACGTGCTGTCGGCGTTCCTCTCACCGCACTCGAATCGGCGCACCGACGAGTACGGCGGGCCGCTCGAAGCCCGGGCGCGCCTCCTGGTGGAGGTCATCGCCGACGCGCGAGCCGCGGTAGGGAACGACTTTCCGATGTGGTGCCGAATGGACGGCACCGAGTTCGACGTGCCCGATGGCATCACGCTCGACGACGCCTGCCGTACGGCCGCGCTCGCAATCGACGCGGGCCTCGACGCGGTGCACGTGAGTGCATATGCCGACCCCGGCTCCGGCAAGGCCTTCACGCGGGCGCCGCTCGTGCACGAACCGGCCGGTTTTGTGCACCTCGCCCGCGCGGTGAAACGGTCGATCGACGCCCCGGTGATCGCTGTCGGCCGGATCGACCCCGATGCCGGCAACCAGCTCATCGCCGACGGCGACATCGACTTCGTGGCAATGGGCCGGAAGTTGCTCGCCGACCCGGAACTCCCGAACAAGCTGGCGCGCGACCAACGGCAAAGCATCCGCCCGTGCATCTACTCGTACCGCTGCGTCGGCAACGTGTTCCTCACGCGCGGGGCGCGCTGCACCGTGAACGCCAGCACCGGTCGCGAGCACGAACTCGTGGTCGAGCTCGTACCGGCAGACGTGGTGCGCCATGTGGTGGTGGTCGGTGGCGGGCCCGGCGGCTTGGAAACCGCGCGGATCGCGGCTGCTCGGGGCCATCGGGTCACGGTGCTGGAACGTGCGATGCAGGTCGGCGGTCGCGCGCGGCTCGCAGCGCGGGTCGAGCCCGCGATCGGCGAACTCGTCGCCTGGCTCGAACATGAGGTCGAGCACCTCGGCGTGGATGTGCGTGTCGGTGTGGACGCAGATGCCGAGGTGCTGCGCTCGTTCTCGCCCGACGCGGTGGTGATCGCGACGGGAGCGCGCGTCCCGAACCACGACGCCGACCTCGCCGCGCTGCTCGAACGCGACGACATCGCCGATCGCCCGATCACCATCGTCGGCGCCAACGGAGTCGCCGCGCTCGTTGCCGCGTCGCTCGCCCAACGCGGCGCGCGTGTCACGTTGGTGAGCGAGCGCGACACGTTCGGTATCGGCCTTTCTCCACCGAGGTTGTGGCGCACGATGGACGCCCTGCGGACCAACGGCGTCGAACTGCTCAACAACGCTTCACGGCCAGTACCGCACGCGGGAGAGAGCGACGTTGTCGTCGTGCTCGATCCGTGGGAACCGTCGGACCCGTTCGCGGCCGACGTCGCGA
>JAODBJ010000035.1 GCA_025463905.1 Actinomycetes bacterium
GACGTTCGTGTCGGAGGGGGGACTTGAACCCCCATGCCCTTGCGGGCACTAGGCCCTCAACCTAGCGCGTCTGCCTGTTCCGCCACTCCGACGTGGAGCGGCGATCTTAGCAATGGCCTGCCCAAACGTGGCGTTGTTGGCGCTTCGTTGCACGACGAGGGGTTACCGCGTGGCGGTTGAGCTTTCCTTCGTATTCTCGGCCGCGTCGTCGTAACGCCGGCGTGCTCCGGCGACGTCGGTGCCGTGTTCCTCCGCCCAATCGATGAGCGTCCGCAACGGCTCGAGGACCGACGCACCCATCTCCGTCAACGCGTAGTCGACGCGCGGCGGGACGGTCGCGTACACGGTGCGCAACACGAGTCCGTCGCGCTCGAGCTGGCGCAGCGTCAACGTGAGCATGCGCTGCGAGATGCCGTCGATGCTGCGCTTGAGCTCGCTGAAGCGCTGGCTGCCTTTACCGAGGAGCGCGATGACGAGCACGCTCCACTTGTCGCCGACGCGATCGAGCAATTCCCGGACGACGACGCACGCGCTGTGGTCCTCCTCGCCCGACTGCGGCACATGCGGGTGGCCAGGGAACATGAAAGTGCCTTCTTCCGCTCGCGAGGTCGGTCACTTATCGTGGCTCAGTAACAAAAGAATACTCCCTCCCCCAGGAGATAGCCACCATGACTGCCAACTTCTCAACGCCGACCACCACCCTGCCCCTCACGCCGGGCCGCTGGACCCTCGACGCCAACCACTCCGGCGTGTCCTTCGTCGTCCGGCACCTCGGCCTCTCCAACGTGCGCGGCCGCTTCGACCGCTTCGATGCAACGGTCGAGGTCGGGGCCGATCTCGCCGCCACCACGATCGCGGCCGACATCGACCTGTCGTCCGTCGACACCAACAACGCGGATCGCGACACGCACCTGCGCTCGACCGACTTCTTCGACACCGCCGCGCATCCCGCGATGACGTTCCGCTCCACCTCGATCAACGGCGCCGGCGACAACTACGAGCTCACCGGCGACCTGACGATCGCCGGCACCACGAAGCCCGTGACGCTCGACGTCGAGTTCAACGGCACGGAGGCTTTCCCAGGCGACCAGCAGGTCCATGCCGGGTTCACGGCCACGGCCGAGATCCGGCGCAGCGACTTCGGCATCGACTTCGGGATCACGATGCCCGGCGCCGAGAAGATCATGCTCGGCGACAAGATCAAGATCGACCTCGACCTGCAGTTCGTCGCCCCCTGACCGGCGACGCGGTTGGTCAGGAACGACGGCCGGCGGCGAGCAGGCTCACACCGGGGAACTCCAACCCGCTTGGTGTTTCGTAGCGCGTTGCCGCGTCGCGAACGCGTTCGCGGAGTTCCCCGGCGACGTCGACCGGTAGCGACGCGAGCAGGTTGGAGAGCGGCCCGGCCAGTGACGATGTCCTCGTCCACCATTCGTCGAACGACTGTGCGCGGAGCGGCACCGCCACTTCGCTGACGTCTACGTCGACGAATTTGGCGTCGGTCAGGAGGCCGGTCAGCGCGTCGCGATCTTCGAGCGAGAACGGGCCCGGGATGCCCGGCGGCGGTATCGGCACACCGAGTTGCGCGCTCACCGCGTCGAGCACGATCGCGAGCCACGGGTTGCGTTCGCGCGGGCCCCATACCGCGATCGCGACGCGTCCGTCGGGCCGCAAAATGCGCCACATCTCTCGCACCGCGCGTGCCGGATCGACGGCGAACATCAGTCCTTCGCGGCAGAGCACAACGTCGTGCGAGTTGTCGCGTTGATCGATCTCCTCGACGTCGAGCACGCACGTGCTCACGTTGCGCAGTTCGAGCGCGGCGGCTCGCGCCGCCGCGAGGCGGATCATCTCCGCGGCGACGTCCGACACGACCACCTCGCCGCCGGGCGCAACGCGCGCAGCGGCGGCGCACCCGAGACCGCCGGTACCGCACGCCAACTCGAGCACGCGCTCCCCCGGCTGCGGCGCCGACAGCTCGAGCATCTTCTCCGCGACCGGCGCGCCGCGGGCGTCGGCGTACTCCGCATGTTCACCCCACGACGACGCCACCGCGGCCCATTGGGCATGGAGGTGTGCTCGTACGGCATCGCTCTCAACGGTGCTCATGGCGTACCTCTCGGTCCTAGTTCACTGCTCACCACTAGTTAACTACTCACTACGAGTAATCAATTCTTGTGTACCATAACGAAATGCCCGACGATGTCAACGGCAAGCGTCGCTACGACTCCCCGCGCCGCCGCCAGCAAGCAGCGGAGACTCGTCGCGCCGTCGTCGACGCGGCCCAGCGACTGTTCGAACGCCACGGCTACGCGGCAACCACCATGGACGCGATCGCGGCCGAAGCCGGCGTCGCACTCAAGACCGCGTACCTCGCGTTCGAGACCAAGAGCGGCTTGCTTCGCGGCGTCTGGGACCTGCTTCTGAAAGGTGACGATGCCGACGCGCCGGTCGCCGACCGGTCGTGGTTCCTCGCGGTGCTCGCGGAACCCGACCCGCACCGCCAGTTGCGCCTCAACGCGCGCAACTCGCGCGTCGTCAAGGTCCGCATTGCAACCTTGCTCGCAGTGATCCGCGACGCCGCGCCGAGCGACCCCGACATCGCCGCGCTCTGGAGCCTCATCGAGTCCGACTTCTACGACAACCAACGATCGATCGTCGAAGTTCTCCACCGCAAGAAGGCACTCCGGCGCGGCCTCGACGTTGCGCGCGCAACCGACATCCTGTGGACGCTCAACCATCCGGATCTGTGGTTGCTGCTGGTCGGCAAGCGCGGGTGGACGCCGGAACAGTTCGAACAATGGTTCGGCGACACCACGTGCGAACAATTGCTGAAACCCGTGGCCTCCAAACCGACCGGCGCGAAACGATGACCGCCGCCGACCGCGCGGTCGTTTCCGGCCGCCTCACCTCTCAGCTCCTCGCCGGCGTTCCCGCTCCCACGCCCGAAGACGTTGTCGATCGCCTCCTCGCGGTTCAGGCACAGGATCCGCGTGGTGCCCGACTCGCGGTTCGGAGTCGGTCGTCAGGTGTCGTCGCGTCAGACATCGACGACGCGCTCACGACCAACCGATCGCTCGTTGTCACGTGGCTGAACCGCGGAACCCTCCATCTCGTCACGGCGAACGACTACTGGTGGCTGCATCCCCTGACAACGCCGCAACTCTCTGTATCGAACAACCGGCGTCTCCGCCAAGAGAAGGTGAGTGCTGCGCAAGCCGAGCACGGTGTCGCGATCATCACCGAGGCCGTGGCGGACGGCCCACAACGGCGTCAGGCACTGCGCACCCGGCTCGACGCGGCGGGCATCCCCACGGCGGGTCAGGCGTTCGTGCATCTGCTGTTGGCCGCGACCCTTCGCGGTCACGTCGTCCGTGGCCCGATGATCGACGGCGAGCATGCCTTCGTCTCGGTCGAGGCCTGGCTGGGATCGCCACCACCCGAGCTTGAACGCGACGACGCGCTCGCCCGACTCGCCCGCCGGTATATGGCCGGTCATGGGCCGGCTGCGGCGGCGGACCTCGCGAGGTGGGCCGGCATCACGCTCGGCGATGCGCGACGAGGTGTCGCTGCCATCGCCGGCGAACTCGTCCCGTTCGGCGACGGGCTCCTGCGGCTCGCTGACGTCGGCGACGTCGCGCCGCTTCCGCCGCCCCGACTGCTCGGGGCGTTCGATCCCCTTCTGCTCGGGTGGACATCGCGAGAACTGTTCGTCGGGGCGCACGCCGACGTGACGACCGACAACGGGCTCTTTCGGCCGTTCGCACTCGTCAAAGGTCGCGTCGCCGCGACGTGGGGTCTCTCCGGCGGCGTCGTGTCGATTCGACCGCTCGAACGCATCTCCGCGGTCGCGCTGCGGACGCTGGTCAAAGACGCGGCCAACGTGCTCCACTTTCTCGGTCTCCCCGATCGACCGGCCATCGTCGACTGACTCGGAGCGTCCCACCGCGGAACCCTGACCTACGCCAGGTTGTGGGAGTTATGGTCCCGTTCGGGGGCAGAAGTGCAACAACCTGGCGGGGGTTGCGGCGGGGGTGGCGGGTCAGATCGCGGACTTGATCTCCGCGAAGTGGCAGGCGCTGGGATGCGGCGCGGCCCGCTCGATCAACGCGGGCTCTTCGCTGGCGCAGATGTCTTGCGCCTTCCAGCACCTCGTGCGGAACCGGCATCCGCTCGGCGGATGCACGGGCGACGGCACGTCGCCGGTGAGGATGATGCGCTCACGCTTCGCCTCACGGCGCGGGTCGGGCACCGGAACGGCCGATAGCAACGCCTGCGTGTAGGGGTGCGTCGGCCGTTCATACAGTTCGTCGTTGCTGCCGTATTCGACGATCTTGCCGAGGTACATCACGGCAACGTCGTCAGAGATGTGGCGCACCACCGACAAGTCGTGCGCGATGAACACGTAGGCGAGGCCGAGCTCGTCTTGGATGTCTTCGAGCAGGTTCACCACGCCGGCTTGGATCGACACGTCGAGCGCCGACACCGGTTCGTCGAGCACGAGTAACTCGGGGTTGAGCGCCAGCGCCCGCGCGATGCCGATGCGTTGGCGTTGACCACCCGAGAACTCGTGCGGGTACCGGTTCGTGTGTTCGGGGTTCAACCCGACGAGCTCCATCAACTCTCGCACCCGTGCCTTGCCGTTCTTACGGTACGAACGGTGGATGCGCATCGGCTCGGCGATGATCGACGACACCGTCATGCGCGGGTCGAGTGATGCGTACGGGTCTTGGAAAACGAACTGGATCTTCTCGCGCAACGCGCGCACCTCGCGGCGATTCGCCGTGAGCACTTCCTGGCCGCGGAACTTCACCGAACCCGATGTGGGTTCGATCAAACGAAGGATGCAACGCCCCGTCGTCGTCTTTCCGCTGCCCGATTCGCCGACGAGGCCGAGGGTCTGGCCCCGCGCCACCTTGAACGACACACCTGACACGGCTTTCACGGAGCCGAGCTGGCGGCCGAGCAGCCCGACCTTGATGGGGAACTCCTTCACGAGGTCGGTTACTTCGAGGACGACTTCGCTGGAGGGCAACTCCGCGACGACAGGCGCGGTGCCAGGATCGCTCGCGACGGTGTTGGTGTCGGTCATGTCTCGGCCGGCTCCCGTTCGTCGAGCTCGGTCGCGAAGTGGCAGGCCGACCACTGCGTCGTTTCGATCTGCAAGAACGGCGGCCGCGTCGAGTCGCACACGCCCGGGACCTCGGCATACGGGCACCGGGGATGGAACGGGCATCCGGTCGGTACGTAGATCAGTGAGGGCGGCTGTCCTTTGATCCGATGCAGCCGGTCGTCGCGCGTGCGACGGTCGAGGCGCGGCAACGACGCGAGGAGACCTCGCGTATACGGGTGCTTCGGTTCGTAGAAGATCTGGTCGATGCTGCCGAGTTCGGCCTGGCGACCGGCGTACATCACCATGACGCGGTCGGCGACACCCGCGACTACGCCGAGGTCGTGCGTGATGAGCACGATCGCCGAGTTGGTGCGGTCCTGGATGCGCTCGATCACCTCCATGACCTGTGCCTGAATCGTCACGTCGAGCGCAGTCGTCGGCTCGTCGGCGATGAGTACGTCGGGTTCGTTCGAGATCGACATCGCAATCATCACCCGCTGGCGCATCCCACCGGAGAATTCGTGTGGGTATTGCTGGGCGCGCTCGCTCGGGTTCGGGATGCCGACAAGGTCGAGCAACTCGCAGACGCGGTCGTGCAGTTCGCGACGGCCGATATCGGGGTTGTGCACCTTGATCGCTTCCGCGATCTGGTCCCCGACTCTGAAGACTGGGTTCAATGACGCGAGAGCGTCTTGGAAGATCATCGCGATGTTCTTCCCGCGGATGTTGCGCAACTCCTTGGGCTTCATCGTGATGAGCTCACGCTCGCGGTAATAGACCTCGCCGCTCACATGCGCGTAGCGCGGCAACAGCCCGAGAATCGCCATTGAAGTGACACTCTTGCCGGAGCCCGACTCGCCGACGATGCCGAGCGTCTCGCCGGGCCGTACGTCGAAACTCACGTCGTCGACCGCGCGCACGACACCTTCGTCGGTGTGGAACTCTACCTTCAGGTTTTGCACCCGCAGCAACGTCTCGCTCGAGACGAATGGTGCGGGCGAGGCCGGCGCATAGGGAGGGCCGAGCAACTCGGCCGGCGCGATGGCGCGATCACCGACCACGCGTTAATCCTGCCGCGAGCGCGGATCGAACGCGTCTCGCAATCCGTCGCCGAGGAAGTTCACGCACAGGACCGTGATGACGATGGCCAGGCCGGGGAACCAGATCATCCCGGGGGCGATCGCCTGGAAGTCCTTGCCCGTGTTCAGGAGGTTTCCCCACGTCGGTGTGTTCACCGGATCGACACCGAAGCCGAGGAACGACAGCGCCGACTCCGTGAGGATCGCGGCCGCCACGCTGAGCGTGGTGTTCACGACGATCTGGCC
>JAODBJ010000036.1 GCA_025463905.1 Actinomycetes bacterium
GATGCCGACGGCGACTCGCTGGCCGCAACGGTGGTCGACCAGCCGACCCACGGCACACTCTCGCTCAACGCCGATGGTTCGTTCAGCTACACGCCGGACGCGAACGTCAACGGTGCCGACAGCTTCACCTACACGGCGAACGACGGCGCTACCGACTCGAACCTCGCGACGGTCGACCTGACGGTGACTGCCGTGAACGATCCGCCGGTAGCGGCGAACGACAGCTTCAGCACCAACGAGGACACGGCGTTGTCGGTCTCGGCACCCGGCGTGCTCGGCAACGACACCGATGCTGAAGGCAACACCCTGAACGCCTCGGTCGTCGCCAACCCGGCGCACGGATCGCTGACGCTGAACGCCGATGGTTCGTTCGACTACACGCCGGACGCGAACTACAACGGTGCTGACAGCTTCAACTACAAGGCGAACGACGGCACCGCCGGCTCGAACCTCGCCACGGTGAACATCACCGTGAACTCGGTGAACGACGTGCCGGTGGCGGCAAACAACAGCTACTCGACCAACGAGGACACTGCGCTGACGGTGGGCCCGATCGGCGGTGTGCTCGGCAACGACACGGACGCCGACGGCGACTCGCTGACGGCAACGGTGGTTGGGCAGCCGGCGCACGGCACGCTCGCACTGAACGCCGATGGCTCCTTCGTCTACACGGCGGACGCGAACTACAACGGTGCTGACAGCTTCACTTACACGGCGAACGACGGCACCGCGGACTCGAACGTAGCCACAGTGAACATCACCGTGAACGCAGTGAACGACGTACCGGTGGCGCTGGATAACACCTTCAGCACCAGCGAGGACACGTCGTTGTCGGTCTCGGCGCCGGGCCTGCTCGGTAACGACACCGACGTCGACGCCGACACCCTCACGGCCGCAGTCGTGAGCCAACCGGCGCACGGCACGCTCTCGCTCAACGCCGACGGCTCCTTCGTCTACACGCCGGACGCGAACTTCAACGGCCCGGACAGCTTCACCTACAAGGCGAACGACGGCACCGCGGACTCGAACGTGGCCACGGTGAACATCACCGTGAACGCAGTGAACGATGCACCGGTCGCGGCCGACAACTCCTACTCGACCCACGAGGACACGGCGTTGTCGATCTCGGCGACCGGTGTGCTCGGCAACGACACGGACGTCGAAGCCGGCACCCTCACGGCTGCAGTCGTGAGTGGGCCTGCGCACGGCTCGCTTTCGCTCAACGCCGACGGTTCGTTCCTCTATACACCGGACGCGAACTACAACGGTGCGGACAGCTTCACCTATAAGGCGAACGACGGCACCGCCGACTCGAACGTGGCCACGGTGAACATCACCGTGACCGCCGTGAACGATGCACCGACCTTCGTGAAGGGTGCCGACCAGGTCGTCAACGAGGACGCTGGTGCGCAGTCGGTGAGCGCTTGGGCGACATCGATCGCAGCCGGCCCGGTGAACGAAGCGAGCCAGACGGTCACGTTCAACGTGACGGCCAACTCCAACCCGACGCTCTTCTCGGCCGCTCCTTCGGTGAGCTCGAACGGCACACTGACCTTCACGCCGGCGGCGAACGCGAATGGTTCGGCGACGGTCACGCTGACGCTGTCGGACAACGGCGGCACCGCGAACGGCGGCGCCGACACGAGTGCGCCGCAGACCTTCACGATCGACGTGAACGCGGTCAACGACGCACCGTCCGTCTCGGCGCCGAGCAACCAGACGATCAACGAGGACACGTCAACCGGTGCACTCGGCTTCACGATCGGCGACGTCGACACCACGGTGGCGAGCCTCCTCGTGGCGGCAAGTTCGTCGAACACAACCATCATCCCCAACGGCAACGTCGTGATCAGTGGCAGCGGTGCGAGCCGCACCGTCACGATCACGCCCGCGGCCAACCAGAACGGCGGCCCGGTCACGATCACGCTCAGCGTGAACGACGGCACGACCACGACACTCTCGACCTTCACGGTCACGGTCACGCCGGTGAACGATGCACCGACGCTGGCGCACAGCGGCGACCAGACGGTGAACGAGACGTCGAACCTCTCGTTCACAGCGTCGGGCTCCGACATCGACGTGCCGGCGCAGACGCTCACCTACGCACTCGCGAACGGCACCACGAGCTGCGGTTCGGTCACGTCGTGCACGGTGCCTTCCGGTACCGCCATCGACGGCACGACCGGCGTGTTCTCGTGGACACCGACTGCAGCACAGGGTCCGGGCACGTACCGGTTCAAGGTGCAGGTCTCGGACGGCGTCACTACCACGGCCGAAGAGATCACCGTGACGGTGAACGACGTGGTCGTTGCGAACCCGCAACTGGTGTTCACGACGGCACCGCAGTTGGTGACCGCCGGCACCGCATCGGGCGTGATGACCATCGAGCGCCAGACCGCCGCGGCGATCCCGCAGACGGCGGGTGCGCTCGTGGTGAACCTCTCGTCCAGCTCGGCCGGTGGGGTATTCCGCAACGCCGCCGACACGGCGACGATCACGACGGTCACCATCCCCAACGGTGCGAGCACGGTCAGCTTCCGCTACCTCGATTCGGTGGCGGGAAGCCCGACCATCACGATTGCTTCCAGCGGTTACACGTCGGGCACGCAGTCGGAGACGGTGCAACTGCCGGCGCTCGTGTTCACCAGCTCGGCGCAGTCAACGACGCCGGGCGTCTCGACGGGCGCGATCACGGTGCAGCGTCAGATGGCGGGCGGCTCGGCGCAGACCGCGGGCTCGCTCGTGGTGAACCTCTCGTCGACGTCCGGTAGCGGCGTGTTCCGCAACAGTGCCGACACGGCGAACATCACTTCGGTGACGATTGCTGCGGGCACGAGCACCGCAAGCTTCCGTTACCGCGACACTGCGGGCGGCACGCCCACGATCACTGCGGCATCGGCCGGCTACACCTCGGCGACGCAGACGGTGACCGTCACCGCATCGCCGACGCTCGTGTTCTCGACCTCGCCGCAGACGACGATCACGGGCGTCTCGACCGGCACGATGACCGTGCAACGACAGACGTTCGGCGGTTCGCCGATCACAACCGGTTCGCTGGTCGTGAACCTCGCGTCGACCGCTGGTGGTGGCGTGTTCCGCAACACTGCGGACACCGCAACGATCACGTCGGTGACGATCACTGCGGGCACGAGCACCGCGAGCTTCCGTTACCGCGACAGTGCGGCCGGCACACCGACGATCACAGCCAGCGCCACCGGGTTGACCTCGGTGTCGCAGACGGTGACGGTCACGGCAGCGCCGAAGCTCGTGTTCACCACGGCGGCACCGACAACGACACCGGGTTCGGCAACCGGCACCATCACGGTGCAGCGACGCACGGCGGCAAATGTCGCGATCACGTCGGGTTCCCTCACGCTGAACCTGACCGACACGTCGGCAACTGGTGTGTTCCGCAACTCGGCCAACTCGGCGACGATCACCACGGTGACCATCCCGAACGGGTCGAGCTCGGTGAACTTCCGCTACCGCGACTCGTCGACAGGGACGCCGACGATCACGGCCGGCGCCGCTGGATACACCTCGGCCACGCAGACCGTGAAGGTCGACACCGCACCGACGATCGTGGGTCTTCCCGGATCAGGTTCGACGCACCGCAACACGGCGATCACGATCGGCTTCCTGGTCGGTGACGCCGACACGGGCGCATCGAGCGTGACACTTTCGGCGACGTCGTCGAACTCGAGCGTCGTACAGAACTCCGGTATCACGTTCCCCGACAACAGTGGCCAGAGCCGGTCGATTCGGATCGCTCCTCGCACCGGCGCAACCGGTACGACGACGATCACGGTGACCGCGACCGACGGGTTGCTCACCACGACCCGGTCGTTCACGGTGACGGTCACGCCGTAACCACGCAGCCAAACCAGCGCTCCGGCGCCGGGCACGACAACATGCGCGAGGGCAGCGGCCGGTCCGCTGCCCTCGCTGCATTTCCGGTGGTCCGGACCGCTAGCGTCCGTGCGCGCTGCATCGGCGTGGAGGGGGGCTCCTTGTTCGGGATCGACCTCGCACACAGAGCGGCGCTGGTCGCCGGTTCGGGTGGCGGTATCGGCGGCGCGTCAGTGCGGGCACTCGCTCGTTCCGGTGCCGCGGTCGCGTGCATCGACATCGATGAACGCGCCGCCGACGAAGCCGCGCAGCAGGCTACGGAGCTCGGGGCGCACGCAGTGGCCATCGTCGCCGACCTCTCGCAACGCGATCACGTCGAGCGCGCCGTGAGCGACGCCGAGGCGCGCATCGGTCCTATCGACATCCTGGTCGACGTCGTGGGCGAAGCCCGTTGGGGCCGGACCATCGAATTCGACGACGAAGAATGGGACGCGACCTTCGATCTCGTGCTCCGACATTTCTTCCATCTCGCGCGCGCGGTCGGGCGCCGGATGGTGGAGCGAGACCATGGCGGCTCGATCGTGGCGATCGCTTCCGTGAGTGGCTTACGCTCGGCCCCGTTACACGGGCCGTACGGTGCGGCAAAGGCCGGTCTGATGTCGCTGGTTCGGACGCTCGCGGTCGAATTGGCGTCGAACCGTATTCGCGTCAATTCGGTGGCGCCGGGTTCAGTACTCACGCCGCGCGTCATGGCGATGATGAGCGCAGAGCGGCGCGCCGCGTCGAGCGCGGCTATCCCGCTCGGGCGCTTCGCCGAACCCGAAGACGTTGCCAACGCGGTCGCGTTCCTCGCATCCGACCTGGCGTCGTACATCACCGGCCAAACGCTCGTGGTCGACGGCGGTGCCACTGCGCAGTTCCCGTTGTCACTCCGCGCCTGAGCACGACGCAACGCGAGGCCGGGCGAGGACGGCGTTGCGCCGCTCTCGTTCCATGTCGGGTCGTCATCAAGTGAATCGCCGCGGGTGCTAGCACCATCAGACACTGTCGTTCGTGACCGAGTGGGGCCGACCATGTGGAGGACGCACAAGACCCCCCACATGAGGAGCCCCCGATGCGTAAGCATCCCTTCGCAACCCTGCTAGTCGCTTTGTCGGTGCCGGTACTCGGCGGTGCCGCCTACGCGGTGACGCAGCACGTGAATACCCGGCCGGCCTCGACGGTAGTGATCCCGCCCGTCACCGTCTCCACGCCCGCTCGGCACCACAAGACGACACCGACGTCGGTCGACGACCGTCTAACCCGGGCGACGACACCGACGTCGTTCGACGATCACGGTAACCACAGCGGCAGCGCGACGACGCCGACGTCGGTCGATGACCACGGCGGCAACCGCGGGACGACGCCGACGTCGATCGATGACCACGGCGGCAACGCAACGACACCGACGTCGGTTGACGACCACGGCGGCAGCGCGACGACACCGACGTCGATCGATGACCACGGCGGCAGCCGTGGCGGTGGCTCCGGCTCCGGCCGCGACGGCTCGGGCTCAGGCCACGGCGGCCGCGACGGCTAGTCGGGCAGGTGGTCTCTCGCCCAGAGGGCGGCTTGGGTGCGATCGGTCACGCCGATCTGCTGGAACACGTTCGTGAGGTGTGCCTTCACGGTGCGTTCCGAGATTCCGAGCCGCCGGGCGATCTGCTTGTTCGCGAGGCCGGTCGCGACCAGTCGTAACACCTCTTCCTCCCGTGCGCTCAGGTCACGCGCCGGCCGCAGCACCCGCTGTTCGTCGAGCAGCACGCGAGCAGCCTTCGGATCGAGCGGCGCGCCACCTAGGTGCGCCGCTCGTACCGCGGCCAGGAGTTCGCTCGGTTCTGAGTCCTTCAGCACGTAGCCGATCGCACCCGCGCGCATCACTTCGAGAATGCGGCGCTGGTCGGAGAACGACGTCAGCACCACCACCTGTGCCAGTTCGTTCGCCGACACGATTCGGCGCGTCGCCTCGATGCCGTCGACATTCGGCATCGACAAGTCCATCAGCACGACGTCAGGTGAAATCGCAGCAGCGAGTTCCGCAGCTTCCGCTCCGTCGGCCGCGGTGCCGACCACCTCGATGTCGTCCTCGGCGCCGAGGAGTTGTTCGAGCCCGCGGCGCACCACTGCGTGATCGTCGACGATCAGTACCCGGATCATTGCACCGGCACCTCCGCGTGCATGTGCGTTCCTTGTCCCGGCTCCGACGTCACCGTGAGCACGCCACCCGCGTCGGCGAACAACGCCCGCAGGCCGATCAGACCGAAGTGCCCATTGCTGGTGTTGTCGCGCAGTGCACTCGTGTCGAAGCCGACACCGTTGTCTTCGATGTCGAGCGTCGCCTGCACGTCGTCGTTGGCGACGCGCACCGTCACGGCCTCGGCGTCTGCGTGCGACAACGCATTCCGAAGCCCTTCCTGCGCGGCACGGTAGAGCAAGCCGGCAACCAGCGGTGGGAGCGGCTCGCTCAAGCCGTCACTCGCGAGCGACGCGCGCATGCCGCGTCCGTTGGTGCGGGCGAGCAGGTCGGTGAGCGCGGCTTCCAGACCCTCTTCAAAGAGGTTCGGCGGATAGATCTCCACCAGCAGGGAACGCAGCGCCTTGATGGTTTCACGGACCTCCGCGGCCGACGCGTCGAGCAGCTCGGCGGTGGTCGGCGCGGTGGCTTCCTCGCGTCGCGCCGCACCCGCGAGTTCGTACGCCACTCCTGCGAGGTCCTGGACGACGCCGTCGTGAAGATCGGCGGCAATGCGGCGCCGCTCGATGTCGCTCGCTTCGAGCGCCTGGCGCAACAGTCCTTCGCGTTCGCGTTGACGTTGCCGCAGCCGTCGCGCGAGTGACCATGCCAACGGTATCTGCACGAGTTCAAGCGCGATGAGCGCGCCGAGTGACACCGGAGCGAAGCTGCGCCAGATCCGGCGCCCCGACGCGGTGACGCCGGCATAGTCGTAATACGCCTCGAACAACAGGCGCTTTCCCGACGGTGTTCGGATCGGCAGGTACACCTCGAGCAACTTGCCCGAACCGCGTTCATAGCGGTTTTCCGGGCGGGAGAGGTCGCTCACGTCGGCTTCGATGCGACCTTGTTGCAACGCTGCGAGCTCGTCCTTGCCGAGCGTGTACTTGGAACCTTCGAGACGCGGCTCGTCGGAGTACACGATGGTGCCGGAGGCATTCCAGATCTTCACCCGCCGTAGCGAACGGTTGCTCACGTCACCGATCACCTGCCGCACCTGTTGCACGGCTGCGGGTTGCCCGGTGAGCAAACCGTTTTGCACGTGCGGTTCGACGAGTCCTTGTGCGATCACCAGCGTGGTGGTGCGCGCATCGACAATGGCCTCGCGTTCGCCGATGCGCCGGCTCGCGACGGCCGTGGTCACGCCGACGAGCACCACCGCGACCAGGCCTGCCAGTGTGAACTGCCCGACTTGGCGCGCGACGCTCCAACGACTCGATGGTTCTCGCGTGGTTCGGTGCACATCACGCGAACCCGCGCGAAGAGAGCGCAGCGACACTGAGCGGAGGATACCGGCGGGTTCCACGACGGATCGTGGTCTGCGCTGGTAGTAGTACCAATGTCCAGTCGCGACTACGACCCGCGACGGGATGGCTCAGACGGGGTTCAGCCGGGCCGTACTGCGCCGCTGGAACCGCTCATGAGCGGTTGTATGCGTACGAAGTCGCCGGTGTGCGTGGCTGCGATCTGCATGCCGCCACCGATGTACATCGCGACGTGCTCACTGCCGCCCGGTCCCTTGAACACGAGGTCACCCGGCTGCAATTGGTCCCACGACACGTGCGGGAACATCGAATACTGCGCACCGGAGTAGTGGGGCATGCTCACGCCGCCTTGCGCCCAGGCCATCATCGTGAGGCCCGAGCAGTCGAAGGCATCCGGGCCGGTGGCCGCGTAGACATACGGCTTGCCGAGCTGAGCCCGCGCGTATGCGATCGCCGCTGCGGCACCCCCGGAGGGTGCGGGGGCGTTGGGGAAGTTGCCACCACCCACGGCCGACGGGTCGACCCCCGACGACACCGAGCCTGCGCTGGCCCTCGACTGCTGGGCTTGCGCGCGGGCGGCTTGGATCTGAGCGAGTGCTGCGGCCTTCGCTGCGGCGGCCTGGCGCGCCTGTTCCTGCGCCACGAGGGTGGCGAGCTGGCCCTTCACCTGCGCTTGCAATTGCTGTGCCTGTGCGTTGGCCGCTTCGATCTGCTGACGCGCTGCCGCGATTGCGTTGCGGTTCTTGACCGCTTCGCCGCGGCGACGGTCGAGGGCCTTCTGCATGACGGCGAGGTCTTGGCGCGCGGAGTTGAGACGCGAGATCGCGTCTTGGTCGCGTTGCGCGCTTACGTTCGAGTACTTCATGCGCAGCGCGAAGTCGTTCGCCGACGAAACGTTGAGGGCACTCAACGCGCTCGACGAGCCGGCGTGGCTGTAGATCTGCAACGCGACGCTCTTCACGCGACCGAGCAACTCCGACGTGTGCTTCCGCGCCGCGTCCGTACGACGTTGCGCTTCGGCGATCGCCGCGTCGGTCTGTTGCAACTCATACGTCGCGCCGTTGAAGGCTTCGCCCAATGCAGCGATGCGATCGCCGTTCGCAGCGATCTGCTGCGCGAGTCGCGCAGCCTCTGCTTTCTTGTCGCTGATCGGCGATGCCGAAGCGCTCGTACTTACTGTCGCGGGGAACGCCAACAGCAGTAGCGAAATGATGAGGGGCCAACGCGCAATACGAGAGAAAGCGCGGCGAGGCGGGGGAGAGGCGCGCACGAGTCCAGGAGGTTAACCGAGATCAGATTGGACTTGCGACATCGGCACATTCGTCTGGCGACATGAGCCAATTCATGCCCACGTTCGCATTGTGGAAAACTTGACGCGAGTTGTCACGCTCAGTGACGACCCATGGCCGTTTGTCCGGGGGGTTACGCAGTGCATCGGTCCGTTGTGTTTGTGATTGCGTGTTTAGCGTTCGCAGTGAGCGGTTGCATGCTTGTTATTCCTACTGGACCTGCACCGTTGCGTTATCGCGACGCGATTTTTCCGGGCGTCAGCATCACGAAAGATGTGACGTACGGCAGCGCAGTGAATCAACAGGGACAGAACGTCACGTTGGCGCTGGACGTGTACCAACCAACCGGTGACAACGTCACGTCACGTCCCGCGATCGTGTGGGTGCACGGCGGATCCTTCTGCTGCGGTGACAAGACGTCCGGCGAAATCGTCGACGAAGCGACGACGTTCGCGAAGAAGGGCTACGTGAACGTGTCGATCAACTACCGGCTCGACCCGAACGGTTGTTCCGCGTCCGCGCCGACGTCGCATTGTGTGTTCGAGATTCAAGACTCGATGCACGACGCGCAAGCGGCCGTACGTTTC
This sequence comes from Actinomycetes bacterium, assembly GCA_025463905.1. Classification (GTDB taxonomy): domain Bacteria; phylum Actinomycetota; class Acidimicrobiia; order IMCC26256; family PALSA-610; genus JAODBJ01. Next base: position 9,263 of record JAODBJ010000036.1, read on the forward strand.
TTACGAGCGAACGCAACAACGTACGGAGTCGACACCGCGCGCATCGCGATCGGCGGAACATCGGCCGGCGCGATCACGGCGCTCAACGTCGCGTACAACCCCGACGACGTCGGAACCAGTGGAAACCCCGGCTTTTCCTCGGCCGTTCGTGCCGCCGCGTCGTTGTCGGGCGCCAAGATCCTCGGCACCGTTAACACTGGGGATGCGGAGGCGTTGCTGTTTCATGGCACTTCGGATCCGTTGGTGCCCTATCAATGGGCCCAGAACACGGTGACCGAAGCGACGAAGGCCGGCGTCGGCATCTATCTCACGACCTGGCAAGGAGCTGGCCACGCGCCGTACGTGCAGCACCGGACCGAGATCCTCGACGAAGAAACCAACTTCTTCTTCAACGAGCTCGACGCCGGGCACGCGGCGCGGTAACGCTCGGTCGTGATCGCTGCGGTGGGGCGCGTGTGTCGTATCGGTACCGCGGTACTCGCACTCGCGGTGCTCTTTGGTTCGCTCGCGCCGAGTGGTGCAAGCGCGGTGTCGCCCGCGGCGCCACCACAACTCGCGCCGCCGCATCCGGTCGATATCTACGGCGACTCCGTTATCGGCGGCGGCGCGCCGCAGATTGTGACGCGGCTGAAAGCAAACGGGTGGGCGCCGCGCGTTTTCGCCGTCCCGGGCGTGAGCATCGAGCAGATCGCAGCCGCGGTGATCTCCGCGCCGCGCGTGAGCGACGTCGTCGTGATCGGTGCGGGCTACAGCTACTTCTGGAAACCTTTGGTATTGCGTCGTGACGTCGACGCGTTGTTATACGCGCTCTCAGTACGCGGTGTGCGCCGCGTGATCTGGCTGAATGTGCGCGAGGACCGTCCTGAGCGGCGCGACGTGAACAACGCGCTGAACACTGCGTGGCAACGATGGGGAAACCTCGAGGTCGCCGACTGGAATCGTCTGTCGCGCGATCAACCAGGCGTGTTCTTTGCCGACGGGCATCACCTGCTACCGGCCGGCGGCCGCTTGATGGCGCGCCTTATCAATGAACGTCTCGTCGCGTACGCGAAGCACACGCCGCGGGCGGCCCCGCCGGTGTATGGCGAGCGGCCGCGCGAGTCACCGGCGGTGGCCGTTTACGGTCCGACTGGCATGATTTACCAGCCGTTGGCGAACGCAGCCAACGCGATCGTGACTCGCTCGCCGTTCGCCGGTATCGCGTCCACGCCGAGCGGGAACGGCTACTGGCTGGCGCAACGCGACGGCGGTGTGTCGCATTTCGGCGACGCACTCCCGCACGGCAGCGCGCGCGGCATCGCGTTGCACGCGCAGATCATCGGCATCGCGGCAACGCCGAGCGGGAACGGTTACTGGCTCGTCGCGGCCGACGGTGGCGTATTCAGCTTCGGTGATGCGCGCTTCCATGGTTCGACGGGACTGATCCATCTCGCACAACCGGTGGTCGGCATGACGCCGACACGAACCGGCAAGGGTTACTGGCTCGTCGCGGCCGATGGTGGCGTGTTCAGCTTCGGCGACGCGCGTTTCTACGGTTCTACCGGCGCGATCCATCTCGCCGAACCGATTGTGGGAATGGCCGCGCACCCGAGCGGCCGCGGCTACTGGATCGTCGCGTACGACGGCGGCATCTTTACGTTCGGCGCCGCGCGCTACCACGGTTCGGCCGCGACGACACCGCGCTACTGGAAGATCGCCGCGATGGCGTCGACACCCGACGGCAACGGCTATTGGGTGCTCGCCGCGAACGGCGAGACGATCTCTTACGGCTCGGCGCCCGCAGTCGCGTCGCAGACCTCGCTGCTGCGCCTGTTCACCGATATCGCGAACCGACGCGACGGCGGCTTCTGGCTGTTGGCCCAAGGCCCGCCCTCTCACCACTGAGGCAACACCCGGAATATCAATAGCGAATACTTGCTATATTGGTGTAGCCGACGAAAAGAGAGGCTCACCATGGCGGTAGCGCTGATCACTGGAGCGTCGCGAGGGTTCGGTCGAGCGTTGGCGCTCGACCTCGCCGCTTCCGGATGGGACCTGGTCATCGATGCACGGGGTGGCGAAGCGCTCCAACGCACCGCCGAGGAGATCGCGGCGCGGCATCCCGGCGCCGTAGTTCGAGCGGTCGCCGGCGACATCTCGCAGGCGAGTCATCGCGACGAACTCGTCGCCACTGCCGCGTCCATCGGAGGGCTCGACCTGCTCGTGAACAACGCGAGCGTGCTCGGCCCGTCGCCGCAGCCCACCCTCGACGAGTATCCGCTCGACGTGCTCGAGGATGTCTACCGCGTCAACGTGATCGCACCGCTCGCCCTGATCCAACGCGCGTTGCCGCTGCTCGTCGCGTCACGGGGCACGATCGTCGACGTCACGTCGGACGCCGCGGTCGAGGGTTACGAAGGTTGGGGCGGCTACGGATCATCGAAGGCCGCGCTCGAACAATTGAACAACGTGCTCGCGGCCGAACAACCGGGCCTCCACGTGTACCGCTTCGATCCGGGCGACATGCGTACGCAGATGCACCAAGAGGCGTTCCCAGGTGAAGACATCTCGGATCGTCCCGAGCCTGAAACTGTCGTACCGGCGTTCCGCCGGTTGGTCGCGAACACGCCGCCGAGCGGCCGATACCGCGCGGCCGACTTGTCGGAGATGGCGTCATGACCGCGCTCGCCACGTCGACGTCGCATCGTCTCTCGTTCGACCTGCCCCCGGACCTCGAAGCCAGCGAACCTCCCGAAGCGCGAGGCCTCACGCGCGACGCCGTACGCATGCTGGTCGCCCACCGCGGCGACGGCCGGTTGGTGCACAGCACCTTCGCGTTGCTGCCGGTCTTCCTCGAGCCGGGCGACCTCGTCGTGATCAACACGTCGGGCACGATTCCCGCTGCCATCGACGCGGTCACACCTACTGGTGAGGCACTCGTGGTGCACCTCTCGACGCAACTCGCCGGCAATCGCTGGGTACTGGAACCTCGCCGTCGCGCCGGGCACAGCACGGAACGCCTCGCCGACGCGCCGCCGAACCATCTGTCGCTCGCGGGCGGTGCTGCGCTCACATTGTGCGGGCCGTATCGCGACAGCGACCGGTTGTTCGTGGGGCAGCTCGATCTCCCGCAACCGGTGTTCACGTGGCTCGCAGTGCACGGCCGGCCGATCCGGTACCGCTACGTCGAGAAGCCGTGGCCGGTGAGCGCGTACCAGAACGTGTACGTGACGGAGCCGGGCAGCGCGGAGATGCCAAGCGCGGGTCGCCCGTTCACGCCCGACGTGATCACCCGGCTGGTCGCGAAAGGCATCGCGGTGTCGCCGATCGTGCTGCACACCGGCGTCGCGTCACTCGAGGCCGACGAACTGCCGTACCCGGAACACGCGATGGTGCCGCGCTTCACCGCTGAACGTGTCAATGCGACGCATGGCTTCGGTGGACGCGTGATAGCCGTCGGCACAACCGTTGTCCGCGCGCTCGAATCAGCGACAGGGCCCGACGGCGTCGTACGGCCCTACGACGACTGGACCGACGTTGTGATCACGCCCGAACGCGGTGTACGAGCGGTCGACGGTCTGCTCACTGGCTGGCACGAACCCGAAGCGTCCCACCTCTTGATGCTCGAAGCCGTCGCGGGGCGCGAACTGCTCGAAACGTCGTACGAAGCGAGCCTCGCCGCCGGCTACCGCTGGCACGAGTTCGGAGACGTGCACCTGATCCTGCCGTAAAACTGACAGGAATCGTCGGAGGGCGGGCGGGGTTGACGAGCGTATGACTGAAACGACGGCAGAGCCCCGAGGACGGATTCGCGTAGAGCCGAGCGCCAAGCGAGTCCGCGTGTACGTCGGCGGTGTCGCCGTCGCCGACACGGTGCGTCCTCTTCTCGTGTGGGAAGTGCCGTACTACCCCACCTATTACTTCCCCCGCGACGACGTGCAGAACGATCTGCTCGTACCGACGAGCACCACCACGCACTCGCCCAGTCGTGGCGACGCCCGGCACTTCACGGTGAAGGCCGGCGACGAGGAGCGCGTCGACGCCGCGCTGCAGTACGACAACTCGCCGATCGAAGAACTGCGTGATCTCGTGCGTTTCGACTGGGATGCGATGGACGCGTGGTTCGAGGAAGACGAAGAGGTGTTCGTGCACCCGCGTAGTCCCAATACGCGGGTCGACATCCTTCCGTCTTCTCGCCATGTGCGGGTAGAGCTCGACGGTGTCGTACTCGCCGACTCCACGCATGCCCGCGCCTTGTTCGAGACCGGGTTACCGACGCGCTGGTACGTGCCGAAAGTCGACGTGCGCTTCGACCTGTTGACGCCGACGAAGACGTCGTCGGGATGCCCGTACAAGGGGCGCGCCGAGTACTGGTCCGCCCGTATCGACGATCACGTCGTCGAAGACATCGCGTGGTCGTATCCGACACCATTGCCCGAGAGCGAGCGCATCGCCGGCCTGGTGTCGTTCTATAACGAGCGAGTCGACCTCTTCGTCGACGATGTGTTGGTCCCTCGTCCGCACACGAAGTTCAGCTAGCCGACCAGCCAAACTGGCCGCGTGGAACCATTCCCCGAAGACTGGCAGCGCGCGCTCGCGGTTGTCGCGCACCCCGACGATCTCGAGTACGGGTCTGCGAGTGCGGTCGCGCGTTGGACCGCGCAAGGCAAGACCGTCGCCTACGCGATGGCGACCAGCGGCGAGGCCGGGATCCAAGGACTCGCGCCCGCGGCGTGCGGCCCGTTACGCGAGGAAGAGGAGCGGCGCAGCGCGGCTGTCGTCGGTGTGGCCGACGTGTTCTTCCTCGGTCATCCCGACGGTGCCGTCGAGTACGGCATCCCGCTGCGGCGTCATATCGCCAGCGTGATCCGGCGCGTACGTCCCGAGGTTCTGATCACCGCCAACTTCGACCTCACGTGGGACGGCACTACGGTGAACCATGCCGACCATCGCGCGGTGGGGCTCGCCGTGCTCGATGCGTGCCGGGACGCGGCGAACGAATGGTGCTTCCCCGACGCGGGCGACGCGTGGGCGGGAGCGAACACCGTATATGTCGGTGGAGTCGGCGAACCGACGCACTACGTCGATGTCACCGACACGTTCGATCGCGGCGTGGCCTCGCTCCAGGAGCATCGCGCCTATATCGAAGGTCTCGGCGCCGCCTTCGATGCCGATGCGTTCTTGCGCGGGATCGCCGCATCGAACGGCGAGGACGCGGGCTGCCCCCTGGCGGTGACGTTTCGTGCGTACTCCGTCTGAGCCGTGAAGGTGACGGCGCCGTTAATGTGCGCACGATGAGCGCAAACGAACAACCAATCGACGTCGTCGCCCGTTTCTGCGCGGCGTGGGCGGACGGCGACATCGCGGCATTGGTCGAGTACTTCACCGACGATGCCGTGTACCACAACATCCCCGTCGAGCCTGTCACCGGTCGAGACGCGATCCGCACGACGATCGAAGGCTTCACCGCGGGAGTCGACCGCGTCGAGTTTCAGATGTTGCACATCGCTGCGGCGGGCAACATCGTGCTCACCGAACGGGTCGACGTATTCACCACCGGTGCAAAAACCATTCGGCTCCCGGTGATGGGCACGTTCGAGGTCGTCGACGGTCACATCGCCGCGTGGCGCGACTACTTCGACTTGAACCAATTCATGTCGCAGCTCACTGCGGGATGAAATGAAACCGGTTGCCGACCTCGCGGCTTGCGCGTCCGCGCACCGCGCATTGCTCGTCGAAGTCGATGCGTTCGACGACACCGACATGCGACGCCCGTCGTTGCTGCCCGGTTGGACGATCGCTCATGTATGCACGCACCTCGCGCGGAATGCCGACAGCCATGTTCACCGTTTCGCCGCCGCCGGCCGGGGCGAGATGGTCGACCAGTACGCGGGCGGTCTCGCAGGTCGTGCCGCCGAGATCGAAGCCGGCACAGCACGCGATGCCGCCACGATCATCGCCGACGTGCGCGGCACGATCGCGGCGTTCGCGGCCGCGGCCGATGCGGTCCCCGACGACGCATGGGAGTGTGCGAGCCGCGACGCGCGTGGAGCGATACGCCCCGCGTGGGAACTCCCGCTACGGCGCTGGCAGGAGGTCGAAGTGCACCGGGTCGACTTCGGAAGGGGTTACAGCCACCGCGAATGGACCGACGCGTTCCTCGACCGTCTCATTCCACTGGTGCGCGAAAAACTCCCTGAGCGACTGGCGCCCGGCACACCGATCCCGTCGCTCGTAGATATCAACGAACGCGACGTGCTCGCCTGGTGGTACGACCGCCTCGAGATCGACGGCCTTCCCGCGCTCCAGCCCTACGGCTGAAGTTCTATTTGGCGATGACGGTGCCGGCGTCGTCGAAGTGCAGCGTGCACGTTTGGTCGAGTCCGAGCACCTGCATAAACCGGCCGAACGCCATGTACTTCGCAATCACGAGCGTGAGCTCGACGATTTCGCCGGCGTCGAAGTGCGCACCCAAGCGGTCGAGCATGTCGTCGTCGATACGCGCGGAATCGGTGCAGTAGCGCTCGGCGAATTCGATCGCGATGCGTTCGGCGTCGGTGTAGTCGTCGAGTTCGCGCGCGCGGTGCACGTTGGCGAGGAGTTCGTCGCTCACGCCGGCCTCGGCCGCTTGCGGCGTGCGCCACGAGAGGCACACCGTGCATTCGTTGATCTGCGCGATCCGCATCCGCACGAGTTCGTGCAGGCGCCAATCGAGCGTGCTGTTCCATACCGCTTCGTCGTAGCCGCCGACCGCTCGCGCGAACGCCGGCCGGAGCGACAACGCACGCACAACTTCTGGCATCTCACCGGCAGGCAGATTGATCCGAGCCACTGGTTCCTCCTGAGCTGACTGAAGCGTACGGCACAACGCCCTTTATGGTCACCCGCCGTGCGTGTGAGCCCGCGGGTCGCGGTTGTTGCTGCGTTGCCGCTGGCCGCGGTGCTCGTCGTCGATCCGCGCGGGCTCTCGCCGTTCGGTCCCGCGAAGTGGGCGGCGATCTCCACGCTCGTGCCGCTGGGCGTAGCCGCGACCTGGCGTCGCGGCACCATTTCTCTCGCGCGCCGGCCCATGCTGGCGTGGCTCGCGTTCCTCGCGGGTGTGGCCGGGGCCGCCGCGCTCGGCGTCGACCGTTGGTACGCATGGACCGGCACGCCGGAGCGGCATTTCGGTGCGATCACGTGGTTGCTCTGCTTCGCTGCGTTCACCACCGGCCAACTCGTCGACGAGATCGGCGGCCGGATCGTGGCGAGCGCGGGAGCCGTCGCGGCCGGTCTCCTAGGCGCGTGGGCCGGTGCGGAGGCGTTGGGATGGCACCCGATTTCGCTCGTCGGCGCCGGCGATCGGCCCGTCGGCACCTTCGGTTCGTCGGCGTACCTCGGCGCGGCGGCCGCGCTGCTCGGCCCGATCGCGATCGGCGTAGCGCTCGACCGAACCACCTCCCGTGTGACGCGCGCATGCGCATACGTCGCCGCAACCTCGAGTGCGATCGCGCTCGTTGCGTCGGGAGCGCGGGCGGCATGGGTCGGCGCACTCGCAGCCGGGTTGATCGTCGCGTGGGTGCGCCGACCATATTCTCCGCTCTCGGCCGAAGGCCGGGCCGCTCGGGCCCCGGCTCGGGAGGCACACTCCGTGCGCCTCTTGTCCTCGCCTTCAGTTCGCGTGGTTGCGATTGTTGGCGCGGCCGCGATCGCAGCGGTGCTGCTGGCGTTCGCAACGGGTGTCGCCGGGCGCGTTCCCGATCTGGTGTCCGACCCGCAAGGTGGTGGTCGGGGCCGGCTCGACGAGTGGCGCGTCGCGGTCGCAGTAGTCGCGCGACATCCGCTTACGGGCGTGGGGCCCGAGGGTTATCGCATTGCGTTCGGCCGTTCCGTCGATGCTCGTTATGAGCGCACGCACGGTCGTAACCCACTCCCTGACCGCGCCCACGATGCGTTGCTCGATGTCGCGACCACCACGGGCGTGGTGGGCCTGCTCGCGTACGTCGCGCTGCTGCTCGTCGTCGGTCGTTTCGTGTTGCGCGCGCTGCGGCGCGCGCCGCCTTGGGTTGCCGGTGTGGCGGCCGGCCTCGTTGCGTACGCGGTGCAGTCGTTGTTCCTGTTCCCAGTCGCGGAACTCGAACCGGTCGCGTGGTTGCTCGCGGGGGTGGTTGTGGCGCGAACGGTTCGACCGGAGGAATGCATGCGCGGTTGGGTGCCGCGTGCGGCGCCGATCATCGCGGCCGTCCTCGCGTTGGCGGTCGCAAGCGTGGGTGCGCTCGACGTGCTCGCTGACCGCGACGCGAAGCAGGAATTGGCGGCCGCGGCCGCGGGTCGTTTCGTGGGCGACCCGGCGCGACCCGCGCGTCTTCGGTCCGACGCGGTCCGCTACCGGCTCGTTGCGGCGCGCGCGTACGAGGCGCGCGGTTCGGTCGCCGGGCTCGATGCCGCCCTGGCGCAGGTCGCCGACGCGCTCGGTGTGTCGCCAAAGGACCCGGTCGCGCGGGCCGAGCAAGCCCGGCTTCTGCTCGTTCGGGCGCGAGGAACCCGCCTCGCGGCCGACGTAAGACGCGCGCTCGATGCACTGGAACATCTCGGACGCGACGACCCGAACAACGCCGAAGTCTGGCTGCGCCTCGGGGTCGCGCGGGTGCTCGCGTCGGACGACACCGGTGCGATCGCGGCGTGGCGCCACGCCGAGGCGCTCGCCCCTCGCAGCGCGGCCGCATCCACCAATCTCGCCGTCGCGTATCTCCGCCGTGGCCGTCTCGCCGACGCTCGTGCGGCCGCCCGGCGGGCGCTTGCCCGCGACCCGCACGACCAGCAGGCGAGGGATGTGTTGCAGCAATCCGCCCGGACAAAAGCGCGGAAGAAGGCGCCGGATGGAACCTGACGCGGGTCCCATCGGTGTACGGGCAGTGGACAGCCTCGTGAGCTACCCCGCCCGCCCACCCGCCCTCGCGCCCGAACCGGCGCCCGACCTCAACCGCCCCCCCGATCTCAGCCCGCCCCCCGAACTCGACCATGTACCGGACCTCATAGCCGAGGTGACGGTGACGGCCGACGACCCCGACGACCAGCCCATCGGCTTCGTCGACTTCTACGAGACGACGCGCGACCGAGTCGGCCGTGCGCTCGCGATGACCCTTGGCGACGTGCACCTCGCGGCCGAAGCCGTCGACGAAGCAATGGCCCGCGCGTTTCAACGTTGGGACCGCGTCGGGCGCCTCGACAGCCCCGGCGGATGGGTGTACCGGGTCGGCCTGAATTGGGCCACTTCGGTGCTCCGCCGCCGCCATCGGGCACCGAACCCGCCCGCCGAACGCGGACCCACCGACGTCGGGCCGCTCAGCGAACCCGATGTCGCGGCCGCGCTCGCCGAACTCCCGTCGCGTCAGCGCGCAGTGATCGTGTGCCGCTTCTATCTCGGTCTGTCCGAGGCGGAGACCGCGGCAACCCTCGCCATTCGTCCCGGGACGGCGAAGAGCCGCCTTTCGCGCGCCTTGCGCCATCTCGAAACCCGACTCGCCCACCTCGCTCCCGAGGAGCAGCAATGACCCAAGACCTGGACCACGACCTCGACCGCTTCGCGGGTCATTTCGACCTGCCGCGCGGCGACATCGGCGAGGTGGTGGAGCGCGCCAACCGGCGGAGTCACCGTCGTCGCCGTGGCCTCGTCGCACTCACCACGGTGATAGCGGTCGGTGTCACCGCGACCGGCGTGAACCTCATCAACCGCGACCGCAACGGCGGCACGCACATCGCTCTTCGTTCGGGCGCCGTGCCGAGTGCCGCACACTTGTCGTGGCACCGCGAACAGCCGGGTACCGCGCTGGGCTACGCCAGCGATCCCAGTGGGAACGGACCGCTGTACGCGCTCTCGACCGCGCCCGGCACTGCCAGCGTTACCTCCGTGCATCGCAACGTCGTGTACCGCTCGGCGGATGGTGTCGATTGGACCAACGCCGCGACCGTTGGCAACGACCTGTACCTCTCAGATCTCGCCGGCAACGACAGCCGCGTGTACGCCGTGGGTACCGGCCCGGCGAGCGCGAGTGTGGGCGGCACGGACCTGCTCGTCGGTTGGTCGGACGACCAAGCTAAATCGTGGGCGAAGCACGCGCTTCCTGTGGACCTCGCGGCGATCTCGTCGAAGGCGTCGGCTGTGAACGTGACGCAGAGCAACGTCGCGGTCGGTGCCCACGGTGTGGTGATCAGCGCGTTGGTGAACGCCGAACTCGACGTTCCCGCGCTGCTGCCCTCGGGCGTGACGGCACCCAAGGGTTGGGCGATCACGTCCACCGGCGTGGATGTTCTCGGTGACGGACCGAGTTGCCCGTCCGGCACGACCGACATCTGGGCCGGCAAAGTCGGGGCGAATGGCAAGCCCGCCAATCCAGCGAACACACCCGCGCCGCCCACTGCCGACCAGAAGACGCGCGACGCGGCCAAACGACGCCTGGCGAGCAAAGCGACGACGAGCGCGAACACGAAAGCCACTCCCAGCCGGGTCGGCGATCACCAGTGTTTCGCCGCCGACGGGACTGCGCAGCTCGTTACGCCGCAGCAGTCACAGGGTGTCGCGCACTCCTATTCATGGGCGCAGCTCGGCGTCGACGGCGACCTGCTGCGCGCGGTGCTCGGCCAACCTTTCGTCTTCGCGGCGAACGCCGGCTCCACCGACTTCCAACCGGTCGGCACTCCCGAACTGTCGGGTGTGAATTCGATGGCCGTGCAGGCGAGCGACCAAGGCTTCGACGTGGTCGCGTCGGTTGGAAGCGGTGAACCGGGAGCCTGGGTGAAGGGCGGCTCGAAGTTGGTCGCGTTGCATTCTCCCGACGGCCACACCTGGGCGCAGAGTGGCTCGACGCCGCAGGGCCTCGACTGGATCACCACAGTCGGGCGAGTCGACGGTCGAATCGTCGTCGTCGGTTCGGGAACCGACGGTGCGATGTTGTTGGTGGACAACGCGAGTGGCGGTTGGACTTCGACCAGGCTTGCCGACGTCCTGCAGCCGGCGGCCGCCGCGAACGATCAGGTCGAAGTGGTGGACGCCGCGGTCGGGCCGCTCGGTGTCGCGGTGGCGGTGGATGTGTTCTCGATCGGCGACAAGACCGGCGGCGCTCGGACGCCGACGTATCGGGTACTCGTGAGTCGGGACGGCGTGGCCTGGTCCGACGACGGGTTGAACGCCCTTGCCGGCACGCCGGTCATGCCCCAGCGTGTCGACATGGTCGGCGACCGTGTGGTGGTCAGCGCGTACCGGCCGAGCGACGGCCACACACCGCTGGAGCAGATCGCTCTGGTGGGGACGCCGCAGTAAACGAGTCCGAACGCCAAGCCTTCGCCACCCCGCCAGGTTGTGGGATCTATGCCCCCATTCGGGAGCAGAAGTCACACAACCTGGCGGGTCGGTGGCGTTTGGTGGCAGAAGGCGGTCATCGTCGTTTCCCCTTCAGCGGGTAGTGAGCGGAACCGCGCGACGCGGTTTCGTGTCGCGCACGACTCGACGGGCGGTGAGCACGGTCACCGCACCGATGGCGGCGAACGCGGTGCCTTGGACGAGGTGGTTGCGCGTGTCGGTGCCGGCAGTCAGCATGTGGATCGTCGCCATGAAGAACAGCGGGAAGCTGCTCAGGTGGATCGCGTGCCACACGCGCCTCGACAGGTGCTGGCGGGCGAGCGACGTGAGTTCAACCGCGACGAGGAGGTAACCGGCGACGATGCCCCACGCCACTGCGCTCGTGCGCCACGAACTCGCGAACGGGACGAGCACCGACGTAAGGCTGAAGTGCACGTACGTGTCGGCGAGCAACGCACCCACGTGCACACCCGTGAAGATCGCGGCGAGTCCGCCGAGATAGCGGTGCAGGTCGAGCAACCACGGCCGGCCGACGCGGCCGCGTACCAATTGGGTGGTCATAGTGAGACCCCACAGCACCGACGCGGTGAGCAACACCCACGCCACCAGGCCGGCCGAACGCGCCACGTACCACGGCAACTGCGTGCTGACGGCAGTCATACGGGATCCTCCCTCGGTATGAGATGAGGATTCCCGGGCGAGGTAAAGCGGCGCTCCGACCGAGGTGAGAAACCGGCGAGAAGACGGCGTCTACTCGACGTGCCGGGCGACGATGAGCGCGACGTCGTCGCCGAGCACTTCGTCGGACAACAACGCGTGGAGTATGTGATCGGCGATTGCGTCGGCGCTCACCGGCGCGTGCCCGACTTCGCGTACTGCCCGAGCCAAACGCCCGATACCGACGTCGAGGCTTTCGCGCCGGCGTTCGACGAGACCATCCGTGTAGAGCACGAGCAGTGAGCCCGGTTCGAACGGCTCGATCGGCGCGCGGCTCGTCTCGCGATGGATACCGATCACGGGGAGGTGGGCATCTTCGAGAAACCGCACGGTCCCGTCGGGCGAGCAGATGATCGGCGGGGGATGCCCGGCGGTCGAGTACTGCAGCTCGTGCCGGCTGCTATCGACGACCGCGATGGCCGCGGTCGCGATGAACGCTTCGTCGAGGTGCGCGAGGAGGCGAGTGGTTTGCGGAAAGAGATCAGCGACATCGGTACCGAGCCGTACGAGCGCGTCGATCACGCCGCGCGTTTCCGCCATGCGCGCGGCCGCTTCGATGCCGTGCCCGGTCGCGTCGCCCACGATGATCGCGGTGCGCGCGTCGTCGAGCGCGATCACCTCGTACCAGTCGCCGCCGAACGCGAGCTCTGCCGCCGCGGGCAGGTAGCGCCACGCGATGTCGAGACCGGCCACGGCAGGCACGCGGGGCAGCAATTCGCGCTGCAGGGTCGACACGAGGGCCGCGTGTGCGTCGGATAACCGTGTGCGTTCGAGAGTCTGAGAACAGAGGTCTGCCACTGCCTCGACGCGCGTGAGCAGGAGGTCGTCCAGCTCGGTCTCATCGCGCCACGCGACGCTCAGAGCACCGAACGCCTGACCGTCGCCCCGCCGTAACGGAATCGTGGCCGAGCGCGTCACACCGGTGCGGCGGCGGTCATCGACAATGTCGGGAAAGCGCGCGATCGCGGCTTGTTCGTCGGCCACGATCACGGCGCGGTTCTCGCGGATCGCGGCGGCGATCGGATTGCCGGCGTCGAGACCGAACCGTTCGTACGCGCCGCGCGTCACCTCGTGAAGGTCGGCTGGTTGCAGCAGGGAAATGTCGGCGCGCTCGGGTCGCACGAGCGCGACGCTGGCGTACGCGCTGGCGAGGGTCTCGTTCCCGCTATCGACGATGATCTGCACGACGTCGGAGCTCGTGAGCGCCGAGCTGAGGCGTTTGGCGAGCATGGCGAGGCCTGCGAGTTGGTGCTCGGCGCGCAGCGCGGAAGTTGCTTCGCTCATGGCGGAGCCGAGGCCCATGTCGGCGTCGGACGCTGGTTGCTCACCGACCGCCACGCGAAGGTGGTCACGCGCGAGCACGAGCGCGCACAGGTCGGCGAGCGTGCCGAGGAACAACTGTTCAGTTTGGGTGAAGACGTGCTGCTGCTCGAACGACACGCCGAGCACGCCGACCACGCTGCCGTTGACCACAAGCGGCAATGCCGCGTACGCCTGAGACGTCGTGCGTTCGAACAGCTGCGGATAACGCTCCGACAGTTCGGCGCGTGACGAGATCCAAATCTCTTCGCCAAGGCGGGCGGCGTCAGTGAGTGGCAGGGTGTCGAAGATGCGCAGCGGCACGAATGCGGCCGCCATGTGCGGCGGGTAGCCGGCGTGGGCGATCGTGTCGATGCTGGCGTCGTCGCGGATGACGCCGAGCACCCCGCCGTCGGCGCCGACCGACGCGACCGCCTGCGTCACGAGCAAAGTGGGTGTGTCGTCGTGGCCGCTGTCGCCCGTGATGGCGCGCACGACGAGTCGTAAGCGCCCCAAGGCGTCGAACGCACTCGTCTGTCCCCGGTCACCGGCAGCCTGTGGCGCCGAAAACTCGCTGCCCACCGCCCCTCACCTGCCCCTCGCCCTGCGTCGCTGCCATTGTCGCGAATCCGACAGACTGTGAGCGATGCGGTTCGTCGTGTTCGGTGCCGGGGCGGTCGGTGGCGTGGTGGGCGCGCGCCTCTTCCAACAGGGTCACGACGTCGTGCTCATCGCCCGCGGCCCGCATTTTGACGCCATTCGTTCCTCTGGCCTCACGATCGAATCGGCCGAGGATCGCACAACCTTGCCGGTGCGGGTCGTCGAATCGCCCGGCGACCTCGCGTTCACCCCCGACGATGTCGTCCTACTGGCAATGAAGTCGCAAGACACCGTGACCGCGCTCGACGCGTTGCGGGAGGCGACGTCACACGCGTTATCGATCGTTTGCCTGCAGAACGGTGTCGGCAACGAGCGGGCGGCGCTTCGCCGGTTCCCCGACGTCTACGGCGTCTGCGTGATGGCGCCGACCGCTCATCTCGAGCCGGGTGTGGTGCGAGCATGGTCGGTCCCGATCAGTGGCCTTCTCGACATCGGGCGATATCCCTCGGGAGTCGACGACCTCGCGCGCGACATTGCGAGTGCGTTCCGCAAGTCGACCTTCGAATCCGAACCGCGGCCGGACATCATGCGGTGGAAGTACACGAAGTTGTTGATGAACCTCGGGAACGTCGTCGAGGCGGTGTGCGGCGACTCCGAAGGATCCGCCGACCTCACCCGTCGCTTACGTTCGGAGGGCGCCGCGTGCTTACGCGCCGCCGGCATCGAGTTCACGTCGCAGGAGGAAGACCGCGAGCGGCGGGGCAACCTCCTCACGCCGCAGCCCATCGCCGGGGCGCAGCGCGGTGGCGGGTCGTCGTGGCAGAGCCTGGCTCGTGGTACGGGCGCGATCGAAACCGACTACTTGAACGGCGAGATCGTGCTGCTCGGCCGTTTGCACGGCGTACCGATTCCCACGAACGCACTCTTGCAACAACTCGCAGGTGAATCAGCCCGCGAGCAGCGACCACCGGGGTGGTTACCGGCCCAGGAAGTACTGGGCCGGCTCCCGCTCCCGTAAGTGAGTGTTCTTCGCGTCAGCAGACGTAGATCTGGATCGCCAACGCAGGGTCGAGCGATTTGTGGCACGGGTTCGACACGTTCTTGTCGATCCACGGCCGCAGCGCGGTGACGTCGGTCCAGATCCCCGGGAAGCTCTTGGTCGCGCAGCCTGCTCCGCGGCTCACCACACCGATCTGCTTCAGTCCGCCCGACGGATCGGTCGCGTACATCGGCCCGCCGCTGTCGCCGTAACACGCGTCTTTGCCTTCCTGGCCGGCGCAGAGGTCGGTGGCGGGTACGAAGATCGTCGGATCGAGGTCGGCGTAGTCGGCTTGGCAAATGTCGTCGCCGACGATCGGCACCGTCGCAACCTGCGCCCGCCTGGGCGGCAGCGCGTCGAACGGCGGGGGTTGGAACACCGCGAGCGGGATGGTGAGACCCCAGCCGGTGATCTGCACCTGGTTGCCGTTCACCGTGAGGCCGCGGTCGGCCTTCGACGCGAGTGGCGACACGGGGACGGGGACGGGCGCCGACAACTTGAACAGTGCGAGGTCATCGGACTGGCTCCCGAACCACCACGTCTTGTTGAGCACGACCGACGTCACCGACGCGACCGTGGCGGCCTTGTCGCCGAGGTCGCGGCTCCCGGTTTGGCCTTGCATCGCGAGCCCGAACAGGATCGGGAACATGCAATGGCCCGCGCTCAAGATCACGTCGGGTGCAACGACGGTGCCGGAACACACCAAGCGTTCGCGCGGGTGACCCTTACCGGGGATCATGAGCGCAGCGAGCGACGGGAATTGCGTCTTGCCAACTGGGCCACCGCCGACGATGCGCGGGGTGGCATTGCTCGTTGCTGCTCCCGATGCGTTCGGCAGCGCGACAACGCCGGCCACTGCGACCGCCATCCCGACGAGCGCGACGCGAACACGTAGACGTTTTCTCATCCCCATCACAATCCCCCAGCCCTTCGGCGGCCCGGATCCCGGGCCCGCGGCATGCATCTTGGCCGCTACGTGGCATGGACGCAATGACTGATGACGCCGCCGCGCTCAGAGCTTGGGGACCTTCAGGTAGTCGGCCCGGGTCACTGCCGCGCGCGTCACGGTGCCGTTTCCGCGAGGCACCGAAACCGGTGAGCCATCGAGCAGGAACCGCACATGGTTCACGCCGTCGAGGAACGTCAAGCTGAGGACGATTTGAGCGACTGCCACCTTTTGCTCGGCACCGCTCACGTCGATGAGGGGGCGGCGAAGGTCCACAGCCACAGTGTGCCGGACGATCTTGCCGATGCTTCCGATGGCGAGCGGTGGGATCGCAGTGCGCATACCCACTTGCACCTCCTCGCCGGTCGGGCCGGCGAGTAACGCCTTTCCGACCGCGGCCGGATCGGGGCGTGCACCCACTGTGCGGATTGCCGGCACGATCCCATCGACGCCTTGGAAGTAGACGACGAAGGGGTACTTCCGAACCGGCAATGTGGTGGGCGGCACCGTGCTCGTCGGCGGCCGCAACAACCCGAACGGCACTTGACGCTGGTCGAGGCGAACGGGATGCGACTGCGTGCGGTTCCCGCAGCCGCCGGCCACCATCGCGAGTGCGACGGTGAGCAGCGCCGCCGTGACGCGCCGATGATGGCGAGTCATGCCGGCCTCCACGGGATCTCCACGACGAAGCGCGCGCCCGGGCCGTCGTCGCGATCGTCGACCCACACACGGCCGCCGTGCGCGGCGACATGCTCGGTGACGAGCGCGAGCCCGAGTCCGGCACCGGAGTCGTTGCCTCGCCGCCCCGACGCCGCGCCGCGGTAGAACCGCTCGAACACCGCGGTGCGTTGCTCGACCGGCACGCCGGGGCCGTTGTCGTCCACTTCGATACGTGCGGTGTCGCCGCGGTGTGTCACCCGAATCGCAGCCAAGCCTTCGCCGTGCGTGCGCGCGTTGTCGAACAGGTTCGCGAGCACGCGTTCGAGGCGGCGCTTATCGGCGAGAATCGGTTTCGACGCTACGAGCGGGTCGATCTCCACCACCATTGGTCCTCCGTTGAGGCGACTCGCGGCTTGCAGCACGAGTTCGCCCAGGCGCACCGGTTCGTCGGCGAGTTGCTCTACTCCCGCGTCGGCGCGGCTGAGTTCCAACAATTCGTCGACGACGTGTTGAAAGCGCGCGATCTCGTCGACCACGAGATCAAGCGCGAGCCGCGATCGCTCCGGAAGTTCTTCGCGGCGCGCTTGCAGCACCTGCACGGCGGTGGCGAGCGTCGTGAGCGGCGAACGAAGTTCATGGCTCACGTCCGAGACGAAACGCGCGTCGCGGTCGATTCGCTGCGAGAGCGCATCGACCATGTCGTTGAACGCGAGCGCGAGCGGCGCGAGGTCCGGGTCCGAAGACCCGTCGAGGCGCGTCGACAGATCGCCGGCCGCGATGCGCGCCGCAGCAGTGCTCGCGTCGCTCAGCGGTCGCAACACACGTCGCGTGGCCCAGAGCCCGACGATGATCGCGCCGAGCGTCGTCACCGCGGCCGCGCCGAGCAACGAGTTGCGGATCACCACGAGCGTGCGATCGAGTTCGACGAACGGTACGAGCTCGAAGTACGCCGCTTTCACAGCCGGGATGGGTACGCCCATCGCGATGTAGCGCGTCCCTCGCACCTCGATGCGTTGCCGAGCGGGCTGCCCTCGCACGACGTCGTCGATGAGTTGTGCCGGAAGCAGTTCCCGACCGGTCGCCACTCCACTGCCGTACCAGCGTCCGTGGAACGACAAGACCGCCAGCGAGCCGCTCGGTAACTCGAGCGCCCCGAGCGATGCGGTCGCGTCACTCGTTCCGGGGAGGCTGAGGGCGTCGCGCACAACACGCGCGTCGACGTACGCCTGTTGTTCGGCGGTGTGCTGGCGCTGGCGTACGAGATAGCGCGACGTGAGCCCGTAGGTCGCGGTCGCGAGCACTGTCGTAACGAGTAGCCCGCCCAGTGCGAACACCAGCGTCACGCGCAAGCGCAAGCCTTGCCGGCGGCGCCGGCCCGGAGCGACCGACTCCGGGGTCATCCTTGGAGTTTGTACCCGAGGCCGCGCACCGTCACGAGATGATCGGGTTCGGCGGGATTGGGTTCGATCTTGGTGCGCAAGCGGCGCACGTGCGCGTCGACGAGCCGGCCGTCGCCGAAATAGTCGTAACCCCATACGCGCTCGAGCAGTTGCTCGCGGCTCAACACCATGCCGGCGTGCGCGGCGAGTTCACACAGCAGCCGAAATTCCGTCTTGGTCAGTTGCGCGAGTTCTCCGGCGACGCGCACCTCACCCGCTTCGGGTCGGATCTCGAGATTCCCGAATTCAAAGTGCTCCGTTGTGCTGTCAGGCCCCGGCCGTCGCGCGCGTCGGAGCGCTGAGCGGATGCGCGCCGCGAGTTCCTTCACCACGAACGGCTTCGTCACGTAGTCGTCGGCGCCGGCCTCGAGTCCGGCCACGACGTCGTGCGTGTCGGAGCGGGCGGTCACGATGATGATCGGGACGTCACTCGTGTGGCGCAGCTCGCGGCACAGGTCGTAGCCGCTCATTCCGGGGAGCATGAGGTCGACCAACACGACGGTCGCCGGTTCGCGCCGGAACGCCTCGAGCGCGTCCTCTCCGGACGCGGCTTCCACGACGGAATGTCCCTCTTCCTCGAGCGCCATACGCAGCGCGGCGCGGATGCGGGCATCGTCCTCCACAACGAGGATCGTCGGCGACATGTCGCGATGATGCCCGCCGCAGTGGTGCGCGGCTGCGTCAGTCAGTTGCGGGTGCCCCGAACCGGAAGCGGATACGCCCGATTTCGGCGCATCGGGCAAGGGCGCGCAGCCCGTCGACCGTCAGTGGCTCGGCGTGGCGCAGATCCACTTCGACCACGCGCTGCGTCCCGTCGGCATCGAGTGCCGCCGTCGCAGCATCGTGGACGAGGCGGCCGCCCTCGGCGTCGAGTGGCCCACTGATCGTCAGCACGAGGGCCGACGCTTCCTCCGCGACCGTGACCGTCGTCGCGCTCACCGTGTGTGCTCATCCATGTCGTGCACGTCCTGTTACACGAGCCCGTTTGCGCGAGCCCCGTTGCCCCATTTGTCGCCCCTGCCGGGGACGTTCGCATGGTTGCGGATGCCTGTTGCGAACAGGTGACACCGGGGTGCGGAACGAGGATCGTCACGAGATCGCAACACGACGCGCGCCGGGTCGTTGCGCCGGCTGGCCACACTCCGAAACGCCATGGCGATGCTGGCCGAAGACCGGCCCACTTCCGCGTCTCTGAACTCCGACAGCGCCCCCGGCCGACCTGGCGACGGAGCTGCTGGTTCCGTCGCAGCGCGCTTGGATACGGGCCCCTTCGCTGCGGCTTCGGAATGCCTCGACGAGGGCGTGCTTGCGATCGACGGGTGCGGGTCGTTGTTCCTGTTCGACCTCGTGCATTCGCGTTTCCAGCGCCTCCCGCGAGGCACGGATCGGTGGCGCGCGTTGCGATACGGATCGTGGTTGCCGTTGCGGGAGCTGGTGCTCGACGCCGACGGCACCTTCATCGTCGAACCGGGCGCCGGCGGCGGTCCACGCTTGCGTTCGCACACCCACGGGACCGGGTGCGGTTGCACCCCCATGGCGTCGATCTGAGCCAGTTCGAACGGCCCGCCGTCGCGTCGAAACGAGCGAAACGCGACAGCCGGACCCCGCACCGTCCGGCTATCGCGCGCTCTTCCTAACTTCGATTGCAGCGGCTACGTTGGACGGAACTTCCGTTACAAAAACGCAGTTCTTGCGTTCCGACAGGCAGCAGTGGTGCGAGTCGCACGAACCCGTTCTGTGAGGCCTCGCTCAGTGGGGCACCGATACCTGCGCAGCGCGGCAGTTGCATCGATCGCGCTCGCGCCGGTGCTGGCTTTCGTGATGCCGGCCGCGCACGCCGACACGGTGTCGCCGACTGACACGACCGTCGCCACAACCGCGGCCCCAGCCGTCGTCTACGACGTTCCTACCGACGCGACGATCCCGACGGACACGACGGTGCCTACTACGGACACGACCGTTGCTCCGCCGCCGACGGACCCGACGACCACGACGCCGCCGGTCACCGACCCTCCGCCGACGGACCCGCCGACGACAACCACGTTGCCGCCCGACACCACGGCGCCAACGACTCCACCGGAAACGACGACCCCGACCACCGTCCCTGATTCCGTGCCGCCCGTCGTCGTCCCGACCACGGGCCCGCCGACGAGTGGTGGCGGTGGCACGGGTGGGAGTGGCGGCCCGACGTCGTCGCCGAAGAAGAAAGCCACGCCGCCGGTGCGTCGCTTGATCGAGTCGTTCCCGCAAGACCTGCTCGGCACCACCAGTTCGCAAACATCGGGGCCGATCCATGCAGTCGCGGCAGCGATCTCGGTGCCGGTCAATGTGCGCAACGGTGCCGGTGCAGTGTTTTCGGCCGGCGAGACGCTCACCGCCCAGCTGTCGCAAGCGTTCGGTTCCGGATCGACCGACAGTTCGTGGGGTGGACTCGGTTCCGCGGCGCCTCGCTTCGGGCCGTGGATCGTGCTCCTCGCTGTGGCTTGGCTCGCCCGCACGGTCGCCGCGTCGGTGCTGGCCGATCGCACTGCCGGGCCCCGCCGGCGTCGCTGGACCCTGCTGTAACCGACCGCTGTCACCGCGGTCGTACCTCCGCGGTTCAGGTCAACGCAGCGAGATCAGTTGATTCGGCCCTGAGCCACGATGATGCCGGGATGCACCGGCTGGGTGCCCGACGGCTCGGCGCTGATGAGCGCCCCCGTCATCGGACCGTGCACCGTGAACATGCTGAAGCTCAGTTGGTCGAGCGTGCCAACGCGCAACGCGCCGTTGGCGCCGGAAACCCAGAACCAGTAGGTCGTTCCATTCTGGTGCGGCGGGAAGTTCGTGTCGTACACAGCGCCGTCGCCGGCCGGGGTGAGTACGACGCGCCCGAGAACGCGACCGGTGGCGTCCTTGAGGTCGATCGTGTGGTGGGGCCCGGTGAGGAATCGCGAAGCGGCGCCCCGGTCGGCTTGAGCGGCGAACTGCACGCTGGTGCCACGGGTGTTCTGCCCGTTGTCGATCACGACCACGAGCGTCACCGCGGCGGCAATCGCAGCGGCGGCACCGAGCGCGACGATGCGTGCGGTGCGGCGTCGTCGCGACACGAGCGACGGCACGTCGGGAACTCGCGCCGCGCGAGCGGCATCGAGCATCCGTGCTTCGAGCGCGGTCGGAGGTGCGATCTCCTCGAACGGCATGTGCGACAGCACGACCTGGTACTCGCGTACGTCGGCGAAGTCGTCGGGATTGAGCGCGATGCCGGCGCCCTCGATGCCGGCGCCGTCGTTGCCGTCGGCATCATCGGGCGCGTCGAGTGCATCGAGTGCATCGAGCGCGTGCCCGATGATCTCGTCTTCGTGTTCGAGCTGTTCGTCGGTCATGGCGCGAGCTCCACCTCGCGAAGCGCTGCCCGGAGCTTCTGCATGCCGCAGCGGATCCGGTACTTCACTGTGCCTTCCGGTTCTTTGAGGCGTGTCGCGACCTGCCGGTACGACAGTCCTTCGAAGTACGCGAGTTCAATCGGCACACGTTGCAAGGTCGGCAGTTCCGACAGCGCCTTGCGTACCGCCGCGCCGGAATCGGCCTCGACGACGAGGCGCTCGGGGTCGGGAGCGAGATTGAACGCGGGCTCCTCGGCGACGCTGCGGTGACGGCGGCGCAACGATTCCTCCGACCGAACCCGCTCGACGGCACGGCTGTGGGCCATGGCGAGTAAGTAGGCGCGCAACTGGCCGCGTTCGGGGTCGAACCGGTCGGGTTGTTGCCAAAGCCGTACGAACACGTCCTGGGTGACGTCTTCGGCGAAGGATTCGTTGGCCAGGACCCGCAGTGCGAGGCCGAACACGGCTGGAGAATGGCGGTGGTAGACCTCGCGTAGGGCTTCCTCGTCGCCAGCGACGAGGCGCTCAACGAGGGGGCGTTCCCGGTTGTCGGTCGGCACTCAACGACCCCGTCCCGGAGTGGCAGTTGCGGGCGAGGGGAGTTTAGAGGTGTGCCAACCAAATTTTTCCGGTACGCGAGGTAATGGCCGGGGGTACCGGCAATGTGGGAAACCCGCGCAAAACGCCCTTGCTGTCTCATGTCGTGCAGTTATCCGACACCCGCCCGAAGGCGGACGGGAACCGGTCGTGCTTTCACGCTCCGTGGTCGACACGTGAGCAGCGCAGGTGGCGGTCGTCGCTGGTGAGGCACCGGCCGGTCGCGAGGTCGAACTGCCAGTGGTGAAGCGCGCACGTGAGCAGGCCGTTCTCCACGTCGCCGAAGCGGGTGAGGTCTGCTTGGCGGTGCGGGCACCAGCGCTCGATGCGCCACCCGTCGCGTTCGAAAAACTCGTCGCGACCGTGCGTTGCCAAATAACACGCCTCTACATACGCGATGCGTTCCGGCGAAAGGGCCTTGAAGAACGTCATCACGTATTCATTGAATGGGCCTTCGCGATGAGCGCGGAAACGGCACGAGAGAAACAAGGAGTTGACCCAGTCTTCGACGTGGCGTTCGACGCAGGTCTCCACCAGGCGGCGGTCGAGTTCGAGGCGGTACACCGCGTCTTCGCCCTTCCAGGCACGCACGGTGCTGTCGACGAAGTCGATCACGATTCCGTCGAGGTCATCGTCGGCACCAGTGAACGCGAGCACGACGTTGCCGGCTATCCCCGCGGACGTGACCGGCGCGGCCGCGAGTAGCGGCTCGAACCACACGCGCATCGTCTCGACGAGATCCACTGCGTCGGCGTCGGACCACGACGCGCGTTCCTGTTCGAGCCACGGCTTCCAGTCGTCGCGGTAGCGCTCCAGGTAGCCGCGCTTGTCGGTGAACGGTTCGCGGTGCGCCGCATCGTCGGGGTGGGACACCTCGCACCGACCGCCGATGAGTTCGATCTGCGATCCCGGCACGATGAGATGCCCGCGGTCGATGCCGTGCGATTCGAGCAGCTCGAGGAACACGGTTTGGTCGGGAAAGATGTTCGCCGGGTCCCGGTCGAAATCGTTGAGCTTCCACAGGTCGTCGTCGAGGAAGCACGGCGGCCCCGCGCACGGAAACACGTTCGCGGCGCCGACCCACTCGACGTATTGGCGCGCCCGCTGCATCTCGTTCGCGCGTTTCTCTCGGGCGAGGCGGTCGAGTTCGTCGGGCGGGAAGTCGTACGCCACTGGGTACCAGATCGCGCCCGAGAACTGCACGAACTGAGCGTCGTACGGCCCCTGTTCCAACAATGCGCCGACATCGCCGGGGCGAGCGTCGTTCTGGTTCAGCACGCGAGCGTCTTCGTCGGCGAGCACGAGGGCGGAGTCGCCGAGCGGGCCGTCGGCCGGTTGGTTCATGGCGAAGATCGTCACCGAAAGGCCTTCGAGATCGACCGGCACGCCGCTCGTGGTGCGCACGAACCGGGTGAACCCGAGATTCGAAAGTTCGCGCTCCAGGAACGGGACCTCGAAGTCGGGGAGCAGCACTTGCGCGCGCTTGTCGACGGTGGCGAGGAACGCGGGATCGAAGTGGTCGCGGTGCAGATGCGACAGGTAGAGATAGTCGGGAGAGGTGACGCGACTGCGGTCGAGGCCGTCGTTTCGGGGGAACGGAAACCACGAGCCGAAGTAGGCGGGCGTGAACCAGGGATCGCACAGCACGGTTGCCTGGCGAGTCTCGACAAAAAAGCCGACGTGGCCGAGGAACGTGATCCGCACGAGTGCATTGTCGCGGCCGTCGGGTCGCGTGCGAGGATCAGAAGGTGCCGGACCGCGTCGCCTTCAACCATCTCGGGCAGTGCGTGACCGACCTCGAACGGTCGAAACGCTTCTACGTGGACCTCTTCGACTTCACACTCGAGCGTGAGATCAAGCCTCCCGACGACCTCTCCGCAAAGCTGCTGGGGCTCGAACCGCCACTCGGGATGACGGCGTCGTACCTGCGCCGCGACGGCCTCGTACTGGAGCTCCTGCACTTCGCCGCGAAGGCCCCAAAGGCGCATCCGCCCCGCGTCATGAACGAGCCCGGTCTCACCCACATCTCGGTGTCGGTCGACGACGTCGATGCCGTGCTCGCCCGCGTGCCCGACTACGGCGGTGACGTGCTCGCCGACACGAACATCGGCTTCGGCGTGTTCGTCCGCGACCCCGACGGTCAGCTCATCGAGATTCTGCCGATGAGCTACCGCGCCCAGGTCGAGTAGCCGCGGGCCCGCTGGTTCTTTAGCTGTCGCGCGACTTGGCGAACGCCCGGCTCAGGAGTGGCGAGCGTGCGTCGAGGAGATCTTCGGTTTCTGCGGCGGGTTCGTCGTCTGTGCCGGCGCGGCGCAGATCGAGGCCCGGAAGCGCGTCAACAGATTCGATTGAGAGTCGGTGGTCATGGGCGGTCGCGACCGAACGCTCGACCGTGCGGGCACGGTGGCGTTCGTCGTGGAGCACCCACCCCGGAGCCTCGTGCAGCGAATCGGCATGGCGGGCACACAGGTGATCGCCCGGGGTGTCGACATCGAGGTCGACGAGCCACGCAACCTGCGCGTGCGGGTGGATCCGCAGCGTCGCGGTTGCGAACGCCGCGCAGCCCGGCACGGCGCAGCGCGGTGACGCCTCAGCGTCGGGACGCGCGATCCATTTGGCGCGCGGTTCCATCCGTGGTTCGACCTCCTGCGGCACGACGGGTCGCCGTGCAGGTACGCGAGTCTTCGTGCCGCTACGAGGTCGACGCAAACCGGCGCGATCGCGCCTGTTCACGGCCCAACGCTCGTTAGATGGCACGCACGTTGCGAAACGCGCGCGCCAGCAGTGGTGTGGTCGCCTCGAGGACGCCGTCGAGTGAGTCGCCCGAATCGAACTTCGGGAACCAACCGGCCGGCACGGGCGGGCTGGGTAGTGCGACCGGCGGTGGCGGCACGATCGCCGGCGTCCTCGATCCCTGCGCCCCATTGGCGGGGGCGTCGGCTGCGGCGGCGTCGGCTTCGCGTCGATCGACGACGTGCCATCCGCGCGGAGGCGCGAGCGCACGAGCGTGGCGCGGGCAGAGGTCGCCGGCTCGGGCCGCGCCGTCGAACGGCGCGTCGAGCCACACGGTTTGCTCCCAGCTGTCGAACGTGAACGTCGCGGTTGCGACCGCACTGCAACTGGGTCGCGCACATTGTCGACGCATCTTCGGACGGTACTGCCTGCGAACGCCGAAAAGGTGGCAATGTGCGCCTCGCGCGTCATCACGCGCGGTCGTGGCGCGCGAGGGTGCACGAAGGATGCGACGATCTGGTCATGTCCTGGTGTGTGCGCGTGCCGGCGTCGTCGGCGAATCTCGGTCCGGCGTTCGACGCGCTCGCGGTCGCGCTGGCGACGTATTTCGAGGTCACGCCCACGGGCGAACCGGCGCCGGAGACGCATCCGGCGGTCCGTGCGTTCCGCCACGGCGGGGGTACCGGCAGCATTTCCGTGCGCGCGTCGTTCCCCGGAGGTCGGGGCCTCGGGTTCTCGGGCGCCGCGCGCGTTGCCGGGCTGCTGGCGGCAGCGACCCAGAGGGAATCGGGCGCGGTCGCGGCGCGTGAGTACGCGTTCCGCGAAGGGACGCACCTCGAGGGGCACGCCGACAATGTGGCCGCGTCTCTCTACGGCGGCGTCGTCGCGACGAGCGGCGGACGCGCCACGCGGGTCCCGCTCGGGGTCGACGGTGTGGTCGTCCTGTGGGTCCCCGACCGGGAAACGCCCACCCGGGCCGCGCGCCGCCAGCTTCCCGAGCAGGTGTCGTTTGCCGACGCAGTGTTCAACGTCGGTCGCACCGCGTTACTCGTGGCCGCGCTCGCGTCCGGCGACGTCGACGCGCTGCGCACCGCGACGGAAGACCGCTTGCACCAGGACTCCCGTCTCGCGCGCGTTCCCGAGACTCGCACTGCGATGTCCGCCGCACTGCGAGCCGGCGCGTGGGCGTCGTGGTTGAGTGGGTCCGGGCCGAGCGCGGCGGCATTGGTGGAACGAGGACGGGCCGACGCGGTGGCGGCCGCGCTCCCGAACACGGGACGGTCGATGGTCCTTCCGATCGACGAGGACGGAGCGCAGGTGACATGAAGCTTTCGGGAGCCCACTGTGTGATCACCGGTGGGGGCAACGGCATTGGCGCCGCGCTCGCTCGTCGGTTCACGGCGGAAGGCGCGCGCGGAGTCGTTGTCGCCGACGTCGACGACGCCGGTCTGGAAGCCGTCGCAACGGCCACCGGCGCGCGCCCGGTGTGGTGCGACGTGACCAAGCCCGGCGAGATCACCGCGTTGATCGATGACGCCGAAACGACCTTCGGCCCCATCGATCTCTTCTGCTCGAACGCGGGGATCATCGTGCCGGGTGGCATAGAGACGCCGGCCGACGAATGGCAGCGCTGCATCGACGTGAACCTGATGGCGCACGTGTGGGCCGCGCAGGAGTTGGTACCACGCATGATCGGGCGCGGCGGCGGTTACCTGCTGCACACCGCGTCGGCGGCGGGATTACTCACCCAGATCGGCTCGGTCACGTACTCCGTCACGAAGCACGCGGTTGTGTCGCTCGCGGAATTCTTGGCGATCACGTATGGCGACCAGGGGGTCAAGGTGTCGGTGCTCTGCCCGCAGGCGGTGCGAACGAACATGACTGCCTTCGTCGAGGACGGCGGCGTCGCGGGCGTCGACGGCATGCTCGAACCCGACGACGTCGCGGACGCGGTCGTGAATGGGCTCGACACCGAACGCTTCTTGATCTTGCCGCACCCGCAGGTGCTGGAGTATTTCCGCCGCAAAGGCTCCGACTACGACCGCTGGCTCGCCGGCATGCGGCGACTGCAAGCAAGGTTCGAGCCGTAATCTCCGCTCTTGGCCGAAGGCCGGGCCGCTCGGGCCCCGCCTCGGGCGTCACACTCCGTGCGCCGCTGATCCTCGGCTTTGCACCTAGTTTCGGGGCATGGCTGAAGCGCTTGTTCTTGTCGATGATCCCGCGGAGCACGTACGGCGGATCACACTCAATCGCCCCGCAAAACGCAACGCGTTGAGCAACGCGCTGCGCGGCCAACTCTTCGACGAGTTGCGCCTCGCCGACCGCGATTCCGATGTGAGCGTCGTTGTCGTTCGAGGCGCCGGACCAAGCTTTTCGGCGGGTTACGACCTCGCTCAAGATCCGTCGGAGCCGTTGCCGCGCGCGATCGCGCCGCGTGACGGCTTCTGGAGCCGCGGGTTGGTGGAGGGATGGTTCGAGGTGATGGACCTCTCGACGCCGGTGATCGCGCAAGTGCACGGTTACTGCCTCGCGGGTGGGTCGGAGCTGGCCGCCGCGTGCGACCTCGTGTATGTGGCCGAAGACGCGCAGATCGGTTACCCACCGGTCCGCACCATGTCGTCGCCCGACATGCTGTGGCAGCCGTGGTTGCTCGGGTTACGACGCGCAATGGAGGCGTTGCTCACGGGCGATTCGTTGACCGGCGTCGAAGCCGTTGCGGCCGGGTACGCGAACCGCGCCTACCCGGCGGAACGTTTGGATGACGAAGTGCTGCGGATCGCGCAGCGGGTCGCGAAGATTCCGGGCGACCTGCTCGCATTGAACAAACGGTCGGTGCATCGCGCAATGGAGGCGATGGGCATGCGCAACGGCATCCGCGCGACGACCGAGCTGCAAGCCCTCGGCCTACACCAACGTTCGTCGCGTGAGTACATGCCGAAGTTGCGTGAGGATGGTGTGACGGCCGCGGTAGAGGCGCGAGATGGCGCGTTCGGCGACTATCGAACGCAGCGCTCAGATGACTGACGTCGAGGCCGCGGTCGCACGCATCGACGACGTGATGCTCGATGCGCGTCGCGATCTCGACGCGCTCGTTCGCATCGAGAGCATTAGCGCGTCACCAGAACGCGTCGACGATGTCGAGGCAAGTGCCCAGGCAACTTCGGCAATGCTTTCCCGGTACGGGTTGGAGAACGTGCGCATCGCTTCCGCCGACGGCTCGTTGCCCTACGTGATCGGCGAGTGGATGCACGCGCCCGGAGCACCCACCGTGTTGTTGTACGCGCATCACGACGTACAACCGCCGGGTGTCGTGGAACGGTGGTCGTCGCCACCGTTCGAACCGGTCGAGCGTGGTGGTCGCCTGTACGGCCGCGGCTCGGCCGACGACAAGGCCGGCGCGGTCGCGCACGCGGCCGCGGTCGCAGCGTGGTTACGCAGTGGGCAGGCGTTGCCGTGCAACGTGCGTGTGCTGGTGGAAGGCGAGGAGGAGATCAGCTCACCGCATTTGGCTGCGTTCCTCGCGCAGTATGCAGATGAGTTGCGCTCCGACGTGTTGCTCCTTGCCGACGCGGAGAACTGGCGCGTCGGCGTGCCCGGCCTCACCTATTCGCTGCGAGGAATCGGCGGCATCGATGTGCGCTTGCGCGCGCTGGACGGGCCCGTGCACAGCGGGATGGCCGGCGGCGCCGTGCCCGACCCGGTGATGGCACTCGCGAAGGTGCTCGCCTCCTTGAACGACGACCGAGGAAGCATCGCCGTCGACGGGTTTTGCGACGACGTTTCCACGCCGTCGCCGGCCGAACGCGACGCGCTCGCCGCGCTTGCCGGCGAAGAGGAGGAGTTCCGTCGCGCGATGGGCGTTCGACCGGGTGTTTCACTCGTCGGCGATCCGGCCGTAACAGTGTGGGAGCGGTTGTGGCTACGGCCCGCGTTGACCATCACCGGTATCGATGGCCACCCGATCGACGGCGCGTCGAACCAAATCGTCGCGGCGGCAGGCGCGCGCATCAGCGTCCGCATGGCTCCGGGGCAAGACCCTCACCGCGCGATGCAACGGCTGCGCGCGCACATCGAGGCCCGCGTGCCGTGGGGGCTCGAGTGCGAGATCACCGAGTTCGCCACGCCGGCGCCCGCTTGGCAATGCACGCCGGAAGGGTGGGCGTTCGACGCGACGAAGCGCGCCCTTCGCGCCGCGTTCGGAACCGAACCCGTGGTGATGGGTGTGGGTGGGTCGATCCCGTTCGTCGGGCCGTTCGCCGACGCATTCGGCGGTATCCCTGCGCTGTTGCTCGGCCCGGGTGACCCCACCAGCGCAATCCACGGCGAAGACGAAAGCCTCCACCTCGGCGACTGGCGCAAGCTCGTGGAGGCCGAGGTGCGCCTGCTCGCAGAGTTGAGCGCCGCCCGCTCCTGACCCCTACTTCTTGATGGCGCGCCACACGGCGAAGGCGCCGAGCATCGCCGTCATGCCGATGCGGGTGAAGTCGATGATCGGGCGCACCGATACGCCGTCGGGCCCGATTTCGATCGCGGCGACCGGACGCCCTTCGACCCGACCACCACCGCCGGAACCGCCTCCGCCGTCACCTTCACGACTTCCGCCGTTGCCGGTGCCCATACCGCCGGCGATGTCGATCGCGGCCGCGGTGATCACGACGCGGTCGCCCACGCGTACGGGTTCGCGGAAGATGCGCTCGGCGCTCACGTCGGCGATGCGCGTGAAGCCATCAGTGAGCCGGTCGGCCGCGTTCCTCGCGATCGCGGTCGGAGGCGTCGGTACGTCGTTCACACGTTGCTCCTTGCCCTCTGCTTCGCCGCGGCTCGACGACACACACGAGCCGCAATGACCGCGGTCGCGGACGCGATGGTTACCGCGAGTCTTGCCCCGAACGTCACGTCGCGCACCCGGATGGTGAGATGCCGGCCGTCGGGTTCGAGCACCTCGACGTGGTGCGGCCGCGCCCGCGCCACGACCGCTGTCACTTCGCCGAACTGGAACGGAACGCTCGTGGTGCGCGACCGCAGCGTGACGATCCGTTCCCCCACCACGATCGGCGCCGTCGACGATCCCGACCGCATCACGTATCCCACGCCCCGATTCTTGCGCGCCGCTCTCCCGAGTTCGCGAATACGAGCGTCAGCCGCGCAATTCGCGGCGCAGCGCGCGTTTCGCGGCGGCGGCTCCGCACAAGCCGTGCACGCCGGCGCCGGGCGGAGTGGACGCCGAACACAGGTAAACGCCGGCCGCAAGACGGTAGGGGTCGAGCGCGAGGCGGGGCCGCGCCAGCAACTGGAGCCCGTCGAGAGCGCCTCCGCCGATGTCGCCGCCGATCTCGTTGCGGTTGTCGGCGGCGAACATCGCCGGTGTCGTCACTGCGCGTTCGAGCACGACATCCCGAAAGCCTGGGGCGAAACGTTCGATCTGGGCCTCGATCCGTTCCGTCATGTCGACGGTAGAACCGTTGGGAACGTGGCAGTAGGCCCACAACGTGTGTAGCCCGTTCGGCGCGCGTGACGAGTCGAACAACGACGGTTGGGTCACGAGCACGAACGGCCGATCGGGATGGCCGCCACGCGCCGTTTCGCGCTCTCCTGCCGCGACCTCCTCGAACGTCCCGCCGAGATGCACCGTGCCCGCGTGCCGGCACGGCGGCGCGGTCCACGGCACGGGCGCCGAGAGTGCGTAGTCGAGCTTGAACGCGGCCGGCCCCGGGCGAAAGCGCCGCAGCGAACGGGCCACTCGTTGCGGTATCGCGTCGCCGGCGATGTCGAGCGCGTCACGCGCACTCGTGTCCAGCAATGTGGCGGGCGCGGCGGGCAGGTCTGAGTGGTTGCGCACGACGCGATCGACCACGATCTCGCCCCCCGCGCTCGTAACGATCGACGCCAGCGCCTCGCTCACACGTTGCGTGCCGCCGCGCGCGAACGGCCAACCGTCGGCGTGCGCGGTGGCGCCGAGCAACAGCGCGAACGACGTGGTGGTCACGTGCTCGAGCGGCAAGATCGCGTGCGCGGCCAGTCCGGCGAACAACGCGCGTGCGGGCGCCTCGTGGAAGCGGCGCGCGTACGCGGTGGCCGGTAACAGTGCAGCCACACCAAAGCGCGCCAAGCGAAGGGGATGGCGTGGTGCGTGCACGATGGGCCCCGACAACTCCTGCATCAACACTTCGAGGTTGTCGCTGAAGGGGCGGAACGCACGCGACCACGTGTCCGCGTCCGCACCGAGAGATTCACCGGTGATCGTCCAGTCGCGCGACACGACTCCTGCGCGCCCGTCGTCCAGAGGGTGCGCGAGCGCGAGGTCGGGTGTGACGAGATGCAGGCCATGCGGTTCGAGGTCCAAGCCGGCGAACGCCGGGGCGCGCGTCATCGCGATGACGGTGCCGCAGAGGTCGTGGAGGAACCCGTCGCGCGTCAACGCTTTCGTTCGGGTGCCGCCACCGATTGTCGGGCCCGCTTCGAGCACGAGCACCCGCCGGCCGGCACGCGCGATCGCGGCCGCGGCGGTCAGTCCGTTCGGGCCCGCACCGACCACGACGGCGTCGTACTGGTTGCTCACAGAAGCAGTCTGACGGCCGGTCACCGGCCACGCCCGGATGGACACGCACGGGGCGTGAGTGGTTGGAGACCAGATTCGAGGTCTGTTTCCCAAGAAATGGCGCGATGGAACTAGTCGGCGCCGCATCAGGCGTCAAGTTGGGGCCAGGCCTACTCGTGACTTCGTGAATTCGTTCACGAAGGGGCTACAAGGTGAAAGCAGCAACAACCGCCCGATCCAGCCCTGCCCGGAGGGCCGTCGATACGGTGATTTCGCCCGGCGTCGGCATCCGATGCGGGCTCCCCGTCAGTCCAGGTCGGATTGGCGCGCTGCGAAAGGCGAATTCCTGATGTGGTTGTCACGCGTGTCCGGGCGCTCCCGGTCGGCGCTGTCGCGATCCCCGGTCGATCTCGATCATTTCCATACGACGACGCCCGCGCTCGCCGGGTTTGCGAGCACGGTGGTCCAGCCCGCCACCGCACCGGGGGAAGTAAACGGGCGTGCGACGCGACGATTCAGAGTCGCTGCACTTCTTACCGCGGCGATCGCGCTCGGAGGTTCCTTCCTCGCGACTCGACCCGCGAGCGCCGCGTCCACTGACGCAAACATGGTGAGCGCACACGGCGCGCCGGTGCTCGGTTCGCCGATCCCCGGCTTGACGCTGCCCGCCGTCGGGATCGCGGCGACGCCGAGCCATGCCGGCTACTGGGTGGTCGCCAGCGACGGCGGCGTGTTCGCGTTCGGGGACGCGAAGTTCTTCGGCTCCACCGGCAACGTGCCTCTCGTGGCGCCGATCGTCGGTCTCGCGTCAACCCCGAGCGGCAACGGCTACTGGCTGGTTGCCAACGACGGCGGGGTGTTCGCGTTCGGCGACGCTCACTTCTATGGCTCGCTCGGCGGGCGTCCGCTGGCGGCCCCGATCGCCGGCATCGCGCCCACCTCGACCGGCGCGGGTTACCGGCTCGTAGGCAACGACGGTGGCGTGTTCGCGTTCGGCGACGCCGGCTACTACGGATCCGCAGCGGCGATTCACGTCAGCTCTCCGGTCACCGGCATCGCGAGCTCACACGCCGGCCACGGCTACCTGCTCGTGTCGCGCGACGGCGGTGTGTTCACGTACGGTGACGCGACGTTCCGCGGCGCGCCACTCGACCCGAGCGCGTCGCCGGCCGTGGGCATCGCGTCCAGCGCCGACGGCAACGGGTACGTGATTGTTCGCTCCGACGGGCACGTCTTCGCGTACGGCACGCTGTACCGCGGCGATGCTGCCGGCATCGGCGCGCCGCCGGTCGTCGGCATCGCGACGGGCCAAAGCGGCTACTGGATCGCGCACGGCGCGACGCCTCCGCCGATCGACCTGTCGGGGAACCCGTTCCTCGCGTGCACCCGTCATCACGAGTCCGACAGCTCGGGCGGCTACCACGCCGTGAGTCCGGGTGGCACCTACCGCGGCGCCTATCAGTTCTCGCGCTCCACGTGGGACAACACCGCGCGGGCGGCAGGACGCCCCGACCTCGTGGGCGTTGACCCTGCGCAGGCCGCGCCCGCCGACCAGGACTTCCTCGCCTTGCAGCTGTACCACTGGCAGGGTGCAGCACCCTGGGGTGGTCGCTGCGCCGGTCTCTAGCGGGAGAGCGAAAGCGTCTCTGACGAATGAACGGCCCGGGGCAATGCCCCGGGCCGTTCGTCATTCAGTACTCGCTGTTCACGAGCGACGTGCTTCGTCCTCCGCTCGCTGCCGGAGCACCATCGCGAGCAGGGGCGGCGCGCTGACCACGAGGAGGATCAACAACACCGCGATGACGTAGAGCAACACGGGGACCGGTCCGCTGCTGCGGTGAATGGAGATGGGCTGTCCGCTGGCTGCGTTCTGTGTGTTCGTGCCGCCGCCATTGTCGAGCAAGCCGGCCGGGTTGCCAGCGGTGCCGTTACCGCTACCTCCGCCGCCGCCTCCGGATCCGGCGATCGTGGTCGTCGTATTGCCGTTGCGGTTCCCGCTTCCCGTCGTGCCGTTGCCGCCGCCGTTGCCGCCGCCGTTCCCGCCGCCGTTCCCGATCGTCGTATTAGTGGTGCCACCTCCGGGCGGAACCCCGGCCGGAGGGTCGTTCTGGTTCGAACCGGGAGGCGGTGGCGGCGCGGCACCCGTGATGAAGTTCCCGGTGATGGTCGGGTTGTTGCACTGGTTGATGGCCGGAGGCGCGACATGGCCGGGGATCTTGTTGTTGGCCGCGAAGCCGTTTTCCACCAGCACCTTCGGTAACGGGGAGTACCCGAGCCGTTCCGCTTCCTGCTGCCCGGCGCAAAGGAAGTAGAGGATGAACTTGCTCAGCACGGTTCCCTTCTCCGCGGTGAACGGAGCAGCGGTCGTGATCGGAGCGATCATGTAGCTGTAGCTCGAAACCGGGTACGCACGCGAGTCGTTGAAGTTGTACACGCCGCTGAGGTTCTGCGTGTTGTCGGCGTTGAAACTTGCGCCTTGCAACGCAATCGCGACGTTGTGCGCGGTCGGTTGGGCGTAGTAGCCGGCGTGATTCAGGATCGACGCGACCGGGAAGCCCTTTTCCAGCGCGTAGCCGTACTCGACGTAGCCGATGGAGCCCTGGCCGTAGCCGGCGGAGACGTAGCTCGAGACGCCGAGCGATCCCGACTGCTGCACCGAACCCGTGAACTGCGGGTACAACGAGGTCGGTGGGCACGGGTTGTCGGGGATCCCGACCTTGTGACAGAACGCGGTCCACACCGCGCCGGTCTGGTTGGCCATGAACGCGCTGAATTGCGCGCTCGTCCCAGAACCGTCGGAACGAGTCACCGGGGTGATGTGCAGACTTGGGAACTTCCGGCCGCCGTTGTCGGCCGAGATGCGCGCGTCGCTCCAGTCGGTGATCACGCCGGTGAAGATCTGGGCGAGCGTGAGCGGCTTGAGCCGTAGGTTCGTCACCCGCTGTCCGCCGACGTCCAGGTGGTACATGAACGACGTACCACCGGCCACGATCGGCAGATAGGTGTACGGACGCCCGGCGGCATTGGCGATTTCGTTGACCGTTTCGCCGTCGGGCGTCTTGTAGGCCTGCTGGAACGGAATCTCGGAAATCGCGAAGTCGCTGGTCTTGCTGTAGTAGTAGACGCGGCCGGCGCTCGAACCATTCGCGTTGAAGTTGATCGAAAGACCCTGGCGCGCGACGTCGGCGATCCACTGCTGGGTCGCGATCGCGCTCCACGTGGACCCAGCACCGGTGAGGATGACGTCAGCCGCCGCCGGACGGGCCATGAGCGGGAGTACGCCGATCACGGCAATTCCGAACGCGGCGAAAAGGCGCGTCGTTGTACGACGAAATCGCGTCATGAAAGCAATGCTCCTTGGCTCAACCGAACCGGCCGCGCACGTAGTCGAGTGTGCGGGTGTCTTCGGGCTCGGAGAACAACCTTTCGGTGGGGCCGCTCTCGACGATCCGCCCGGGTTCGTTCTCCCCGGCAAGGAAGAACGCGCACGACTGCGAGACGCGTTGGGCTTGTTGCATGTTGTGGGTGACGATCACCACGGTGATTCGTTCACAGATCTCGGCGATGGTTTCCTCGATGCGTCGCGTCGACGTCGGGTCCAGCGCGGAGCACGGTTCGTCCATCAGCAGCACGTGTGGTTCGACGGCGAGCGCGCGGGCGATGCACAGGCGCTGTTGTTGACCGCCGGAGAGCGATCCGCCGGGCGCGGCGAGGCGGTTACGCACTTCGTTCCACAGGCCCGCTTGTACGAGGCAGTCTTCGACGATCTCCGCGTACGAACGCGTCGATTTCATCCCCGACAGCTTCAAGCCCGACACCACGTTCTCCGCGATCGTCATCGTGGGGAACGGGTTCGGCTTTTGGAACACCATGCCGATGCGGCGGCGCGTCTCGGTGACGGGCAGGTTCCCCCGGTAGATATCGGTGCCGCCGAGTTCGACCACGCCCGCGAGTGCTGCGCCGTGCACCAACTCGTGCATGCGGTTGAGGATGCGCAGAAACGTCGACTTCCCGCAGCCCGACGG
The DNA here is from genome assembly GCA_025463905.1 of Actinomycetes bacterium. Taxonomy (GTDB): domain Bacteria; phylum Actinomycetota; class Acidimicrobiia; order IMCC26256; family PALSA-610; genus JAODBJ01. Next base: position 44,538 of record JAODBJ010000036.1, read on the forward strand.
ACCGATCAACGCCGTCACCCGATTCGGTGCCATATCGAGCGACACCCGCTCGAGCACTTTGTGGTCGCCGAACCAGGCGCTCACGTTCTGAGCGGTGATGCCTGCGCTCCGTGAAGCCGGGCGCGCGATGAACGGGTCCGGAGGCAACGTCATGGTGTCGGTGTCGGTGAAGCGCGCGTACACCGGCGCGGCTTCCGTGTTGTCGAACGCCGGCGGCGGGGAAGGCGGCGGCGGCGCCGGCATCGAGCGCGGCCGTCCGGTGTGGGTTTCGAACGGGTCGAGTTCCGACGGACTTGTCACGCGAGACCCTTTCGAGCGAGACGCCAACGTTTGATCCGGCCGATGTGCGCCGGACCGCGCCCGCCGATGACGCGGGCGGTCACGAACAACACGAGCACGAGCAGGATGAGCACGAGTGCGCCGGTCCAGCCGCGTTTCCACTGCTCGGCGGTCGTTTGGGTGTGGAAGATGTTGTAGACGAACAGAACGAGCGAGCTCTGTTGGCCCTTGAACACGTTCCAGTTCACAAAGCGCGATCCACCGATGGTCAACAAGAGCGGCGCGGTCTCGCCGATGACGCGCGCGAGGCCGAGGATCACCGCGGTCACGAGCCCGGTGCGCGCGGTCGGCAGCACCACGTTGCGAGTGGTGCGCCAGTCGGTGGCACCGAGCGCGAGACCCGCCTCGCGCAAGCCGCCGGGCACGAGGCGCAGCACGATTTCTGACGTGCGGGTGACCGTCGGCAACATCATCACGGCCAGAGCCAGCCCGCCGGCAAGGCCGTTCTGCTGGCCGTGATTTATCACGACCACGAAGGAGGTGTAGATGAACAGTCCGGCGACGATCGACGGCAGCGCACTCATCGCGTCGACGATCGTGCGCACCGGCCGGGCGAGGCGCCCACCGATCTCGTTGAGGTAGAGCGCAGTGGTGATGCCGAGCGGCACCGAGATGCACATTGCGATGCCGACCTGTTCGAGCGTGCCGATGATCGCGTGGCGGGCGCCGCCGGACGTCCCTTTGTCGAGGCTGCCGACGAACCGTTCGTCTTTCGTGAAGAACGACGCGTGTAGCGCGTGGTAGCCCTTCAGCACGATGTAGCCGAGGATGGCGACCAGCGGCACGATCAGGGCGAGGCCGCCACTCCACATCACGATGCGCACAACCTGGTCGCGGGCGCGCAGCTTGTCGTGATTGGCGCGGGCGACGAACCACGCGATGAGCAGGAACGTCGCGTACCAGGCGATGCCGAACCCGATCGTGCCGGTCAAGGGTGTGAGCCGCTCGTAGATCAGCCACGTGAGGCACAGCGACGAAAGTCCCGCGCCGATGAGCGGCCAGGCATCGGCCGGGTCCACCGAGCGGAACGGGATGCGCTCCTCGGGCGGTGTGTACAGCGGCTCGTCGCCGCGAAGGTCGATCTCGCCGGCGGTTGTGGTCATCTCAGATCTCCGTCGACGCGCCGGAACGTGACCGGGCAACGATTGTCGACGCGATTGCGTTGACGCCGAGCGTCACGACGAAGAGCGCGAGCCCGGCCGCGATCAGGCCGTCGCGCGCCGTCGGGTTCGACACCGACTCCGAGAAGTTCAAGGCAATGAGGGCCGAGATCGAGTGGGTCCCGTTGGCCAGGATCGAGGCGCGAGGCTGAAAGAACGGAGAGATGATGAACGTCACCGCGATCGTCTCGCCGAGCGCGCGGCCCAGGCCGAGCATCGTGCCGCCGATCATGCCGCCGCGCCCGAACGGCAGCACAACGGTGCGCACGACGCCCCACTTCGTCGCGCCGAGCGCGAGCGCGCCTTCTTTTTCGCCTTGGGGCGCCTGCGCGAACACTTCGCGCATCACCGTCGTGCAGACGGGCACGACCATCAGAGAGACGACGACACCCGCGATGAAGGTCGACGACGTGAATGCCGACAGTGCCGTGCCGTTCTGCACGTGGAAGAACGGGATGAAGCCGAGGTGATCGCTCAGCCACTTGCTGACGTGCACAAGGTGCGGCTGCAGGTAGAACAAACCCCACAGGCCGTAGATGAGGCTCGGCACCGCCGCGAGGAGATCGACGAGCGAGGTGAGCAGCCGCCGGACGCGTCGGGGTGCGTACTCCGTGAGGAACAGCGCGGCGACCGTTGCGACCGGTACCGCGATCACGATTGCGACGATCGCGATCTCGAACGTCAAGGGCAGCACCGCTGCGATACCGAACGGGCCGTTCTGCGCGGCCAGCCAGCGCTTTTCGGTGAGGAACGCGAAGCCGCGGGCATTCAGTACGTGAAACGATCGCAGCAACAAGAAGCCACCGATGAAGCCCATGAGCGTGAGCGTGGCGACGCCGCCGCCCCGGGCCACGCCTCGATAGACGCGGTCAGCGGGGTTTCGCCGCACGACGACGCGCAGCGGGACGTCACCGGCGTCCGCGATCGGCCGCGCATCGAGCACCGTCATCGGATCGGAAGTCCTCCCGCCAGGTTCATCGGACCAGAGGCGCTGGTTGCGCCGCGTGATGCCCGCCCGTCATACTCAACTAAGACAATTGGGAAAGTAGGGTACGCCGCAACAAGCCGTCAAGCGGGCGGTAATGCCGTTTCAGTTTCACAGGGGCGGTTGGCCGCGAAGTGACCTCGCAGTGAACGACCGCTGAACAGATCATCGGTGACTGGGCTCGCACACAGTGGGCCGTGTTACTTCTAACTGGACCCCGGGCAGGCAGGACCGTCTTGCAATCAACCGAGGAAAAGCAACGCCCTTCTCGGTCGCGGCGCACGCGCGCGCGATGGAGGAGGTTGGGTGGGGCAGTGGCGGCGCTGGGCGTCTTCGTCGGCGTTGTTGCGCTCCCGGCCGGGAGCATGGCCAACGCAGCGAAGCAGCCGCGCACGCTCACGGTTTCGCCGGCCGACAACCTCACCAACCAGGTCGTCGAGGTGTCGTGGGCCGGGTTCAAGCCGACCAAGCGGAGCGGGGTCCCGACGGTCACGGTCATGCAATGCGTCGCGCACCCGGCGAACATTGCGACCGGCTGTTACACGGCCGCCACCTTCCCCAACTCCGACAACGGCAACCAGGTGAACGGCGCGATCACCGCCAAAGACGGCACCGGCCACGCGTCGATCGAAGTGCGGCCCCGCTTCGATCTTCCGCAACTCGGTTGCACCGACTCCAATCCGTGCTCGATCGTCGCGTTCGAGGACGACGGCACTCCGTGGCCGGCGAGTGGACTGCCACTCACCGCGGCGAGCGCGCAGGTCGGTTTCGAGAAAACCGCCAAGGACTGCCCGCCCGTGTCCACCTTCGACTTTCAGTCGGAAGGTGAAGCCTCGGCGACCGCAACGGTCTCACGGTGGGCCGCCAACGTGTGCACGGCTACCCCACGCGACATCGTCTCGTACACCGAGAGCTCGTCGAACCGCGCTCGCAACGATGTGATCCGCGGCCTCGTCGATGTCGGCTTCACTTCGTTGCCGGCGACCACAGCCGAACTTGCGACGGCACCGCCGAACACGAAGTTCGTGTACGCGCCGATCGATGCGACGGCAGCGGTGGTCGCGTACCAGATGCAAGACGGCAACACGCTCGAACAGATCAACGATCTGGCGATAACGCCGCGGCTGTTCGCACGGCTCATCACCGGATCCGACGTGCCGCAGTGGGACGGTGACGGCGACTTCACGCAGCTGAACCCCACCGCGCATGCCTATCCGTTCAAACACGCCGCCTTCCCGCTCCTGCGCGGCGACGACAACGCCGACACGTGGCTCGTCACGAACTGGCTGGGAGCCGATCCCCGTACGAAGGCGTTCCTCGCCGGGAACGACCCGGGGAACCCGAAGATCACGGTCGACTCGTACTGGAAGAACTACAAGTACCCGGTCACCGCGTTCCAGAACCTCGACCACGTGCTCTTCGACGGTGGCTACCAGACGCTGCTCAACAGCGCCGACGTGGCGCACCACCTGTACTACAGCGCACCCGCCGTCGCGAGCACGCCCGATACCGGTTACGAGTACGTCGGCGTGCTCGACCTCCCGACGGCGTTGCGCTACCGCCTTCCGATGTTCAAGCTCAC
>JAODBJ010000251.1 GCA_025463905.1 Actinomycetes bacterium
GGTGACACCGACGCCGATGAACTGCAGTCGTTCTGCAAAGCGCGCCTCGCCGACTTCAAGGTGCCCGCGGTGATCCGGATCATGCCGGCCTTGCCGAAGAACGCAGTGGGAAAGGTCGACCTGCGCCGGCTTGCGGCACAGTTCGCGCCAAGTCACCGGTAGGTTCCCGAGCGCTGACACTCCACCGCACTTGCGTGAAAGACTGCGCCACAGGGCCGCATCCTTCACGCCGGTTCAGGCGACCTTCGCGTCACCGGCGTTGATTGCCGCAACCGCACCGACTGGACCGATCAGCGAGCGCGGCGGGTGAAACGGCGCGGCGGCTCGGCGACCTGCGTGAGTTGCCAGCTGTCCTGGGCACCTTCGGGCGGGGTCCAGTCGGGAAGGGGCATCAGCAGATGACGCGAGAGTCCTACGACATAGGACTCGTATCCGCTGCGCAACTTCGCGAGCTTGGGCGCGGCGTCGTCGGGCACGTGCCATTCGCTGCTTGCGAGCCGCGCGCGGAGCCGTTCGAACGCGACCGCGTCGAGCCGGTCGACGCCCGTGGCGGGCGACGCGTGCAGCGAGCGGGTGAGGTCGACGGCCGCGTGCCGGCACATCGCGTACGTGAGCTTCGCCTGACGATGCGGGCGGTGTTGCTCCGAGACGAGCACGAGCGAGCACGTGTCGAGCACGGCGGTGAGTGCCGCGAGCCACGACTGGTTCTCGTGGTGCGAACGGTAAAAGCCGAGCGTCGGAAACGAGAGGAGGCTCTCGAGCAGGTCGGAACCCCAACTCTCCCAAGCGAGGAGGAACGGGCCGAGGTCGTCATTGCCTTCTCCGGTGTTGCGCGCCAGCAGTTCACCGGCGGTCGGTGGAGAACCGGCGCGCGCGTCGAGCTGCGCGATGTAGGTCTCACGGCGCGAGAACGCTTGGTACAACGTCGGCAGATACGCGACGAGCAGCGCGAGCGATGCGAAGCCGGTGCCACCCGCAGCAATTGCCAGCGCCCGCGCGGCGGAGCCGTGCGGCACAAGATCGGTGAGGCCGAGCGTGAAGAGCATCGATGACGCGACGTACGCGGCGTCGCCGAACGAATGCACGTGACCGCCGAGGTCGTGGGCAAAGGCCCACAGCGCGAGCGTGTAGCCGAAGACGAAGGCTCCAAACCACGAGATGATGGTGAACAGCAACGATCCGGGTCCGTAGTAGCTGAGTATTCGCTCGCGGCGCTGGCCGTTATGCACGGCGGCTGCGGCGGCGCGATACGGCGGCCAGGTGAGCGCGTACACAGCTTGGGTGATGCGCCACCGGCGGGCCACGCGTTGCGGCAACACGATGGTCTCGAACGCCTCGAACAGCACCGCCGCGACGAGGAGCAGACCGGCAAACCCTGCCGCGGTTCTCACATCGGGAAGGCTACGGACGGCCCGGGGCCGCCGCCAGCAGTCGTGGCAGTAACCAGCGCGCGACGATCGGCGCGGTTTCGTGTGTGTAGTGGATGCTGTCGGGCCGAAGGTTCACACCGCGCACGTTCGCCGGGCACGGCGGGCCTCCGGGACACACGAACGGCATGATGTCGAGCACCGATATGTTGCCCGCGTGTGCGGCCGCATAGCGCCGTAACAGCGCGTTGTACTGCACCTCGGCGAGGCCCGGATCCCCGGCAGGTTGAGCTGCGTTGGGTCCAGGCGGTGCGACCGTGAGCAGCACCAGGTGCGCGCCCCCCGCGGTAAGGCGCCGGGCCGCAGCGTCGATCGACGCCAACAGGGCCCTTTCGGCGGCCGCGGTGCCCCACCTCAGCACCGTGTGCGTTCGGAGATCGAGCCGGTTGGAGACCTCCCAGCTGCTCGACCAGAAAACGACGTCGGGATGCCACTGGGCGATCATCTCTTCGTGCACCTTCGGGACATTTTTCGCGCACGTCGGCGACCACGGGTAGACCTTCCCTTTCGGATCGATGACGGCGCCGGACGCCACTCCGCACGCCGGGTACGCAGTCGATACGAGGTGGTTCTGCGTACCTTTCATGATCTCGTCGAGACCCCACACGATCGTGCCGGCGATCGAGTCGCCGACGACCGCGATCGTGATCGGTCCATGTCTGCGCGCAGTCGTGGTGGTCGCGCGCGGCGGGGTGGTCGTGACAGGCAGAGCGACCGTGGGCTTGGCCGCGCGGGGCGCCCCTGCGTACGTGACCGTGACCGCAAAGATCGCAAGCGCGGCCGCGGCGGCACCTAGCGCGGCACGGTTCGGCACGCGCCGCACGGTACCGCGGGGCGCCAACCGCGCGACGACTAGGGGGGCGGGCTAGGGACTCGCTGATGCGAAGGGTCGCCGAAATCCGGATCCTTCAAAGAGCAACCACCCTGCCACCCCACACGGTGCACCACCCCAGACGTGGAAGGAACACCGGTTATGACCGCGACGCTCACCAGACCGTCCACGGCGGACGCGATCCCTCAACAGGCGACCGCGAACACCGGCCTGCACGGCCACCGGTTCGACACGCACATCATTACCGTCACGTTCGTCGAGGCGATCGGAACGTTCGTCCTCGTGCTCGCCATTGTGAGTGCAGTCATCGCGGCCACGCTCGCCGATCCGATCGCCGGTAATCCGTACGGATCGTTAACCGTTCCGTTCGCCGGCGGCGTCGCGCTTGCCATCCTCGCGGCGAGCCTCGGACCCGTATCAGGCGCACACCTCAATCCCGCCGTCACGGTCGGGCTCGCCCTCAACCGGAAGTTCCCCTGGACTCGCGTGCTCCCTTACGCAGTCGCGCAATTCGCCGGAGCTATCGGCGCCGCCCTGATCGCCTGGTGGTTCTACGGACCGAGGGCACGATCGGTCGCGCATCTCGGCGCGACAGCGCCCGCGGCGGGTGTCAGCGCCTGGCGCACCTTCGGCGTGGAAGCAGTGGTCACCTTCATCCTCGTCCTGGTGGTCGTCGCCGTCGCCGGGCGCGGGCAATCCAACCTCGTGCCGGTTGCGATTGGTGCGGCGCTGGCTGCCGCGATCCTGATCAGCGGACCGATAACGGGAGCGGGGGTGAACCCGGCCCGGGCGATCGGGCCGATGATCGCCGCCGGAACCTTCACCGACTGGTGGATCTACCTCATCGCTCCGCTCGTCGGTGGCGGCCTCGCGGCGACATTCAGCGCGAGGTTCCTGACATGACCGAAGTGATCGCAGGGATCGAGATTCCTCCGACCCGCTTGGTGTCCGACGCAACGGCATTCGTGCGCGACACCGAGAACGATTTGCTGTTCAACCACTCCCGACGGGTCTTCCTGTTCGGATCGCTTCAGGGGAAGCGTCGTGGACTGAAGCCGGACCCTGAGCTCTTGTACATGGGAGCCCTCTTCCATGACGTCGGACTGACTCCGGACCATCGCACCGACGACCGGCGGTTCGAAGTCGACTCGGCGAATGCCGCGCGGCAGTTCCTGCGTGATCACGACGTTCCCGAGGGTGACGTCGCCCGCGTGTGGCTCAGC
>JAODBJ010000277.1 GCA_025463905.1 Actinomycetes bacterium
GCCTCCTTGGCGAACAGGTCCGCGAAGACCTCGCGCAACGCGCGTTGTTCGTCGTCGAGGCCGAGGTTCACGAGATGACCGCCTCGTCCTTCCAGGCCGCCAGCTGCTCCCATGTGCAGCCGAGCTCCAGCAGCACTTCCTCGGTGTGCTCTCCCAGCTCCGGAGCGCGTAGGAGCGAAGGTGCAGCTTCGTCGAACTGCACTGGGTTGAGGACCAGATCGAAGTCGGAGCCATCCGCGGCCTTCACCGTGCGAATGAAACCGTTCGCTTGCACCTGCTCGTCGTCGAAGACCTCGATCGGCAGTTGGTGCACTGCCCACGGGCCCTCTTGCTCGTTCAGGAGCGTGATGCATTCGTCGAGCGAGCGCTTCCCGAACTCGAGATCAAGTTCCGCGACGCAGGCGGCGCTGTTCTCGGTGCGGGCTGCAGCGTCGACGAACCTTGTGTCGGCGACGAGCTCGGGTCGGTCGAGCAGCTCGCACAACCGGGCCCAATACCGATCCGACTGCAACATCACCAACTGGAGGACCCGCCCGTCGGCGGTCTTGTACGTGCCCGTGATGGGGTTGGGCGTCTCGTCGCGTGTTCGGCGCGGCAGCTCAGGCATGTTCAGCAACTTCGACAGGACGATGTGCGGTGACGCGTTCCACAACCCGTAGGACAACAACGACACGTCGACCACGGAAGGTTCACCGGTCGTCGCCCGGGCGAAGAGGGCGGCGGCGATGCCGCCCGCGATGGTCTGCGCGCCCGCGATGTCGCCAAACGCGATGGGTTGCGTGCGCGGGTACTCGTCTCCCTGCGAGACGAGCGACGCGACACCGCTACGGGCCCAGTATGAGGTCGCGTCGTAGCCGCCCTTCTCGGCTTCCGGGCCCTTCGCGCCGTTGGCGCTGCCGCGCACGTAGATCAGTTGCGGGTTCACGGCCCGCAAGTCGTCGACATCGATCTTCAGACGGCGGCGCGCGTCCGGCAGGAAGTTGGTGAGGAAGACGTCGGCCTGCTTGACCATTTCGTACAACAGTTCGCGGCCGCGCTCGGTGGCGAGGTCGAGGCCGACGCTTCGTTTGCCGCGGTTGGGTATCTCGATGATGAAGTTGATCGCGCCGCCGGGCACCATTCCGCCCGCCGCCAATCCGCGCTGTGGATCGCCGGAGAGCGGGTGCTCGATCTTGATGACGTCGGCGCCCCAATCGGCGAGCACCGCGCCGGCTGCCGGGACGAACGTCCATGCCGCCACCTCGACGACGCGCACACCTTGCATCGGTCGGTTCGGCACATCAGTCCTCGGGCGAGTCGACAGCGACCTGGTGTCGGTCGTGCGGCGGATTGACCGCGCGCAGGGCGGAGAATACGCTTTGCTCTGTTGAACAGGCAAGCCTGCATTTTGCAGTCATGCCATATCCCACCAGCGTAGAGACCACCTACAGGGCGTGACGTGGCACAAGAGCTCATGGGGTTCGATCCGTTTTCGGACGCGTTCTTCGACGACCCGTACCCGACCTATACGTGGCTGCGTGACAACGACCCGGTGCACTTCAACCCGCAGTACGGCTTCTACGCGCTGTCTCGGTACGCCGACGTGATCGCTGCGCACAGCGATACCGATCGGCTCGTCAGCTCGTACGGCTTGACCGTCGAGATCTTGATGCTGAAGCAGAAGCTCGACAACAACATGATGATCCTCCTTGATCCGCCCGAACACACGCAGCAACGCAAGCTCGTCAGTCAGGCGTTCACCCGGAGGACCATCGAGGGCCTCGAACCGCTCGTTGTTCGCACCGTCACCCGCTTCCTCGACGAGCTCGAAGGGCGCGACAACTTCGACATCGTCGCCGAATTCTCGGCGCTCTTTCCCGTCGAGGTCATCTCGGCGATGCTCGGAGTTCCCGCCGCGGACCGCCAACAGGTACGGCACTGGACGGACGCGTTCCTCCACCGGCGTCCGGGTGACCCGCGAACGACGAAGGAAGGCATCGAGGCATCACTCGAGATGGCGGTGTACTTCCTCGAGCTGGCCAAAGAGAAGCGCAAGCACCCGGACGACCTCATCATCAGCAAGCTCGTCGAAGTGGAGATGACCGACGGGAACGACGGCAAGCACCGCTTGACCGACGACGAAGTCGCCGGGTTCTCGGTTCTGATCGCCGGCGCGGGAAGCGAGACGGTCACGAAGCTCGTCGGCAGCGGCGTGGTGCTGTTCGACGCGCACCCCGATCAATGGGAGCGCGTGCTCGCGGACGAGTCGTCGATTCCAGGCGCGGTCGAAGAGATCCTCCGGATGCACCCGCCCTCGCAATACCAAGGGCGGTTCGCGGTAGAGGACGTCACGTTCGAAGGGGGGACGATCCCCGCCGGTTCGCCCACCCTGCTGCTGACCGGTGCGGCGACTCGCGACCCTCGCGCCTGCGAAAGCCCCGACGTCTTCGACATCACGCGAGGCGGTCACACCACGCTGGCGTTCGGATACGGCGCCCACAGCTGTCTCGGGGCGTGGCTCGCGCGGCTCGAAAGCCGCGTCGCCTTCTCAGAGATCCGGCGGCGATGGCCGCGCTTCGAGGTCGATCCGGCCGGGCTCCGACGCGTGAACATGTCGAACGTCGCCGGGTACTCACATGTGCCCGTGCACGTCGGGTAGCGCGTGACCTTCTTGTCGTTGACATCAGCTCGACCGCTGCGGCGCTACGGATTTCCCGCCGCCCTCGTCGATCTGCCCGCCACCATTCCCGCACTGCTCGCCGCGCGCGCGAGCGAGCGCGAGGCGGATTTCGTCGTCGGCCCGGAGTTCCGCCTCACCTTCGGCGATGCCGACGAACGCAGCGCGACATTGGCGGCTCGCTTGCTCGCCGCCGGTGTCGGCAAGGGCACGCGTGTCGGCGTGCTGTTCCCGAACCGCGCCGAGTGGGTCGTGACGTGGTTGGCGGCGGCGCGCGTCGGCGCGTTGACCGTGCCACTATCGACGTTCTCTCCGAGCGCCGAGCTCGCGCGCGCGATCAGGCATGCCGACGTGCAGGTGTTGCTGAGCGCGCCGCGCTTCGCTGATCACGACCTGTGCCTCAGGCTCGAGGGCGCCCTCGACGGCCTGTCGTCCAGTTCGTCGGAGCTCGAGCTCCCGGCGGCGCCGTTCCTGCGGTGGGTCAACATCGACGGCGACGAGCCGCCTGTGTGGTCGCGCGTGTTGCCGTCGCCGATCGCAGACGCGGTGCTTCGCGCCGCGGAAGCTGAGGTGATGCCGGCGGACGCGCTCGCGATCATCAGCACGTCGGGCGCGACCGCCGCGCCGAAAGCGGTCGTGCACACCCAAGGGTCGCTGGTTCGTCACGCGGCCTTGCTCGCACGACGCCGCGCGCTGACGCCCGACGATCGGATCTACTCGCCGATGCCGTTCTTCTGGGTCGGTGGGCTGACGATGGTGTTGCTCCAGGCGATGAGCTCGGGGGCCGCGGCCGTAGTGCAAGAACGGTTCGACGCGGGCGAGGCCCTCATGATGGCGGAACGAGAGCGCGCCACGCAGATCTCGTGCTGGCCGAACGCCGCGCGCGCGATGGCCGAACATCCCACCTTCGCGTCCCGCGACCTGTCGAGCGTGCGGGGTGGCACGTTGATCGAGGCGTTGCCGATCGAACAGCGACCGCCTTCGCCCGACCTTGCGCCGACGCTGCTCGGGATGACCGAGACCGGAGGTCCTCACACCGCTCCTGAGGACCCGTACAGTCCGCTCCCGGAAGCACTGCGAGGGACGTTCGGGCAGAGCCTTCCGGGCGTCGAGCATTGCGTGGTCGACCCGAGTAGCGGTGTCGAGATCGGCCGCGCCGAGCTCGGCGAGCTAATGCTTCGCGGCCCGTTCCTCATGGAGAGTCTGTACAAGAGGGAGCGCCACGAGACGTTCACGCCCGACGGGTGGTACGCGACGGGTGATCTCGGCTGGTTCGACTGCGACGGCAACCTCTACTTCGCGGGCCGGCGCACGACGATGATCAAGAGCGGCGGTTCGAACGTGTCGCCCGGCGAAGTGGAAGACGTGCTCCGCGATTGCACCGGTGTGCGCGCCGCGTTCGTGTTCGGTGTCCCGGCCGGCGACCGCGGCGAAGATGTCGTGGCCGTCGTCGCAACCGCGCCCGGCGCGGTCGTCGACGAAGCGACACTGACTGCGAGCGCACGGCGTCAGCTGTCGTCGTTCAAAGTGCCGCGCAATTGGCGAATCGTCGAGGAGCGCGCGCTTCCCATGTTGCCAACGGGCAAGGCCGACCTCGCCGCGCTGCGATCATGGTTCGGTGCCGGCACCGAATGAGGGCCGCCTGAGGGCGCGCTTCGCTTACGTGCCCATGCTGAGGCCGCCGTCGACGACGATCACTGCGCCGGTGACGTAAGCGGCATCGTCGTGCACGAGTGACGCGACGATGTGCGCCAGCTCTGCGGGCCGTCCGAAACGACCCACCGGGACCTTGGCTTCCACGACCTGCCGATCGGTGCGTGTCATGTCGAGCAGGAGATCCGTCTCGAAGCCACCGGGGACGACGCAGTTGACGGTGATGCCGCGGCGCGCAACCGCACGCGCCAAGGAGCGGGTGAGGCCGATCAGGCCGGCCTTCGCCGCGGCGTAGTCGACTTGGACGCCGCTGCCCATGTGTCCCGATACCGAACCGATGTTGACGATGCGGCCGAATCGTTGTTCGCGCATCGGCGCGAGGGCAGCTTGCGCCATGAAGAATGCGGCCGAGAGGTTCACTCCGAGCGCCTCGTTCCAGTCCGACGCTGAGATCTCCTGGACCGTGCGTTCGACCAGCGCGCCCGCGTTGTTGATCAGGTAGTCGATACGGCCGTGCGCGTCGACGACGTCATCCACCAACGATCTGCATGCCTCCGGGTCACCGATGTCAACGGCGTAAGTACTCACCGCGTTCGGTCCGAGTTCGGTGCGCAACGCGTCGGCGGCACGATCGTCGTGACGGTACGCAGCGGCGACCGTCACGCCGTTCGCAGCGAGTCGGGCGACGATCGCAGCACCGAGCCCACGCGTACCTCCCGTCACGAGCGCGACGCGGCGGGTCCCATCGGTCGTCACGAGGTCTCACTCGTGAGCGATTGATGTTCGATCGTGTCGAAGCTCGACGACTCGGCGTGCATCGCGGTGTCGAACGACGCGGCGGCTGCGGCCGCGATGCTGACGTTGAGCGCGCGTTTCGTGTCGCGGACGGCGGCGCGCGGGAGCGCGGCGATCCGCTCGGCATAACCATGCGCAACGGCTCGGAGCTCGTCGGCGGCGACGACCCGGTGCACGAGACCGATCCGGTGGGCCTCGGCGGCCGGGAGACGATCGCCGCTCAAGAGGTACGCGCGCGCGGCCGGAAGACCGGCGAGGAGGGGCCACAAGACCGCACCGCCGTCGCCGGGTACGAGCCCGATGCGAATGTGCGGGTCGGCGAGATACGCCTCCTCGGCCATGTAGATCACGTCGCACAGCAGGACGAGCGTGCAACCCGCGCCGACGGCGGGCCCGTTCACCGCGGCGATGACCGGCACGTCGAGCGTCACGAACCGCGCGAAGAGCCGTCGAGCCGTCTCGAGTATGCGCGAGCGCAGCGCTCGATCGTGTTGCATGGCCCGGATCAGCTCGATGTCGCCGCCGGCGCTGAACGCCCGCCCGGCGCCCGTGATCACGACTGCGCGGACTTCGTCGTCGGTCGCAATCGCTTCGAGCGCGTCGAGCAACGCCGAGTGCAGCGTTTCGTCGAGCGCGTTCATCGTTGCCTCGCGTTGCAACACGAGCGTGCGGACGGCGTCGCCGGAGACGTGGATCGGCGCGCTCACAGCGCGACGAGGCGTGGCGCGTCACCGCGCGCGACGAGCTCGCGGCCGACGACGGTTGCGAGGTCGTACGCGTCGCCGAACAATCGGTCGATCAAGAGGGCGCGTTTCATCGCGCGGTGATAAGGGTGGTCGGCAGTGAAGCCGACGCCCGCGAGTATTTGCTGGGTGTGCGCGACCACGAGCGCGCACGCGCGACTTGCCACCAGCTTGGCGGTCGCCGACGCGAGCGGCTCGTCGTCGACTTCCCATGCGATATCGGCGGTGGCGGCCGCGCCAGCCAGAGCCACCTTCGACTCTGCCAGCTTGTGCCGCACCGCTTGGAACGACCCGATCGGACGACCGAACTGTTGACGGTCGACCGCGTGGAGGCGTGCAAGTTCGAACATCGTCTCGAGCGTGCCGCACAACTGATGGGTGAGCGCGCGCCGCGCGAGGGCGACGGTCGCGGTCCACCAAGACCGAGCGACCTCGCCCTCTGCGATCGTCGCGGCGTCGCGGCCATTCCACGAAACGCGTTGTATATCGACCGCGGGGTCGAAGCCTTGCCGCCGCTCGGACGTGACGGCCCGGACGGGGACCCGCAACGCGCTTATTTTTCCGTCGCAGTCGACGCTCGCGGCGACGAGCCATTCCGCTCCCGAACGCGCGCCGACCAAGAGGCCCTCGATGCGAACGTCGACGCCGTCGGCGTGGCCGGGTGTCGCCGACCGCGGCAGCGGCACGATCACCGACGTGGAGTCGGGCGGCGCGGCTATCGAGAAATCGGCGGTCGCCGCGCCGAGGACGTCGTGGAGTGCAGAAGACCAGGTGCCGGCTCGTCCCTGCGCCGCGAACACCGCCGGCACTCCGGCCGACGGCTCGGTCGCGAGGAGATCGAGCCAGCCGAGGTCGTCGAGCCCCGCCGTCAGCGACGAACCGTCGGCGCTGCCGACGAGCCGCGTGATCGTGCGTTGCAGCAGCTCCAACTCTTCGGCGTCCACTACGAACCGCGAGGGAGATCGAGGAGCCGATTGGCGATGATGTCGCGCTGGATTTCGCTCGTGCCGCCGTAGATCGTCGCGGCGCGTGAATACATCCATTCCTTCCGGAAGCGGTCGGCGCGGTCGGAGTCGTCGAGTTCGATCTCGCCGGCAAAGACGAGCCGCGCCGCATCGAAGACCGCTTGATCAGCTGCCGCGATGAGCACCTTGTCGATCGAAGAATCGGCGCCGCGCAGGTGACCCGCAGCGACCAGGCGCTGCGTCGCGCGGGAGCGTGCTCGCAGCGCGATCACCTGTGCGTACGCGTTGGCGAGAAGCTGTTCGGCGCGCGCGTCGCCCGGTTCCGTGAGCTGCGCCACCTCGGCGAGGTGGCGCAGCAGCCAACCGCCGCGCTGCCAGAAGATCGGGCCTCGCTCGCAGGCGAGGATGTGCTGCGCGACGGCCCAGCCTTCTCCGCGCTTGCCGATGACCCGACTGTCGGGGACGCGCACGGCGTCGAAGAACATCTCGCAGAATTCGTCGACGTCGGCCATTGTCTGCAATGGCCTGACGTCGATTCCCGGCGAACCCATGTCGACGAAGAAGGCAGTAATCCCTCGCGATCCGGCGACTCCGTCCTCGGTGCGAGCGAGAACGATGCAGCGCTGCGCGTGATGGGCCCAACTCGTCCAGAGCTTCTGGCCGTCGATGATCCAATCGTCGCCGCTATGCCGTGCAGTCGTGCGCAACGAACCGAGGTCGCTTCCGGCATCCGGCTCGGAGAAACCTTGGCACCAGCGTTCGTCGCCGCGCAGCATTGGCGGGACGACTTCGGTCGCGAGCGCGGGTGCGAAGTGGACGACTGCCGGTCCGAGTACCTCCGTCATCGACCACGCGGCACTGTGCACGAGCCCGCGCGTCGTGAGCTCCTCGCCGAGGATGGCACGGAACAGCGGAGAGCCTCCGATGCCGCCTACCGATGTCGGCCACCCCCAACGCATCCAGCCGTCGTCGAACAGCAACCGCTGGAGGTCACGTTGGTGATCGAGCAGTTGCGCGGTCGTGCCGTGATCGTGATAGGTCGGTTGCAGTTCGGTCCCACGAGCGTCGATCCACTCGACGAGCGCAACACGGAACTCGTCGGGAGTCGCGTCGATGAGGGGAGCGTTCAAGGCCACCGCGCGGTGGAGCATATGCCATTCTCCTGAAACAGTCATCTCGGGTTGCGTTGTTGCAGCGTCGTTCTCCTCATGTGATCATGGCACTCTTCGACTCGAGAGGAGGCTCCCGTGGACTACAACGCACTCCAGGGGCAGGTCTTCGACGCGGATAACCACTTCTACGAGCCGCGCGAGGCGCTGACGCAGTTCCTGCCCGCCGAATATCGCGACGCGATCCGCTACGTCGAGGTCGACGGGAGGACGAAGATCGCGGTCCTGGGCCAGATCAGCGACTACATCCCCAACCCGACGTTCGAGCGCGTCGCCGCGCCGGGAGCACAAGAGGATTACTTCCGCCACGGCAACCCGTCGGGAAAGTCGCAGCGCGAGTTGATGGGCAAGGCCATCCCGTGCGACGACGCATTCCGCGCGCCAGGGCCGCGCCTCGACCTCATGGATGCTCAGGGCGTCGATCGCGCGCTGATGTTCCCGACCCTTTCCAGCTTGGTCGAGGAGCGCTTCCGTCACGATCCCGACGCGATGCACACCGTGATCCACGCGGTTAACGAGTGGATGTCCGAGACGTGGCAGTTCAACTACAAGGACCGCATCTACGCCACGCCGATCATCACGCTGCCGATCGTTTCGCGTGCGATCGA
>JAODBJ010000287.1 GCA_025463905.1 Actinomycetes bacterium
CGGCCGTACCGACGCCGGCGGGCCAGGGCTACACCATGGTCGCGTCCGATGGCGGCGTCTTCGTGTTCGGCGACGCCCGGTTCTTCGGCTCCGCCGCGGCCCTCCAGTTGCGCCGTCCCGTCGTCGCCTTCAGCGCACACTAAACCCGGCCCCTCACCCCCGAACATGCGTCACGGATTGCGTCTCCAGGGCGCATCCGTGACGCCGGTTCGGGGGGTGGGGGCGACGTGCGGGTGGCGCGTCAGGCCATTGCGTCGGGGCGACGTATTTGGCGGTGGCGTTCTATAACGAAGACGGGCAACGCGAACGCTGCTAGCACTAGCGCGGCACCGACGCCGACGTAGAGCCACCCGTTGGTGTGCGTTACGCCGAGCCAACGATGCAAGCGGTTGGGTGCGGCGTCAACGAGCACCACGATGCCGAACGCGAGCGCCCCTGCACCGAGAAGGCCCATGAACGCACGTACGCCGCCTGGGATAACGGCCGTCAGGATGAGGAGCAAACCAAAGCCCACGTCGATCCAACCGAGCAACGGCGAATGGCCGAGGTGCCACACCACGACCAACGGCGTGTAGAGGTGTGACGATCCGGTCTTGGCAAGCACCGCGGCTCCGAGTACCACGAACCCGATCCCGACGGCGAGCGCAATGAGTTGCGCGGGACTCCACGTGAGTGTCGTCGCGCGCTCCTCGTAGACCTCGGATCCGCCGGCGCGGTTCGCGTCGACTTCCTGTGTCTGGCGTCGTAGCCTCATCTTGTTCTCCTCTTCGCGTTCGCGTTGCCTGCGTCAAGCGGCACTAGCGCCCGAGACGGGCAGCTAGGAGTTGCTTCGCTTGCTCGGCACCTTTGCGACTCTCGTGCTGCGCCCGCGTGAAGAAGTCGACCAGTTCAGCGTCGCCGTCGCGCCGTGCGTCCTCGATGTAGGTGGCGAGCCGCAAGGCGTTGCTCAAGCACACTTCGGTGAACCAGATGATGTCGTAGTCCTTGTCCTTCGTGCCAGTGATGTCGCCGGTCTCGGTCGTGCTCATTGCTCCTCCTCGTCGTTCTTGGTTGTCCTCCTCGTTGGTTCCTTCGTTGGAATCTCTACCCGTCGTTTGTGCCGCTGGAATCGGGCGGCGCCGATTTCCCGACGGTCGGGGCCGGGCGGTCAGGCCCGAGCTGAACCGCCGCGCTTCTGCTTCTGGCGCTTGAGCGTCGGTGCGCCCGCCGACTCGTTGGCGAAACGTGCCTCGGCGTCGCGGATGTTGCCGTCGGTTTCGTCGAGCAACTGTTCGACGAGCGCTTCGTCTTGGTTCACGGCTTGGCCGAGCGACTTGTCCTGGTATCCAGGCTCCGTGTACTTCGCCGCGGGGTCCGTGCCGGTGGGCGTGTCACGACCGGACGGCGCCGCTCCGGCACCAGCCGGCGCGAGGTACTTCTCGTACAACGACTTCGCACCCACACCGGCGAGTGCGAGGGTCCCGAGCTTGAAGAGGAAACGCATCAGAAGGCTCCTTTCGCGTCTCCTACGTGTACCCGCGACCCCGCGGAACGACACCGTGCCTCGTTGCAGCGACCCTTGTGCGTGGCGAACTCAGGAATTCGCGGCACCGCGCATGTCGGTTGCGGAGCAGGCGTTGGCGAGGCAGGGCAGGCTGAGCATCGATTCCCACGCGGCGAGCGTGCCCTTGTAGCCGGCACCGGTCACCGCGTGCGCACCGGGGTTCGCCGTCGGCGTGATCCACACGTTGGGTGCCGGGTGATCCTCGTCGTACCACACGAACACCGCGACGCGGCCCGCCTTGTACGCAGCGCTCTTGAGCACCGGGTCGATGTTCGTTCGGGCCCACGAGTCAACCGTTGCGTTCGAGCAGTCGTGGCCGTCATGGCACAAGGTGGGGGTGATGAACGCGAAGTTCGGAAGCTGGTTCGGATTGAACTCGCTGTAGGGCCGAACTTGCGCAGCGCAGTTGGCGCGGTCGTCGGCGCCCCACATGTACAGATCGGGGATGTGCTTGGACGCGTTCCCTGACGCGCTGCAACTCGACGTGGCGCCTTCCACGTAGTTGATGGCGGTCTTCCCTGCCGCGCGCGCTTGTCGGAAGATGTTGTCGGCGGTCGTACTGCACGTCGCCGACGGTGCGCAGTCGTCGACGGTCCCGGCTTGTCGCGCACCGGTCACTTGCCCGGTGTATTGGGTCAAGCTGTTCTGCGAGGTGTCGGTTTCGGTCCAGTCGCTGAAGTACGCGCATTCCTGAGCCAACGAGTGCAGGTACTTCATCTTCTTGCCGAAGCCGGCTCCGCCGACGTCAGTCCAGGTTCGGTTCTCGAACGAGAACACCACAACCGAGTCGTAGTGCGCGGCATGCCCGGCTCCGCTCCCACATACCGGCTGCGTCGCCGACGTTGCGGAGAATGTCGAGGCGGCGTGGGCGCCGGTGAAGCCGAAGCCGGTCCATCCCGCCTGCGTGCTGCACGCTGCCCCCGTTGCGGTGTCGGACACGACGTGCATGACCGCGATAGTTCCCGCGTACGAGCCGGTGATAGCAGTGCTGCCGTTCCCCGGGAAGTCGAGTCCGGCGGATGCGCCGACGTTCATGGTTCCACCCGACCATGTGATCTTGCTGGGCTTCACGTAGCCGCCGCTCGCGTTCCACTTCAGAGACGCGCGCACGCGCGGGAGCGTTGCGTTCGAGCACGACAGGTTCCCGGCCGCCGATTTCCCTTTGAACGAGCCACCGACCACCGTCACACCGCTCTTACCGGTCGTACCGGTTTGGCACGACAAGGCCGCGGCAACGCTCGCGACAACGGACTGGGGTGCCGGTTTCAACCCAGGTGAGAACTTCACCGTCCCTGACAAGGTGCATGAGGCGCGGCCCTGCGCAGTGACCGATCCATTCGGCCCGGCGGTTGTGCAGCTCGACATCGCGGCGACGACGCCGAACGCCAACGCGGATACCGCAAGCGATGAGCCAATCCGTCGAAGTCTGTTGCCCGTCACGTCACTCCATGACCTAAGAAACCGAAACCGACTCGCGCGGGCCGGAGCGGCGGCGCCGCCGTCGTCGCGCTCTAGCGGCGCGATGTTGTTGCTTGGCTTCCCGCTTTGCGCGTCTCCTCGCGTTTTCGCCTTCCGAGCGGCTGCGGCGCACAACCACGACCGAGGCGAGGATGGCGGCGGCCAACGCCAGCGGCGCGACGATCAGGCCGGTACGCGCGCCATGGCCCGGGGAGCTCGAGTCGGTCGAGTCGCCGGTTGGCGCGGGAAAGGTCGCGTGCACACCCAATGCCGACGCCAGCACGTCGAGGTAGCGGAAACCCGTCTTTGCACTCGGTTCGATATGCGAGTTTTCGCTGAACTCGTTCCAACTGATCACACCGAGCGCGTCCGGCGCCGACGCTTTCGCAGTCGCGAGTTCTCGTTCGAACGTCACACCGTTGTTGCGGGCGACGGTCGAAGTACCGCCAACCTTGCGAGCGTCGAAACCGGGAGCTGCCGGAGCGATCCAGAGACCACCTCGGCGATGGACGGCATTCGAGAGATCGATCAACTTCCCGAGGTACCCGCGGTTGCTCTCGGGATCAACCGACGACCAGTAGTACGCATCGCCATCGACGAAATCCGCGATCCGTTCGTAGCCGGCGACGTTCTTCTCGGATGCGAGCACCGAGATGCGAGAGCGCACCGGTTGCGTCACCCGCGCGACATCGGACGCGGAGTACTTCCATGTGCCAGACCACACGACCAGCGGCTTCGCCGAGAAACGGAACGGGGTGCGGTTCGCGTACGTTCGTGCGAAGTACTCGAGATCGGCGGCGACGCGATCGACCGGTTGCGGACGCCTACTGAAATCGAGGCCTTGGTAGATGATCGAGAGCGAGAAGTGTTGGGACGCGGCGATATCGACGAGCAGCGACAGCCGGCGGTCGAGCACCGGCGTGTTCTTCCAACTCACGACGAACCCGTCGATGCCGGCCTGCTTGGCCCAGATCACGTGTTGCCGGAGCACCTTTGCGTCGTCGCTCGAGTACTTGCCGAGGACCGGCAGGTCGCTCTTGGCCCGGTTCCACGACGACGGATCGAACCAGATGTAGTAGTAGGCGAGTACCGGAGGGTCGTGAGCCGGCGGGGGCCCGGGACGCGCGCTCGCAGCGCGCGCGTCGACCGCGGGCGCCGTTGCGGCCGCCGAGAGCAGCAGCGCAAGGGCGAGGAGTCGACGCACGAGCCGGTTCACATCTGCGCGTGTTCCAGCGCGCGTTCGGTGGAGGTCGAGAGAGCGTTTGCCCGGGCGAGTCGCGCTCGTGCCGCAAGACGACGTCGCCGGCGCGAACGGCCGACGAGCACCAATGCCGTCGCGATCGCGAACAACGCGCCGACCGTCACTCCGATGTCGACCAGGCTGATCACTTGGAGCGTCGCGGTCTGGTTTTTCGAGACCAGAAGCGAATCCGCGGATTTCAGCCCGAGGGCCTTCACTGTCACCTCGTAGTGACCACGCGGCAGGTCGCGTACCGTGACCGTGGCGTTCCGGAGCGGATAGCGCTTCACGGTGCCGTCGGCGAACTTGAGCGATATCTCCGAGCCCGTCTTGTACCCGAGCAGCGCGTCGGCTGCGGTGAAGCGAACATTGAAGACGAGCAGGCGTACTTTGACCTGCGGCTGGTGGCTCGGAAAGAACCGCTGCTGACCGCGGTGTACGACGTTGTTGTGGTCGACGGTGACACTCGAGATCTTGTACTCGAGTTCCTTCACCCCCGGAGTGCCGCCGATGGATTCGATTTTGAACCCCGGCAACCACACGGGCGCCGGCTTCTTCAGTTCTACTGAGCCTCCCGTGCCGGCGTCGAGACGCAATGAACCGATGCGGGCAGGGTCGACGCGCGTTCCGCCGGACGCGACGAACGAGAACGAGGTGAGGTAGTCGAGATTGAATGCCGCGGCCAGAACCTGCCCCGTGCGGTTCTGGCTGCTGAAGTGATAGCCGCGGTCGTACCAACCGGCGAACCGCGCGCGGACGCCCGGCTGGACATTCACGACCGGAGTGCCGACGACAAGGTGCGCGTCGCGCTGTAACGCGAGCGCGTCGCGCTGGCTCTTCGTCATGGTCGTTCGCGCGATGCCCTTCGAATCGGCGATCAGGGTCGTCCCGTCCAAGACGAATTGAGCGCCCGGAATTGCCGGCACGGTTTGGATCGTGAGTGGGCGAAGACCGGCCAGGGGGTTGGGTGCCGACCACGCCGGTTGGGCGCCGGCGCCGATCGCAAGCGCGACGATGCCCACGACAAGCGCGGCGACGCGGCCCTTCACGACCTCACCACCGTGACGCGTCGACGCCTCGTAACCATCGCGGCGGCCCCGATGATCACTGCCGCCGCCAACACCGCGACGCCGTACATCGGATAGATGATCCCGGCCCGCCCGCTGATGATGATCGGTGAGGGCTGCTCGCTCGGCAGCAACTCGGCCGGCCGTGGGAACTGATGGAAGTCGAGTGCTGAAAGCACATTGTTCGCCTTGGCGTCACGCGTGCTCAGCGCGGTCAGCCGCCAGTTGTCCTCGATGAACTTGAGCACCGACGTGTGGTCCAGCTGCGTGTGGTCGACAACTCCTCGCTTCGCGAACGGGCTGATGAGCAACGCAGGTACGCGGAACCCGAGCCCGAATGAATCGACTTGTGGCGGAGCCACATGGTCGAACCAGCCACCCCAGTCGTCGTAACTCCACATGAACGCCGAGGTCGGCCAGGCCGAACTGCGCTTCAGCGCGGTCACCATGTTGCGTACGAAGGCCTCGCCGCTTTGAATGCTCCCCGGAGGATGCTCGCTCGATCCCGCGGGAACCACGTACGACACGGAAGGGAGCGTGCCGTTCGCGAGATCTGTGTAGTACTCGGTGATTGGCACGATGTGTGCGAAGAGCTGCGGGTTGTAGAGGTAGCGCGGGAAGGCGAGAATCGGCGCGCGGATCACCTGAGCCGCGACGCGTCCCTTCCTGAGAATCGTGACCTTTGGTTGGTAGTTCTGTACGTAGACCTTCCACGGAATGTGCTTCGCCTCGAGGCGATCGAAGATCGTGGGCAGATCTCCGTATCCGGTGGTAGGCGTCTTCTCGCCGCTCGGGTTCCCGGGCGTGCCCGTCATCCAGTACATGTGGTTCCACACGCTGCCGCCATGCGCGGACGAGAAGTAACGGTCGAACAGCACGTACTGCTTGGCGACGTCCCAGTAGTAGGAGACGTCGCTCTTGTTGTAGTGCGCCATGGAGATAGCAGACGTCACGCCACGCGTGCTGAGCGCAGAGACGAAACCGTTCATCGCACCACCGGCGCGCTGCGCCGCGAACACGCTGCGGTTGTCCGCGAGGTTCTCGCTCGGATTCGCGCCGATCGAATACGGCTTCACGCATCCGCTGGGTGGGTTGAGTGGGTTCTTCGGCATGCAGGTACCGGCGGGGATCCCGTTCGCGCCCGGGAAAGTCCCGAAGTAGTTGTCGAACGAATGGTTCTCCTGCAGGAGCGTGACGAAATGCTCGATCGGCGTTCGGGTGCGCGCAGCGACCTGCGCACCGGCCGCCGTCGGCGCGACCGCGGCGACGATGCAGACGAGGAGTGCCGACGATGCCAAGCGGAACCGCGTCATGGCTGCACCGAATAGATCACGATGACGGGCTGCTTGGCGGAACCCGACGCGACGGATTGGGTGTGTACGGCGCGTCCGTGGAAGCGGTTGACGTACCCGAGCAACTGCGCGCCGAACGTCGGTGAGCGATTGGCCGAGTACGAATCCCAGACGAGGTATTGGATGTCGCCCCGACGGATAGCGAGGTCTGGGTTGCCAACCGGTTGGTAAACGGGGTTGCGGCGCAAGGGGTTCGTGCTCACCGACAGACCCCACACCTTGCGGTTCCCGTAGAACTGGAGGATGTTCGCCATCGAAGGCCCGAGCGCGAGGAGCCGAGCATCGGCGGGGACGTTGGTGCGCAGCCACGTGCCGGCTTCTCGTCCGCCCGGCACGCCTCCGGAGCCGGCGAGGAATGTGTCACTCGTCGAGGGAGAGATACGCGACCAACTCTCCTCGACGAGGCTCCCGCCGATCGTCATCAGCAGGATCACGCTCACCGTGACGCGGGCGTAGTGGAACCCCCGACCGATCGGCAGCTGTCCGAGCACACGACCCGCGAGTACGGCGACCGCGGGCGCGATCGGGAGGAGATACTGAAAGCCCTTCACCGGCCACAACGTGAAGAACGCGAGCGGCACGAGCGCCCACGAGAGCAAGAGGGTCTCCCGCCACGAGCGATCGCGCCACAGCACCGCGATGCCGACGATCGCGGTGGTGATGACGAGGAACCCCATCGCCGGGAGCGCGGTCGTAAAGTAGAAGAGGTAGCTGTGGTTCGGGCGCCGTACCAACTGCCACACGAAGAACGATTTGCCAGTGCGTGAAGCTCCGCCGAGCGCGATTGACAGCGGATAGATGAAAACGATCGCGCCGAACACTGCGGACGTGCCGGCGAGATCGCGTATTCGGGTCGGAACGTCGGGCGAGAGCGCAAGGAACGCGAACACCGCCGCCACGAGCACGATGCCCGTCTCCTTCGACAGGAAGGTCAGGCCGAGCGCCGCGCCCAACGCGTACATCCAACGCGGGTTCTTCGACAACGAGTATCGAGCCAGCGCGTAGAGCGCGAGCGTCGCAAAGAGTGTCTCGGTTCCGTCGAGCAACGCCTGCCGAGTCGTTATGACGTGGTACGGCATGATCGCGAGTACCGCGGCCGTCGCGAGTCCGGCTCGCCGCCCGTAAAGCACTTTCCCGAGCGAATAGCCGAGCACCACGGTGGCGAGGCCGCCGAGGACCGCCAGCAGCCGGGCCGCGAAATCGCTGACCTCGAAGCGATAAATGAGTGAGAGCAATGCTTGGTAGAGGAGCGGGTGCGCCCGGTAGATGGGAAAGAACGGCGTGAAGCTCTTCACTCTGGCGATCGAGGCGGCCTGGCCGGCATAGACCGCCTCGTCGCTGTTGAATCCAAGCCGATCGAGGCCATAGACCCGCAACACCGTCCCGCCCGCGACGATGAGCGCCAAGAGCGGCATTGTCCATCTGTAGGTCCGTGCCTCGGGGTGCAGCCTGAGAGGCAAGCGGCGCGGTACCGGCACCAACGTCGCGGGTAGCCGCGTGCCTTCCAGAACTGAATCGGGCGCGTCGACGACGATGCTCGCCGTGTCATCGCGAGGGCTCAGCATTGTTTACGTCTCGATTTGTGCTGTCCTCGCCGCGACCGTCGGCACGCCGCGCAAGCTCCGCCCCTCGGCCGCAGCGGGATGAAGCGACATTCTCTGAATCAATCCCGGAATGTGGGTTGCCCAGTCGTACGAGCGGCTGGAGAGCATCGCTGCCTGCGCGTCTTCGAGGGCACCCGCGATGATCTGCCGTTCAGTCACACGAAGGTTTTCCGGCATGGCGTTCAGCAAGAAGTTCTCGATCGTGTGATACGGCGGAAAACCGTAGGCATCCTCAGTGTTCGCGAGGACGATGTCGAGCGTCGTATCGGTATCGAGCCACTCGAGACCGTCGTCGAACCGGTGGATGACGATGACGCCCTTCACCTTCGCGTCCGTCGCGACTCGAACACCGGGGACGAGCCGTTGTACCGGGTACTTCGGCGGTGGGATCAGGAACTGCACCACTGCATTGAGCGATGCTGCCGGAAGTCCCATCGACGAAAGGATGAACGCGACCCGCCGTCCCGACCGCGAGTGCAAGCGACTCTGCAAGGGCAGGGTCGAGCGCTCTCGCCAGTTGAGCCGGTGACGATTGACCGCATGGAGCGTGTGGCTGCTGATGGTCAGGGGCTTCGGGTACGGAAGCACATGGCCATTGGGTGACACGAGCGTCAGGTCGTCGGAGACGAACTGGTAAGGCAGCGCGTCGAGCAGCTTCAGCATCGTCGTTGTCTTGCCCGTGTCGGTGCGGGCAGTGATCAGGAACGCATCGTCGCCTTGCACGACGCACGCACCGTGTACGAGCGCATAGCCACGGCGCACGAACTCCCACCGCAAGATCGGCTCGACGAGGTTCGTGTACAACACGTGCGGCGAGTGAGCGAGCAACGGAGTCGCGAGCACCTTCACGTTCTCGTCGAGCTCGATGTCCGCCCCGAAACCGAGGTTCCCCATCTCGACGTAACGCATCGAATAGCGGAACGGGTTGTGCACGGCCGCGGCACTCTTCGCGGTCGGACCCTGTGGCAATCGACCGATACCCACCGAGATGTCGGCCTTGGCCGACAGCCGCCTGACTCGGAACGCCTCGAGTTCGGGCAACAGACCGGCGGACTCGACTCGAATGAGCCCGTGCACCTCGTAGCGGTAAGGCGCCCGCGCCGCGCGCGCCCGGGCGGCCAGCTTGGTTTCGACCCGCAGTTTTCCGAGATGCCACAAGTAGCGCATCCCTTCGCGACTGCCGGTCTTGCTCTCGCCGGCGTGGCGACTACCGAAGGAATAGCCGACCTCGGCGACGCGCATCCCCGCGTTGCGCACTGCAATCTCGAGCAGGATCTTGAACCCGCTGGGCTTGAGTGCACCGAGGTCGACGGCGTCCTTGCGGACAAGGAAGAACCCGCTCATCGGGTCGCTGATCTGTTGCAGCCGATGCGGAAACGTCAGCTTCGCCGCCCTCGATGCCGCTCGCGACACCACGGTGCGGGAACGTGACGACAAGCCCGCCGAGTCACCGGACTTGCAGTATCGACTCGCGACGACGAGCGTCGCGTTTTCGGCCGTCGCAGTTTCCAGCAGCGACCGGATGAGTTCCGGCGGGTGCTGGAGATCGGCGTCCATCACACAGACCCAAGGGGCCCGCGCAACGCGGAGGCCTTCGACCACGGCGCCGCCGAGCCCGCCGCGGCGTGCAATCGGCGGTCGGTGCAGCACCCGCACCGAAAGATCTGGCGCGAGTTGCGGCGCCAGTGACCGCAGTACCGCCGGTGTGTCGTCGTCGCTGTCATCGACGAACACCACTTCGGTTCGCACGCCTTGCTGCGCTTCCGCGAGGCGCGTGAGAAGCGCCGCCGCGTTGTCTGCCTCGTTGCGAGTCGGCACGAGCACGCATACTGCGAACGCGGTGCCGACGGGATCGTCCGAGAAACGGGCGTCAACTTTCGGGAATGTCTGAATGCGCGCCCGCATGTCGTCTTCGATAAGTCGCGTTTGAACGCGTCTCGATGCCACTTTCGCCCCTCCCAAACGCCGCTCCTGCAAACGGCGATCCCCACTGCCCTTCGCGAACA
Organism: Actinomycetes bacterium; assembly: GCA_025463905.1. Taxonomy (GTDB): domain Bacteria; phylum Actinomycetota; class Acidimicrobiia; order IMCC26256; family PALSA-610; genus JAODBJ01. The sequence goes on from JAODBJ010000287.1 coordinate 10,271, forward strand.
GTACGGAACTATTCGCTTGATGTCGGCGCACCGTATGGGAACTATTTGCTTGGTGTCAATGAATTGGTCACCCACCGCGCGGACGCGTCAGACGAGCGATTCCGATGACCGACGCGTCGCAAGACCTCGCGTTGACGCACGCGTCAGGGCCGCGGCATAACCCGCGGCGCCGTCTTTCGCGACCGGGCGAGCGTCGCGTTGGGGTGCAACGATCAGTCGTCGGGAAACGCGAGCGCGGCGTGCGTCAGCAGCTCGAGAACTTCGTCGAGCGTGCGCGACCGGTCGTCTGACCACGCGCTGAGATTGCCGACGTTCACCAGGTCGCGAAGGTGGCTTCCAACGCGTCCGGCGCGCGCCAACTTTGAGCCTTCCGATCCAGGCTGCACGGCGCTTCCGACGCCAACCACTGCATCGATCGCGGCAACCAAGCACAACGCCTGGCCGCGTTTTGGCGCGCCCTTCACCCACCCGCGATCGCGCAACAGTGACGCGACTTCGTCGTAGATCGTCGACGTGGGGAAGGTCGCCGGCTGGGCGTCGAACGACGTGTGGACAGACCGGTTCGTCGCCGACTCGCTCTGGTCACGTGTCATCGGATTGCAGCTCCCAGGACTCGGCTGTCAGGGGACTCCGCATAACAGATCATCGACCAGATGAGCGTGCAGTTAAACCTTCACCGGACGCTCACGAGACCCCCGACGTTCACATCCAGTTTACAACCGAGCACACCGACAGTCGTGCATCCCGGACCGGTATGCGTCGGTTCATTCCGCCGCGCCGGTCGCGCATTGCGTTCATTGCGCGGAGCTGTTCCTTCCGGCGGCAAGCGCGGAGCCTGAAACGGGGGCCCAGATCCAGTCGGCGAGCGCGAACCGACCGACGACCACGATCAGGAGCGTGAAGATGTTGCTGATCAAGTAGTTGATCCCGAAGACGCTCGTGCACAGCACCAAGATGGGCAGGGTGACCACGTTCGCCACATTGTTCACCACCATCAACATTGCATAACGCTGCCAACGTCGGTTCCTGTGCGATGAATGCTTGAACGCCCACGTTTCGATGAGCGCGAAGTTCCACAGCGTCGAGCACTGCGTCGCGAGCAGCGAACCGACGACGTAGTGCAACCCAAGGCCGCCGACCATGACGGCCAGCGCCGCCTCGTTGACCAAGATGCCGGAGGCGCCGACCGCCCCGAACCGTACGAAGCGCAAGATCCGCGCGCGCTCATCCGCCAACCGCCTCACCATTGTTGCAATCGCGTTGCGTCGCACAGTCGCACTGATGTCGCGCGCTGTCGGGTGGAGCGGATCATCGTCACCGGAGTCCCTGCCTCAAACCTCATGAAACCGAAGGTGTCGTCGGACAATCGCGCGCGATCGACGAAAGCGACACTAGGTACTCATGTTGCCGCGTGCCACCGTTCATCGCGTCCGGTCGATCTATGAAGGTGCAAACTTTGCGTGGACGCGGCGCGAACAAACACATAGCGTTGCGATCGAAGGGGAACGGGCGAAGCACGGATGGGGTGGGGCGGATGCGGAGGAACCGCAAAGATCTGGCGCGGTCTTGGCGCGCGCGGCATCGAGTCGTAAGTGGCGCGCTCTGCTCGTTGCTGGTAGTCGGATCGATGGCGCTCGCGCCGGCCGCCGAAGCCGCGGCGCCCTTCGACCCGCACCTCACGCGCGCGCCGTATCTCACCGACCTCGTGGGCTTGCACGTCTTGGTGAACTGGGCGACGGACCGGACCGGCACGACGGGGTCGCTCGCGTGGGGCGCGGTGAGCGGAAGCACCTGCAACCTCACGAACACGCAGACCGCTACCCGCATTTCGATCACCGTCGGACCGGTGCTCGAGTACCAGTGGAAGGCGTCGCTCACGCTTCCGAGCCAAGGCACGTACTGCTATCGCGCGCTACTCGGTGCCACCGATCTGCTTGCGACCAATCCGTCGCCACAGTTCCGTACGCAGGCCGCAGCGGGCGACTCCAGCCCATTTTCCTTCGCCGTGTTCGGCGACTGGGGCCAAGTCGACGCCAACGGCGATAGCGCCGACCAGACGAACCTCTTCGCTCAGGTCGCGGCGAGTGGCTCTCGCTTCGCGGTCTCGGTCGGCGACAACGGCTACCCCTCGGGCAGCCAGACCAACTACGGCGACCTCCAGCAACGCGGCGCGAACACGAGCGCGATCTTCGGGCCGACGTTCTGGACGGTGCCGGGGAGCAGCATCCCGCTCTTCAGCGCGGTCGGGAACCACGGCCTCAGCGGCACGTCGCACACCGACATCACAACCTGGACGCAAGATGCTGCGGTCGCGACCTCGGGCGGTCGGTACCAGAACGACGTGTACTGCTGCGTCAACGGCAGCTCGTCGTCGAACTACGGCAGCGAGTGGTACGCGTTCGATGCCGGCCCCGCGCGCTTCTACATCCTCGACTCGGCGTGGGGCGACACCAACGGCGGCACTGCCAGTCCGTACGCGAACGACGCGGCCGCGCACTTCACACCCGGCACCCCTGAGTACCAGTGGTTGCTCGGCGACCTGCAGGCGCACCCAACCGGGTTGAAGTTCGCGTTCTCGCATTACCCCTGGTACTCGGACAGCAATTCACAGGTGTCCGACACGTTTCTCCAGGGACCGTCGCAGCTTGAAGGCCTGCTTGCCCAATACGACGCGAAGATCGCGTTCCAGGGTCACGCGCACATCTACGAGCGCAATACTCCCAGCGCGCCCGGGATGCCGGTCACGTACGTCACCGGCGGCGGCGGCGCGACCATCGCACCGATCGGTCCGTGCCATGCGTACGACGCGTACGGGATCGGTTGGTCCCCGACGAAGCTGAAGGGCACGAAGTGTGGCGCGGCTCCGGTCCCGACGTCGGGAGCGAGTGTCTTCCACTTCCTGAAGGTCACCGTCGCGGGTTCGACCGTCACCGTCGCGCCGACCGAGGAACTCGGTCGCACGTTCGACGTGCAGACCTACAACTTCCCGACGAAGCCAGACACACTCATCGACACCAAACCAACCTCGCCAACCAATGCAACAACGGCAACGTTCACCTTCCATGCCACGGGCAGCGGCGCGACCTTTGCGTGCAGCCTCGACGGCGCCGCGCCGAGCGCATGCACAAGCCCGACGTCGTACCCCGCACTCGCGAGCGGCTCGCACTCCTTCACCGTTGCGGCGACGAATTCCGCCGGCTCCGACGCAACTCCAGCCGCCGCAAGCTGGACGATCGACACTACGCCACCGTCGGTGCCGACGAACCCCGCGGCGAACGCGACCTCGCCCACCGCGGTCGACGTGTCGTGGACGGCCTCGACCGACACTTCGGGGGTGGCTCGCTACGACGTCGCGCGCGGCGGCGTGACCATTGGCTCGGCCACCGCACCGGCCACGACGTTCACCGACACCACAGCTTCGCCGGGCACGACCTACAGCTACACCGTCTCCGCGGTCGATGCTGCCGGCAACCCGTCGGCATTCAGCGCGCCGGCGAGCGCGACCACACCCGCGCTGGGTTCGATGCCGAGCTTGGTGCAGTCGGCCGGATCGTCGTCGCTCACGGTCACGCTTCCCGCGCCGAGCACTCCCGGAGATCTTCTCGTGCTCTCCGCCAGTCTCTACACGGGCTTGAGTAAGCAGATCACTGCCGTTACCGATGGAACGAACACATGGAAGAAGGTCGGCGCGTTCGCGGTTTCGGGGGCCAACTCCGACGGCGAGATGTGGTATGCCTCGAACGCCGGCTCGGTGAGCAGCGTCACCATCACGACCACGGCGCCGGCGGTTGCGCTGTCGTTGCAAGAATTCGCCGGCGTCGCGGCGACCGCGCCGCTCGACGGCTCGACGGGCAGCGCGAACACCGGCACTGCCGCGAGCTCGGGTGCCGTGACGCCCACCGCGGCGAATGACCTCGCCGTCGGATTCGTCGCGGGTCACGCCAATGCCCAGACGATCGGGAACCTGCCGGCCGGGTACAGCACCCAGGCCCAACAGAACACGACGAGTCCCAACACCTCGACTGTCGTCACGGGGTATCAGGCGCTGAAGTCGGCGAATGCGCAGAGCTTCGGAGGCAGCTTCCCTGCCGCGATGTACTGGTCGGCCGGTGTCGCGCTCTTTAAAGCCACGTCCGGCCCCGACTTCTCCATCGCCGCGTCGCCGAGCGCGGTCACGGTGACCGCGGGTCAGGCGGCGACGAGCACGATCAGCACGACGGTCACGAGCGGCGCGGCACAGAACATGACGTTGAGCGCGTCCGGGTTACCCAGTGGCGTGACCGCGTCGTTCGCACCGGCGTCGATCTCCTCGGGACAAAACTCGACGCTCACGCTCACGACCTCGGGGGCGACGCCGGCCGGGACTTCGACCATCACCGTCACCGGCACCGGTGCGGTTGCGACGCACAGCACGTCGGTGTCGCTCACCGTCGCTCCGGTCGCCACCGGACCGGCGCTCGTGCAAGCGACCGGCGCGACGGAGGCGGCCGCGGCCACCTCGCTTGCCGGCACCTTCGCCGCGCCGACCACGACCGGAAACCTCCTCGTGCTCTCGGCGAGCGTCTATACAGGCGCGACAAACCACATCACGTCGGTTACCGACACCGGTGGGAACACCTGGACCCGAATCGCGACCTTCAGCGTGTCGGGCCACAACTCCGACGGTGAGATGTGGTACTCGCCGAACGCGGCGTCCGCGACCACCGTCACCGTGCACACCGCGACGGCCGTGTCGATCGCGTTGGCGGTGCAGGAGTTCTCGGGCGTTGCCGCGACAAGTCCGCTCGACGTGTCCGCCGGGTCTGCGAACACGAGCAACACGCCGAGTTCGGGACCGCTCACGCCGACTGCGGCGAGCGTATTGGTGGTGGGCTTCGTGACCGGCCACGCCAACGCGCAGACGATCACCGTGACGTCGCCCGGGTACACCGTCCAGCCACAACAGACGAGTACCGGGTCTATCGCCAGCGTCATCACCGGCTTCAAGGTTCTCAGCGCCGCGAGCAGCCAGACCTTCGACGCGAGCTACACCACCGCGATGTACTGGGCCGCGGGAATCGCTGCATTCAAGGCCGCGCCCTAGACGCAGTCGCTCGTGCGGTTCGCGTGCCCAGTGAGCATGCAGCAACGCATACCCTGGCGGAGCCGCCGTCTTCGGCGACATGCGTCCCTCCCCGTAGCGCGGGTCGGTCGGATCTGACGACCGCACTTCGGTGTGAGGGAAGGGGCCAAGCGCGTGTGCTTCTCTGCTGAAGCCGACGCCGTGGTCGGCGGAATCATTGTTGTAGTTGGTGTCGACGCGCTGCGGCACGTCACTACGCGAAAGCAGGTCGTTTTCGCGTCGTTGCCGTTGCTCTTCGGGCTTCATCAAATGACCGAGGCGTTCGTGTGGTGGGGACTGCAAGGTCACGTCGCCCACGAGGTCGAACGAGTCGCGGTGTGGGTCTACTTGCTGTTCGCGTTCTCTGCGCTGCCTGCACTCGTGCCGATCGGTGTGGCGCTCATCGAGCAGTCACCGGTGCGACGTCGCGTGATCGCGGCTTTCGGCATCGGCGGCATCGCGGTCGGGGTCGAACTCGGGTTTGCACTCTTCCGAGGTTCGGTGAACGTGGCGATCGAAGGCCGGCACATCGCGTACTACGTCGACGCCTTGCAATACGGCGGCACGTGGACCGGCCTCTATGTCGTAGCCGCGTGCGGCGCACTCCTCGCGTGCAGCTATCGAGATATCGCGGCGCTCGGTGCAATGAACTTGATCGCGGTTCCGGTGCTGATGTCGTTGACCGTCGGCGGCTTCGTGTCGTTGTGGTGTTTCTGGGCCGCGATCGTCAGC
>JAODBJ010000325.1 GCA_025463905.1 Actinomycetes bacterium
GCCTCCGCGTGTGCGGAAGGCCGGCCGGAACGCGTGATCAAGCGGAGGATTACTGCTTGACCGCTTCCACCTCGAGGTTGAGGTGAACCTTGTCGGACACCACGAAGCCGCCCGTTTCGAGGGCAACGTTCCACGTGAGGCCCCAGTCTTTACGGTTCACGTCAACGCTGGCGCTGAAGCCGGCGCGCGTGCCGCCCCACGGGTCCTTCACGGTGCCCTCGTACTGGAGGTCCCACGTGACGGGACGGGTGACGCCGTGCACGGTGAGATCGCCGATGAGCTCGTAGTGGCCGTCACCGACGTCTACGACGTTCGTCGAGACGAAGTCGATCGTCGGGTACTTGTCGACCTCGAAGAAGTCGGACGAACGCAGGTGCTCGTCGCGCTTGTCGTCGCCGCTGAGGACGGACGCGACCTCGACGCTCGCGCGTACCGACGACTCAAGCGGCTTTTCGGCGATGGTGATGGTGCCTTCGACGTTGGCGAAGTGGCCGCGCACCTTGGTGACCATGAGATGGCGGGCAACGAACTCGATGGACGAGTGCGATGCATCGAAGATCCAGGTGCCGGGCTCGATAACGGTGCCCACCTGGGGGGAATTGGTGGTGGTCATGTGAGGTTCCTCCGCTTGAAGATTCCAGAAGTATTTGCGATTGCAAGGGTACCCAAGATGATTGCGAACGCAAATATTCCGGCCTTTGAGGGGCGGTACGATTCCGAAGTGGGCGAAACCGACGAAATTCCGTGGCTCGACGAGAGCGAGCAGCGCGTTTGGCGGTCGCTGATCGGCGCCACCGGCGAGCTGATGGCGACTCTCGACGCCGAACTTCAGGCGGCGCACGGTCTCTCCGGGGCCGACTACGAGGTGCTCGTCAACCTTTCCGAGGCGCCCGATCGCCGCATGCGGATGACCGACCTCGCGATCGCCCTGCACCTTTCTCCGAGCGGTCTCACCCGCCGGCTCGACGTGCTCGCCCGGCGGGGTTGGGTTCGGCGCGAACGGTGCCCTTCAGACCGCCGCGGCACCTTCGCGGTGCTCACCGACGACGGATACGAGCAGATCGTGCAGGCCGCGCCCACGCATGTGCGCGGCGTGCGCGAGCACTTCATCAACCGCCTCACACCGCGCCAGCTCGCGAACCTCGGCGCGGCACTGAGCATCGTGGCCCCCGACGGCGGGCGCGGTGTCGCCGCGTGTGCCGAAGCGCACGAGGGTGCCAAGCCGAGTCGCCGCCGCTAACCCACTGGTTTTGATCGCAGAAAAGCACCGAACGCGGCTGGTTTCTGAGATCAAAACGAGTTCTCAGCGGCGGGGGAGGCCGAGGACGCGTTCGGCGATGATGTTGCGCTGGATCTCGCTCGTGCCGCCGGGGATGGTGCCGGCAAACGAGTAGAGGTACTGCTGGCCCCACGGTCGTTCACCATGATGGAACAACGTGTCGCCGCCGAGTTCGAGTGCGTCGGGACCGAGCAGGTCGACGACCGACAAGATGGCTCGCTGGATTGATTCGCTGCCGAACAACTTCAGCAGCGAGTGTTCGGGAGCGGCCCGCCCGTGGCTGAACTTCGAGAACCCGCGGTAGCCGATGCACCGCAACGCTTCGGCGTCGACGTGCGCGTTCGCGATCGCGTCTCGGAAGTGCACGTCGGCGCCGAGCCGCGTGCCGTCGGTGGCGACGTGGTCGGCGAGGCCGCGCATCGTGTCGACGATGCGGTCCATGGAGTACGCGTAGTCGATCCACAACATCGATCGCTCGTGCGCGAGTGAACCCTGCGTGAGGGGCCACCCCTGGTGCAGCTCACCCAGGAGATTGGCTCGTGGCACCCGAACGTCGGTGAAGAACACCTCGTTGAAATCCGTGCGTTCGCGGTCGAGCAGGTCGGGGAAGGGGCGGCGTTCGACGCCCGGCGACGTCGTGTCGATGATCAACGCGCTGATGCCCTTGTGCTTCGGCACATTCGGGTCGGTGCGGACGAAGCACAGGCACCAGTCGGCGTGGTGCGCTCCCGACGTCCAAATCTTCTGCCCGTTCACGACGAACTCGTCGCCTTCGAGTACCGCTCGTGTCTGCAGACCGGCGAGGTCGCTCCCCGCGTTCGGCTCGCTCATCCCGAGGCACCACGAGATCTCGGCCCGCAACGTCGGGAGAAGGAACTGCTCCTGTTGTTCCGGCGTGCCGTAGTCGCGGATCGACGGGGCGATGATGCCAAGTCCTTGCGGGTTCGCGCTGCGGGTGATGTGCCGGCCCGACAACTCCTCGAAGTAGATCATCTGTTGCACGGGAGTGGCGTTACGGCCGCCGAGTTCCGGTGGCCAACCCGGCACGAGCCAGCCGGCATCGAAGAGCGTGCGCTGCCACTGGCGTACCCACGGCACGAGGTCCGCGCTCGAGCGCGGCTCCGGGTGTCGTGCCGACTCCGGTGGGTAGTTCGCTTCGAGCCACGCGTCCAACTCGGCGCGGAACGCTTCCTCGGCTTCCCCGTACTTGAGTTTCACGCAGTCATGCTCGCCCAGCGCCGAGTCAACGCGCCAACGCAGCGACGGTCATGAGGTCGTGGGCGAGCACCACTTCACCGTCGAAATGCGCGGCGGCCAGCGCGACCCACTCGTCTTCGGTGCCCGGTGCCGGCGGCGGTACGGGGTGGGTCAGCACGAGGGTGCGGACGCCCGCTTTCGCGGCGGTGCGTCCCGCGTCTTCCACCGACGAGTGGTAGTCGAGGATGTCGTGCAAGCGCGGCGACGGCACGGATCGCACGAGGTCGGTGCGGATCACTGTCTGCACGTACACGTCGGCACCTTCGCACAGTCGCGTAAGACTGTCGCAGGGGACGGTGTCGCCCGCGATGACCACCGCGGCACCGTCGTGTTCGATGCGATAGCCGACCGTTGGCGAGACGGGCCGATGATCCGTGGGCGCCGCGACGACGCGCACGCCGTCGGCCTCCCACGCGACGCCTTCGGTCAGTTCGTGCACCTCGCACGCCGGTTCCCATGTGAGGTCGGCGTGGTGCGCGACGCGAAATCCGATGTCGGCGACCAGCATGTCGATCGTGCGGTCGATGAAGGCTTTGGTACCGGGGGGACCGATCACCGGCAAGAGATTGGGGGTGGGCGACATCGCCCAGCGCATCGTGATGACGTCGTTCACGTCGGTGATGTGATCGCTGTGAAGGTGCGTGAGAAACAGGCGCGACAGGAACGCCGGCGACGGGAGCCCCGCGCCGGCGAGGCGCATCAGCACTCCACGACCCGCGTCGAACAACAACGCATGGCCACCGGCGCGTACGAGCGTGGCGGGCCCCGCCCGGTTCGGGTCGGGGAGAGGGCAACCGGTTCCGAGCAACGTCACGTCCATCAGGAGGTCGCCTTCACAAAGTCGGCGACGACCTCCGCGAGGACTTCACCGCGATCTTCTTGCAGGAAGTGGCCACCGCCCTCGATGGTCGTGTGGGCCTGGCCGCTGCACCCCGGCACCTCGCGCTGGAAGACGCCGTCTCCACCGCGGGTTATCGCGTCCTGGTCTGAGAACGCGGTGAGGAACGGCTTCTTCCATTGCCGCAGCACGTCCCATGCTCTGCGATTCGGCTCCGTCGCCGGGTCCGTATCGCTCGTCGGTACGAGCATGGGAAATTGGCGCGCGCCGGCCTTGGCGCGGTCGTCGGGGAACGGCGCATCGTACGCGGCGACAACCTCCGGCGGCAGTTCGGTTGCGCAGCCCGTCGCCACGATGAAGCCGACCGCGAAGTCTTCGACATCTTGTGAGAACCGTTGCCACCGCAGGAATGCCTCGCCCGCGCCGGCGTCGCCAGTAGGGAGGAAGGTGTTCGCGGCCACCACTCGCGCGAACCGATCGGGCATCGCGGTGACGAGCCGCAGCCCGATCAAGCCACCCCAGTCCTGACCTACGAACGTGACGTCCTGCAGGTCGAGTTGCTCCAGTACCGAGGTCATCCAATCAACGTGGCGCTGGTACGTGTAGTCGGAACGCACGGTCGGCTTGTCGGAGCGCCCGAAGCCCACGAGGTCGGGAGCGATGCACCGCAGCCCGGCACTCACGAGCACCGGAATCATCTTGCGGTAGAGATAGCTCCACGATGGCTCGCCGTGCATGAGCAGGACCGGAGCCGCGTCTCGTGGACCTTCGTCGAGGTAGTGCACGCGCAACGTCGCGCCATCGCCGTCGCCGGCCGGCACGTCGACGTACTGCGGAGCGAAGTCGTAACCCGGGAGGTCGGCGAAGCGTTCGTCGGGAGTGCGGTAGACGTCCATCGAGGCTCCAAAGAGTGCGTGATTCATCTCTTGTACGCATAGGTCAACATGTAGTGGCAAATATAGTTGCACGTTGAGTGCGACTATTGCCTATCATGATTGCCGATGACGCGCAACGGTGACGCCGCAGTCGACGGGCGGGTGCGGCGAGGGGAGCGAAACCGCGACGCGATCGTCGATGCATTGCTCGAGCTGCTGGCCGAAGGTGTCCCGAAGCCGCCAGTACGCGAAATCGCAGCCCGCGCCGGCGTGTCGGTGCGATCAGTGTTCCAGCACTTCGACGATCTCGAGACGCTCTACTCGGCACTCGTCGACCGTCAACTCGGGAGGGTGCGCGAACTTGCGACGCCCATCGACGCGGGGGTGCCGTTCGCGGCCCGGCTCGATCGTTACGTGTTGACCCGGTCGGATATCTACGAACACGTCACGCCGGTCCGACGGGCGACGCTTCTTGCCGCCGCCGCTTCTCCAACGTTGCAACGCGGCCTCGCGGATGCCGCTCGCGACCATGCTCGCGACGTGACGGCTGTGTTCAAGCCCGAACTCGCCGCGTTCGATCACCCCGGCGACACTCGAGCCGCGCTGATCGTGGCGACCGCGTGGGAGACATGGGACGGTTTACGGCGCACCCAGCGCGTGTCCGTGACCGCCGCTCGACGCGTGATCACGTCGATCGTGTCTGCCGTGCTCGCCCCACCTGCGAAGCAGTAGCCCACGCACCCGCTGCGGTACCGTCGCGGAACGGTGCCCGACCAAGCACACGACCAAGCCGGTGCGCATAAACACGGCGCGACGCTTACGGATCGCCGGGCGAACGCATTGGCGTTCGCACTCGTCGCGAACGCGCTGTTCCTCGTCGTGGAGCTGGTCGGGGGCCTGGTCTTCGGTTCGTTGGCCCTGCTCGCTGACGCCGCGCACATGGTGTCCGACGTCTTCGCGCTGACCCTCGCGCTCATCGCGCAGATCCTCTCCACCCGACCGCCGACGGAGCGCCACACGTACGGGTTCGTGCGGGCCGAGGTGCTCGCCGCGCAAGCGAACGGGGTGTTGCTGTTCGCGGGGGCGATCGCGGTCGGGGTCGAGGCGGTGCGCCGGCTGCAGCACGCGCATCACCTCCACGCGTGGCCGGTGCTCGTCGTGGGTGTGCTCGGCTTCGCCGTGAATCTCGTGAGCGGCTATGTGCTCGGGCGGGAGGCCCGCGGCAGCCTCAACCTGCGCGCCGCCATGTGGCATCTGGCGTTCGATGCGCTCGGATCGGTCGCGGTGGTCGTCGCGGCGGTCGGGGTGCTCGTGGCCGATGCCACCTGGCTCGACCCGATCGCCTCGCTCGTGATCACCGTGTTGGTGGTGGGCGCCGCGTGGCACTTACTACGCGGAACGACACGCGTGTTGCTCGAGGGCGCACCGCGCGGCATCGACGTCGCCGCGGTGCGCGAAGCGCTGGCGGTCGAGCCCGACGTCGAGACGGTGCACCACGTACACGTGTGGTCGCTGGCGTCGGAGGTGCCTGCGTTGTCGGCCCACATCGTGCTCGCAGGTGAGGATTGGACCCTCCACGACGCGCAAGTGCGCATGGATGCGTTGAAACAGATGCTCGCCGATCGCTTCGGCATCGTGCACGCGACACTCGAGGTGGAATGCCATGCGTGCGAAGCGGAGCGCGAGCACACGTGAGCAGCGTCACGTCCGAAAACAGTGCCGCGTCCGAAAACAGCGCCGCGGACGAGGGCCGGGCGGGCACCGCCCTCGCCCGCAGCGATGTTGTTTGATACCCACGACGGGTGCCGGATCCACCTACACATTTCGACCCATTTCGTGGAGCGGGTTCGTGCTTGGCAACGTCACGCGCGCACCACTCACTATGGTGCATAGACGCCGCGGGCGGTCGCGGCGCACGCAGGCGGAGGACCCCGTTGAATTCACCGGACACGACGCGGGGAACACCCAGCCTTCGGCTCGCTCGCTTGCCAGATGATGGCGCGCCTGTACTGGTGGTAACGGGCGAAGTCGACGTGTACGAAGCGCCGGCGTTCCGCCACGAACTCCTCGGGATCATCGACGAGGGTCACGAGAGGATCGTGGTCGATTGTTCGGGGATGCGGTTCATCGATTCCGCCGGCCTTGCATCGCTCGTCGATGCGCAGCGCCGTATGAGCGCGCGCGACGGCACGATCGTGTTGCGGGGCATGCGGCCCGCAGCGAGGCGAATCTTCGAGATCACCGACCTCAAGTCGTTGTTCGCCTTCGACTGACGGTTACATCCGGGCTTGCAACGCGGTGTCGACGTCGTCGAGTTGGCGATCGAGCCATTTCTGCACGCTGTTGTGCCGCACGATCTCCACACCGGCTTGGCGGCGGATCCGGCGTTCCTCGAGGGGCATGGTGAGGGCTTCGTAGATGGCGTGCGCCTGTTGGTCGATGTCGAAGGGTGAGAGCGTCACTGCGACCGCCCCCAGTTCTTCGTAGGCACCCGTGTTCTCGGACAAGGCCAGCACGCCGTCGCGCGCATTCACGACGATGGCTTCCTTGGAGACCAGGTTCATGCCGTCGAAGACCGCGTTCACCATGAGCACATCGAACAGGCGGTACGCGGCGACAGCGAGTGGCAAGTTGTCGCCGAAGCGAAGGTCGACCGGCTGCCATTCGTCCGTTCCGAACCGTTCGTTTACGTGATCGACGGCGCGGTTGATGTCGTCGACGTACGCCACATACTGCGGCACGTCTTGGCGGCTCGGTTGTAGAAGCGCGAGGAACGTAACGCGCTCGTGTAGCTCCGGGTGGAGTTCGAGCATGCGTTCGTAGGCGCGGAAACCGCGCACGATGTTCTTCGACGGGTCGGTTCGGTCGACGCGTAACACGAGGTGCTCACGTCGTTCACGAGCTAGCGCTTCTTCGTGCCGGGAGGCTTCGGGTGTGTCGGCCAGTTCGAGGAGTGTCGACGTGTCGACGGAGATCGGGTAGAAGCGGACGGCGACCTCGCGCTCGCCGTAGTGCACGACGCCGCGTTCGAAGTCGACGCTCAGGCCGAGCAGTTCCTGGCACGACAGCAGGAAGTTGCGGACGTACCGCTCGGTGTGGAACGCCACGATGTCGCTACCCAATAGCCCTTCCATGATCTGTTCGCGGAGCGCCGCAGGCAGGATGCGCCACGAGTCGGGCTGGGGCCACGGTATGTGCACGAAGAAGTGGAGAAATACGTCGAGTCCGGCGTCGCGTACGAGTTTTGGGACCAGGTAGAAGTGATAGTCGTGCACCATCACGATGGAACCCGACGGCACCGCCGACGCCGTCTCGATCACCGCGTCGGCGAAGCGACGGTTCACCTCGACATAGCCGTTGTTCCACGCGTCGATCTCGCGGCTGGTGATGTCGGGCGCGCACGCGTGGTCCCACAGGTAGTGCTGGATAAACCAGAGCAAGGGATTCGCGATCACCGCATAGAAGTCGTGGTGCGCGTTCGGCTCGATGGAGAGCATCCGCACCGTGCAGGTGCGATCGGCGACGACGTCGTTGGATTCGAACGGTCCTTCGGCGGCAGCGGCGTGGTCTTCGTCGGTCGATGCGGCGCACACCCAGGTGGTTCGACCGCCGTGGCGCACGAGATCGCGTAACGCCGTGACCAAGCCGCCACCTCCTCGGCGGGCGCGGCGCTCGCCTCCCTCGGATTCGAACTGCACCGGTCCTCGGTGCGAGACGAGTACCAGTTCCCGTTGAGGTCTTTGGGGCTCGTCGCCGCGATCGACCTCTATGCCGCCTATAGCGGGTTCGCCGTGTTCATCCGGAGTTGGTCGAACCAGCACGCTCCCAGCCACATCCGCGTGTACCCCGAGTCGAGCGCGGCGACACCCGGGCGCGGCGTTTGCGACACCCGGGAACGGGTAGGCGCGTTCGGTGAGTTCGGTCGGTTCGATGACGAAAGACGGATTGCTCGCGAATGTCGCAACGTTCGACGAGTACCGCGCCAGTGGAGGCGGCAATGGCGTCGTCGCCACGACCGCGCTCGGGAGCGAAGCGACGATCCGGGAAGTCGAACAGTCGGGACTCAGGGGCCGGGGCGGAGGTGGGTTTCCGACGGGGCGCAAGTGGCGCGCGGTGCGCGACGCAGGCGGCTCGCGTCGCTTCGTCGTGGTGAACGGCGCCGAGGGCGAACCGGGCACGTTCAAGGACCGCGCCATCATGCGCGCGAACCCCTACCAGGTGATCGAAGGCGTCGCGGTCGCCGCACTCGCCGTTGGCGCGTCGGACGTGTACTTCGCGATCAAAGCGTCGTTCACTCGCGAGATCGAGCGGGTAGCGCAAGCCGCGGCGGACATGGCAGCCGCGGGCCTGCTCGGCGACCTCAGCTTCACGATCGCTCGAGGCCCCGACGAGTACCTCTTCGGTGAAGAGAAGGCGATGCTGGAGGTGATCGAAGGCAACGATCCACTGCCGAGAGTTCTCCCTCCGTACCTCCACGGATTGTTCGCCACGATGCCGCAGCCCGGCTGGGACGCACACGCGAGCGTGAACGACATCGACACCGGCACCGGCACCGGCACCGGCACTGACGGTTCCAATCCCACGTTGGTCAACAACGTGGAGACCCTCGCACACGTCGCGTCGATCCTGGACCGCGGTGCATCATGGTTCCGGTCGCGCGGCACGCCGCGCTCGCCCGGCACGATGGTGTTCACGGTGGTGGGTGACGTCGCCCGACCTTGCGTTGCCGAGTTGGAGATGGGGACGCCGTTGCGGGTCCTCGTGGAAGACGTCGGCGGCGGCACCGCATCGGGGCGGCCGGTGAAGATGGTGTGCTCCGGCGTGGCCAATGCCGTACTGCCCGGAGACCGGCTCGACGTTCCGATGCATTTCGACGCGCTGGCGAACGCCGGCGGCGGCCTCGGATCCGGAGGGTTCGTCGTGTACGGCGACGACGTCTGCGCGCTCGCGGTTGCGCACGCGTACTCCAACTTCCTTTGGGTGGAATCGTGCGGCCAATGCCCGGCGTGCAAACTCGGCAGCGGCGCGATTACCGCCGCGCTCGCAGACCTGGAAGCGCGCGGTGACGCCGACCAACTTGCGGTGTTGCAGCGCGCGCTCGCGACCGTCACGGACGGCAGCCGGTGTGGGCTACCGGCCGAGGAGCAGAAGGTGGTTGGCAGCTTGCTGCGTCGGTTCCCGGAAGACGTGGTGGCACACGAAGAAGGTGACGGGCGGCATTGCGCGCTGGGTCACGACGTCATCGTGCCGAAGGTCGTCGATCTGGAGGACGGCGCCGTCACGTACGACCTACGGCAGCAATACAAACGTCCCGACTGGACGTACGCAGAACCGGCCGCGTGACATGGGGCAGGGCGCGGACACGATCATGAAAGTCCTCGACGAGTACGAGCAAGCGGGTTACCGCGGTCAGTTCCGCGTTCTCGAGGGGGCCCGGCTGCAATGCCTGACCTGCCGCCACGAGGTCGACGCGAACACCGTGAGGCTCGAACGCCTGCATCGCCTCGAAGGGGCCTCGGACCCGGCCGACATGCTTGCCGTCGCCGGCCTTCGGTGCCCGAACTGCTCGACGCTCGGGACCGTCGTGCTCAATTACGGGCCCGAGTCGCCGCTGGAAGACGCCGACGTGTTGCTCGCACTCGACGACGAACGCACCGGCCCCGAATAGCCGCCGCCCGCTCTGGTACGGACGGGATCAGGCGTCGAGGGTTTCGAGCCGGTCTCGCAAGATGCTGAGCGTGCGCGCCAGGAGGCGCGACACGTGCATCTGGCTGATCCCGACCTTCTGCGCGATTTCGGTCTGGGTCATCTCCTGGAAGAACCGCAGCCGGATGATCATCTGTTCGCGCTCAGGTAGTTCTTCGATAACGCGCTCGAGCAACACGCGGTGTTCCGCGAGGTCGAACCCGTGATCGTCTTCACCGAGCCGGCCCTCGAGCGTGAGCATCTCGCTGTTCTCGCTCGGGCGCGAGTCGATCGACGTCGAGCGGTACGCGCCGCCCACTTCCATCGCTTCGAGGACATCTTCTTCGGCGACGCCGAGTTCCTCGGCGAGTTCAGGGATACGCGGCGGTCGTTGCAACCGTTGCGAGAGTTCGTTGATCGTGTTGCCGAGACGCAGGTGCAGCTCTTGTGGGCGTCGCGGTACGCGCACGGACCAGGTGCGGTCGCGGAAATGTCGTTTGAGCTCACCTTCGACGGTCGCCGTCGCGAACGTCGAGAACTCGAGTTGGCGGTCGGGATCGAATCGCTCTACTGCTTTCAACATCCCGAGGTATGCGACCTGCAGCAGATCGTCGAACGGTTCGCCACGGTTCGCGAAGCGTCGCGCGAGGTGCATCGCCAACGACTTGTGCGCTTCGATCAGCTCATTGCGGAGATGCCGATCGTGCGAGTGGCGGAACTCGACGAATTTGCGGCGGAGTTTCTCGCGCTCCTGCGCGGAGAGCGCCATGTCAGTTCGACAGTCGCTTGAAGCAACGGAACCGGGCCGTGCCGGATTGTGCTTCGACCCCGTACTCGTCGACAACTGCCGCCAGGATTTGCTTGGTGAGATCGTCGATCGCGTATTCGCCGGGCGAGCCGGAGAAGGCGACGGTGCCTTCCATCGCGAGACCGTCTGATCTCGACGTGAATACGAGTTCGAGGTCGCCGCCGTTCGCGGCCTCGACCAGGATGCTCGACAACTCGTCGATCGCGACGCGTAGGTCTTCGATCTCCTCGACGTCGAAGCCGATCCGCGTCGCGACGCCCGACGCGGTGAGACGTGCAATACGCACGAACTCGAGTGCGGCTGGGATCGTCAAGCGCACCGTTTCCGGTTCCGCGACGCCCATCCCACTCGCGATCACGCCGGTTCCGCCCGTCAGGTCCGCCATCGATCGATCCTCTCGCGTCCACACAGCGCCGTGCCCAGGCGCTCGCGAAGACGTATGTGCCCGCTCCGTTGAACGGAAACGGTACCCCGTCGGCGGATTCGACAAACGCGGTTGGCCACCTACGTGGTTCGGGGTACACCCACGGTGAGGAAGCACCATGGGACTCGACGACGACACCTTTCGAGATGAGTTCGAGCAGCGGCTGCCGGCAACGACCCGCAGCCTCGCCGAACTCCGGCACGCCGTCCGGGAGTGGGCTGCCCGCGCCACCGACGACGAGGACCGAATGGCCGACATCGTGTTGGCCGCCTCGGAGATGGGGGCGGCCGCGATGCGCGTGGCGCCGCCAACGGCAACGGTGGTGCTGGCGGCGTGGGTCGACCGGGCCTGCGTGGTGATCGAGTCGCGAGTTGAGACCTCGCGAGATGCCCACGCCCCGCACGCCAACGACGACGATGGTGACGAGCGAGGGTTTTCGATTGTCGCTGCACTCTCCGACGTGATTGCGGTGCGCGACTCGTCGTCCGGCGTCGTCGTTCGAGCCCGGCTCCGGCGGCGCGGCTTCGACGTCGCCGTCGCCGGGTAGCGATACTCCGAGGCCATTGTGGAGCGCGACAACGCTGTCGGAACATCGGTTGACTCGGTTGCGGAGGCGTTGCAGCGGAGTCTGCTCCCGGACGACGTTCACGACGGGCCGACGGTCGACCTGCGAACTAGGTATCGACCCGGCGGTAGCGCTCGAGTCGGCGGCGATTGGTACGACGTCGTGTTGCTGCAGAATGGCAGCCTCGGTCTGGTGATCGGCGACGTCGCCGGCCACGGAGTTCTCGCGGCCGCGGTGATGGGGCAGGTGCGCAACGCGTTGCGCGCGTTCGCGGGTGAGGGGTATCCGCCAAGCGCGATGGTCGAACGCTTGAATCACTTCGTGTTCGAGAACGGGCCGAGCGAGATGGCAACCCTGTGCTTTGCCGCGCTCGATCCCACGACCGGCGGGTTCGAAATGATTTCGGCCGGTCATCCGCCGCCGCTCCTCGTTCGCGCCGGTGGTGAGGTCGAATGGTGTGCCGGAACGAGCGGGCCACCTGTCGGCATCGATCCGCACAGCCGGTACCACCAGATCGATGCCGTGCTCGCGCCCGGCGACGTCGTTGTGCTCTACACCAACGGCCTCGTCGCGCGTCGGCACGAATCGCTCGACGTCGGGCTCGAACGTCTTCGCAATGCCGCCACGACGATCGCGCCGGAAACCGACCTCGACGGCATATGTGATCACCTCCTGTCGACGCTGCTCGGAGACATCTCGACCGACGACGACGTCGCCGTTCTCGCGCTCCGCTATGCAGGGAATGTGCCCGGGACGTTGCGGTGGCGGCGCCCGGCGCGGGCCTCCGAACTCGGCCCGATGCGCCGCGTACTGTCGGCATGGCTCCAAGACGCGGGTGTGAACGCCGAGGATGTCACCGTGATCGCGGTCGCCGTGAGCGAGGCGGCGACGAATGCGATCGAGCACGCCTATACGAACCAAGAAGGTTGGGTCGACCTCGAAGCCGACGTTGACGACGAAGCGGTGACGCTCATGGTTCGAGACGGCGGGCGTTTTCGCCCGAAGGCGCCCGGCGGTGGGGGCCGTGGGCTCGGATTAATCGGACGATTGATGGACGAATTCGAGTTGCGGCGCAGCAATGAGGGAACGGAAGTATGGATGCGGCGAATGCGGAACGGGAGGACCGGAACGTGAGCGATCTCGTGGAGGTCGTGGCCCGGCAGGACCGTTCGGTGCCCGTGTGTGAACTGCGAGGCGAACTCGACGCGTCCAACGTCGATCGCGTCCAGACGGCACTGCTCGACTGCGTGACGAAGGACGTGCCCGGTCTCGTGCTCGACCTGACCGACACGTCGTACCTCGACAGTGCAGGCGTGCGAATTCTCTTCGACTTGGCCCGCCGCTTACGGGCCCGCCGTCAGGAGTTGCGGCTCGTGGTCCCGCCCGACGGCGTGGTGCGTCGAGTGCTGGTGCTCACGGCACTGGCCGACGTCGTGCCCGTGGACGAAGAAACCGACGACGCAGTCCGCGCCTTGCGGGCGCGCCGATGAGGAGTTGACGTGGAACGCGGAAGCACGCAGCACTCCGGGCGCATGGACGATGCGCTCGCCGAAGAGGTTGAGCCGCTGGTCCGCAGCGGGCATGAGACCCGTGCCAACGAAGACCGGGAGCACGAGCCGCCGGCGGACGACGAACCCTTGCCGGACGTGCGTATCGCCGGCGAGGACGTACCGATGCCCGGGCTCCTCGACCTCGATGAGATCCAAGCGCGTTCGACGCTCGCGACATCGTTGCGGCCGAGTGTGTTCCCCGCGGACAGAGAGCACCTGCTCGAAGTGGCCAACGAGCAGTACGCCCCGCCCGACGTGCTGGAAGCGCTCGAGACCCTGCCGCCGCGCCGTCGCTTCGTAAACGTCCAGCAGGTGTGGGAGGCACTCGGCGGCGACCGAGAGCGACGCGACACCGCCGCGGCATCGGTGCCGACCGCCGCCGAACTGCCGGTCGAGGAACCGTTGGCTGCGGAACGGTCGGTGGCGGAACCGCGCGTGACGGAAGCGTCAGTGACGAGAACGTTGCCCAATCCGGTGGGCGAACACGAGGTCGGTGACGGCGAGGCGTGGTGGGTGCCACCGCTGCGCACCGGCGTCGCGCTCGCGGCGTTGCCGCTGCGGATTGGGATCGGCGTGCTGCGCGCCGTTCGGAGTCGCTTGCCGCGTTGAGCGCTACCGGCGGGTGTGACTCAAGGCGCTGAGAGATCGCTGAGCACGCCGGCGATCTCGAGGACCTGCTGCACTGCGCCGGATGCTTCTGCAAGCATGAGGCGACCACCCGTGTCGCGCAGTCGCCGCGACGCGCCGATGATCGTGCGGATGCCGCTCGAATCCAGGAACTCGACATCGCCGAGCCGTAGCAGGATCAACCCGGCGCCGTCGTCGATGAGCTTGTCCAGCTTCGCTTGGAGTTGCGGTGCGGTTGCGAGGTCGAGCGTGCCGCGAGCCGTAACCGAATACGCGCCGGGCGACTCGTTCGACGACGTCAGG
This sequence comes from Actinomycetes bacterium, assembly GCA_025463905.1. Taxonomy (GTDB): domain Bacteria; phylum Actinomycetota; class Acidimicrobiia; order IMCC26256; family PALSA-610; genus JAODBJ01. Next base: position 14,212 of record JAODBJ010000325.1, read on the forward strand.
TCGACGAAGGGCATGCCCGCACCACTATCACTCGGAACTGGCTGCCGGAACACCAAAGTGCTCGCGCAGGCCCGTGATCTCGAGCAGCCGCAGCACTGGCTCGCTTGCCTCGCGCAACTCGAGCCGGCCACCGCTACCTTCGAGCCGGCGGTGCACCGTGAGGAGCGCGCGCAAACCCGACGAGTCGAGGAACGCGGTCTGCGACAGGTCGAGCAGTAATTCCTTCGTTTGCTCGGCCAGCAGCGCCGCGATGTGGTCTTCGAGCGCGGGCGCGGTGTACGCGTCCAGCTCCCCCTGTACTGCGAGCACAACCTGGTCACCGTTGCGGTCCGTTGTGAGGACCAGCTCGGGCCCAACCACCTGTTCGTCCACGCGCCAAGTCCTCCCGCCAAATTGCCTGCCCCAGTAGATACCCGGGTTCGGCCCGTCCGCAAACGCGGCTTTCGAACCGGCTGTTTAGGGCATCAACTCACGCGTTGACGAACTCGTTTCACCGCGCCCCGACCGGCATCGAGCGCACGATCGACGAACGCGAAGGCGGGGCCGGCCGCGAGGTTGAGCGGCGGTTCGTCGGGCGCGCCTGGATGCGGGTGCGTCGGCGCGGACTTCTTGGCCGCTTGCATCATCTCGCCGAGCTCACGCAACTCGTTCCGCGTGAGCGCCTGGCGCAGGGCCGGGAAGAGATCCTTCTCTTCTTCCTTCACATGGTGTCGCACCAACTCAGTGAGCACCGTCACCTTCGCGTCGAAACGCGGGTCCTCGGGCGACATGCGCTCGAGCATCGAGAGTTCGAGCTTCACGAGGAGATGTTCCTCGAGCGATTCCATCGCCATGTCGGCGAGCTTTTCGGCGCGCTCGCGCGCGACGGGGTACAGAAACTGCTCCTCGATCGCGGCGTGGACCGACAACTCGCGCACGATCTTGTCGACCGTTGTCCGCTTCGATTTCGCGGCGCGCTCGCCGAGCGCTTCATATTTTTTGAACAGTTGCTCGACCGTGTGGTGGTCTTCGCGCAGCAGTGTGATTGCGTCCATGTATGCGCGTTACCCGCGGTTGCTCGCGCCAAAACGGTCGCTTGTGAGCGGGGCCTCGTCCAGCACCACGTCGGGGCTCGCGCCGTCCTGCAGCGGCCCGCGCACTTCCACCATGTCGCCGCGGATGCGCGCGTCGTAGACGGGTTGCGGCGTGGTCGCGGGCCCGCGCACCACCGCACCGTCGCGCAGCGCGTATTCGCTTCCGTGCCATGGGCAGCGCAATGCGCCGCGGTCGACGGATCCTTCGTCGAGCGGACCACCGGCGTGCGAGCACACTGCGGCAAGGGCGTGAACGATGGCGCCGCGCCGAACCAGCGCAATGCGCGCACCGTCAACGACGACGCCCTTGGGTTCGTTGTCGCGCAGTTCATTCGCGGCACACACCGCCTGCCACGTCGGGATGTCGACGACCGGTACTTCGACGTCGACGCCAACCCTTTGGTTGAAGACGAGATGACCGCCCAGGTATCCGCCAACCGCAGTCGCGCCGAGTCCGATCATGCTCAGCGCGCTGCCGCGCAGGCGATGCCCTCTCCCGCGCGCCCGCCACGACGCCAATTGCAACGTGAGCGCGGTGACGTTCGCGGTTGCGTGCACCACACCGACGCGCTTGTCTTCGCCGAAGCTGTCGTGCCAGTCGGAGAGGCCGGCCGCGGCAGTTGGGAGTGACGCCAAGATCCCTACGCCCACGAGTCGCCGCGACGCGAGGCGCCCCGCGCGGCCACCGAGTACGTCGAGGACCGTTGCACTCGTCCAGGCGCCGATCGGTATGTCGGTGAGCATCGGGTGCAGCCGGTGACCGAGCCACGATCCTGAGAGCAGCCGCTTCACGTCGTCTCGGCGGGTCAACGTTTCCGACAACGAAGAGAGGGGGCGCGCGATCTGGTCGAGCCGTTCGTCCTTACCGGCTCGGTCCACGAGCGCGCGCACACGCCGGGTGATTTCATCCATCGCGAACCTCCGATTGGTCTCGGGCCTCTTCCCGCGGGGTGCGTACCCAAACGGCCAGCCGGCTGATCAGGCGAGGTCGCCGAGTGCGCTTTCGACGGTCGTGTGCAGGGGCACCTCGTCGTCGAGCTTGGTGAGCAAGATCACCCGCCGCACGAGTGCCTGATCGGTGACGACCAGGGCCAGCTGCTGACGCCGGGCCTGCAGGCGTTCCGCGAGGTCGAACAGCAGCCGGATGCCGCTGCTGTCGAGGTAGGTGGTCGCGGACAGGTCGAGGACCACCCGTGCGATGTTGCTCGCGACGCGTGCGGTCACCTCGTTGCGGATGTCGTCGACGTTCGAGAGATCGATTTCGCCTTTGACCCGAACGATCAGCGCTCGCGGCAGTTCTTCGAAATCGATGTGGGCGAGGTTCACGCCGGCGGGCCTCCGCTCGCCAGCGCTCGGGTCATGCGCACGGTGGTCCCGTCATTCGTCGTCTCGATCGACACGTCGTCCATGAGGTCGCGGATCAAGATCAACCCTCGGCCGCCGCCCACACCGGGACGATCGGGTCGCCAGCGCCCAAAGTCTCGCACCCGCACGTCGACCACGCCAGCACCCGATCGGACACCGGACGCCGTCGCGGTCACCTCGATCCGCGCGTCGCCGGGACCATACGCGTGTTCTACGGCGTTGGCCGCAGCTTCGTTCACGGCCAGCACGATGGCATCGCACTCGTCCACCGATGCGCCGGCGCGCGCGGCCCACTCGCCGATCCCGCGGCGGAGCCTCGCGAGTTCGCGTGGGAACGCGTCGAGGCGCATTGAGAACTCGGTGAGTTCGGCTTCGAATCGCACCACGAGGAGTGCGACGTCGTCGGTGGGCGGGCTACTCGCAGAGAGCTTCTCGATCACGTGATCTGCGAGTGCCTCGACTGTGTCGGGGCCGTCGCGCAGGGCGACTGCGAGCCGTTCGAATCCGTCGTCGAGGGGTTCGTGACGACGCTCGACGAGGCCGTCGGTGTAGAGAAGAAGTGTCGCTCCCGCCGTGATGAGCACTTCGGTTTCTTCGTATATGGCTCGCGGCGAGGCGCACACCGGCATGCCCCGCGCCGGGTCGAGATAATGCACATGACCATCGGGTTCGCGTAGGAGTGGCGGGAGGTGTCCCGCACTGGCCAAACGTGCTCGGCGTGTCCGTGGTTCGTACACGAGCAGGCCGATGGTCGCCATGTCGGCGTCGGCGAACGAACAGAAATGGCGGTTGAGGTTGGTGAGGATGTCGGCCGGCGACGCGTTGTCGACGGCGTAGATCTCGAGCGCGTTGCGCAGACGCCCCATTGAAGACGCCGCCCGCACTCCGTGGCCCACGACGTCGCCGATCGCGAGGAACAGCCGGCCGTCGGTGAGCACGAGCGCGTCGTACCAGTCGCCACCGATGCGCAACCCGGCCGCACCCGGGATATAGCGGCCGGTGATCGCGATGCCTGGGACTTCCGGCAGCGCGGCCGGCAACAATGTGCGTTGCAGCACCTCGATCATTTCCCGGTTGTCGGCGTAACGCTGCGCGTTCTCTACCGCCGGCGCGACACGTCGCGCGATCTCGAGCGCGACGGGAATGTCTTCGGGCTGGTAACGCCGCCCCGACGCGCTGTACCCGAATCCCAGTGCACCGATAGGCCCGTTCTCACCGAACATCGGCACCGCGAGGTACGACCGCAGCGGATTGCCGTTCCCGGTGGCGCGCACATTGATGCCGGCGACCATTTCGTCGGCGGCTGGGCCCGGCAGTTCTTCCACGAGGACTGCGCGCCCGGTGCGTACCGCTTCGCACGGCGGCACGTCGGCGTCGAGTCCGTGCGACGGGAACGCGGCGCGCTCGAGCGCGGCCTGAACTTGCGGGTCCGAGTGCCCGGCGGCCACGAGGTTGAGGACGCCGTTCTCGACGAGGTACACGCCGGTCCCGTCGGCGAATTCCGGGAGCAACAGCCGAGCGACCCGGCGCAACCGTTGCGCGAGGTCGAGCTCGATCTTGAGCAATTCGCCGACGCGCGCGAGAAGCTGCAATCGCGCCGCGGCTCGCGCGGCATCGCCGGCGAGCCGCACGCTTTCGAGGACTTGCGCGATACGGCGGCCGAGCTCGCGTGCGATCTCGATGTCGGCGTCGCGGTATTGCCGCTTGCTCGTCGACGTGTAGAGGAACGCGACCGCGCCGGCGACGCGACCGCCCACACCGAGCGGCACCGTGATCGACGATTTGCCGGCGAGCACTTCGAGGTACTCGAGATACTCCTCGTTTTGTGCCGCGGCGCGCCGGGCTTCTTCGTCGACGATCTCGAAGAATTGGACCTCGCCAGTGCGTATTGCGGTCGCGGCAGGCCCAAAAGGAGTCGGAGGCGGCAGTTGCGCCGACATCGCGCGCAGATCCCGTTCCATGTCGGGATCGCAATGCGTGATCGTCGCGCGGCGGACCGAGCCGTTTGCCGTCGGCATGAACACGATGCACACATCGGCGAACGTGGGCAGCGCGAGCCGAGCCACCTGCTCGATCGCCTCGTCGAATGTGAGGTCGACCGCGAAGAGGTTGCTGGCGCGCGCTAAGAGCTCGATCTCCTGCTCGGCGCGTTTGCGTTCGGTGATATCCACCACGAGCGCCCCGAGCCCGATCGGCGCCTCGCCGGGTTTCCCCGCGTCTCGCTGCACCGGGAAAAGACTCGCGAGCCAATGCTGCTCGACGCCGGGTTCCGAGCGGATCCGGCCCGATACCTCGAGATCGACGATCGGCTGGCCCGTCGTCTGCACCTGCTCGAACAGTGGCTCGACTCGAACCCAGATACTCGGCAACGCATCAGCGACCCGCCGGCCCGTCAGTTGATCGGCGCGGTATCCGAAGAGCGCGGCGAACGTGTCGTTGACGCGCGTGATCGTGCCGTCCGGCTCGAAGAACGCGAACGCGACGGGCGAGCGAGCGAGAAGCGTGTCGAGGCGCGCCGCCGTCGTACGCAGTTCCTCGCCCGCCCGTACCGCGCTCCGCCAGCGCGTGGAGCGGCGGCGCGCCGCCGTTCCAGCCACGGCCGCCGCCGCGCCACTGACGCCCACCAACCAACGACGAGCGAGACTTCGACGCACGCCGTGATATTTGCAGGCTCAGCGTGTTTTGATCGCAGAAACACACCGAAAACGGCCGCTTTCTGCGATCAAAACGATTAGGGGAGGCGGCCCTCGCCCTTCTGGTTGGCGCCTCGCTCGGCCATTTCCTGGTAATGCTTCGCCGCCTCTTCGTCAGGTTCGAGGGTGTCGGCGACCGCTTCTTCTTCGGGCGTCGGCATCCGATCCGGCCCGGAGTGGGTTTCGGCCTCGGCGCGTTCAGCCGCTTTGGTCTGGTCGTTCGGCCGCGTTCGGTCAGTCATGTCAATCTCCTGGGTCGTGGATCAGGCCATCGCAAGCAGCGAGGAACTCAAGGACGAACGGGCGTGATCGAAGCGCGCCGCGACGCGTTCCCAGTTGACGATGTTCCAGAACGCGTTGATCCACTCGTCCTTGCGGTTCTCGTACTGCAGGTAGTACGCGTGTTCCCACCCGTCGATCACGAGCAGTGGGAGGTTGGCCGGCGACATGTTCGCCTGGTGGTCGTAGATCTGCTGCACCATGACCTTCCCGGCCATCGGTTCCCACACGAGCGCGCCCCAGCCGGAACCGAACAAGGTTGTGGTGGCGAGGCCGAGCTGCTTCTTCAATGTGTCGACGGAACCGAACGCCTCGACGATTGCAGCCTTGAGTTCGCCGTCGGGTTCTCCACCGCCGTCGGGTCGCATGCTCGGCCAGAACAGCGAGTGCAAGAGGTGGCCCGACACGTTGAACGCCAGCGCCCGCTCCAAACCGCGCAGCTGCTCCGAATCGCTCGCGCCTTGCTGTCGGAATACATCGAAGGAGGCCAGCGCGTCGTTCGCGCCCTTCACGTACGCCGCGTGATGCTTGTCGTGGTGAAGCTCAACTTGGCGCGCGGAGTAGTGCGGTTCGAGTGCGCCGTATTCGTAGGGCAGGTCAGGCAGTTCGTAGGTCGGCATCTGTTCTCCTCGGTTGGGCGCCGGTTCTCGAAAGACTGCGCAATCACGCGAACGCTCGGGTCTCGCGCAATCTTCCCCTCGGCAATCGACCGAGGAAGGAGCACCGGCCCAGGTGCTGAGAGTGAGAAACGTGCCGGCAGGGCGTGCGGGCCGGGCGGGCATCGCCCGCACGCCCCGGCCGGCCAAATGGTCCGAGCAGCCGGATGGGGGGTTCCTTGCCGATTCCGCCGGGACCTGCTGATTCGGGTTCCCGCTCGATAGCGGGACCAAACCTGGCGGAGGAAAGTTTTCTTGAACGCAGTGTGATGCCCGGTTCGCGCCGCTCAAAAGCGCGATCGTGGTGGGTACAGCGTTGTTCGCGTGGCGGACGCCTCGGGTAACCACTGCGGCCGACCAGCAACGCACCAACGCTGGAGCGCTCCAACCAGTACGCATCCGATACCAGCCGTCCGAAACGAGGGCGAGGCCAGTGCAACCCAACGAACCGCAGCGAGTCGCGGTCGAACACGCGGTACCCGATGTCGACGGTGGCGAGTTCGCGGTCAAACGGGTCGTGGGCGACGATGTGACCGTCGAAGCGGTCGTCTTCGCCGACGGGCACAACCTGGTCGCCGCGAACGTCGAGTACCGCCACGCCAACGAACGCGACTGGCGAACCGCGCCGATGGGACCACTCGGCAACGACCAGTGGGCAGCGGCATTCCGCGTCGAGCGAGCCGGCGAGTACCGATTTCGCATCGTCGCGTGGATCGATCACCTCGCGACCTGGCAGCAAGGGTTCCTCCGCAAGGTCGAGGCCGGCCAAGACGTCACACTCGACCGCGAGGAAGGCGCGGCGTTGGTGGAGGAGATCGCGAAGCGCGCAGGGGAGCGCGACGCCGACGCGCTCGAAACGTTCGCCGAACGGCTGCGTCACAGCTCCGACAAGCGAACACTCACGCGCTTGGCACGCATCGTCGAGCTCACACGCGACTACCCGGATCGGGCGCACGCCACCGTGCGCGACACCACGTCGCCGATCTGGGTCGACCAGCCGCTCGCGATATGCGGCGCGTGGTACGAGCTGTTCCCGCGCTCGACGAGCCTCGACCGCGCGCGACCCGGCACGCTGCGGGACGTCATCGAACGGCTGCCCTACGTCGCCGAACTCGGCTTCGACGTGCTCTACCTCCCACCGATCCACCCCATCGGCACCACCCACCGCAAAGGTGCCAACAATGCGCGCGAAGCCAAGCCCGGCGAACCGGGGAGCCCGTGGGCGATCGGCTCGGCCCGCGGTGGGCACACCGCGGTCGACCCGGACCTCGGCACGCTCGGCGACGTCCAGCAGCTCGTGCGCGCCGCGCGCAAACAGGGATTAGAAGTCGCGCTCGACATCGCGTTCCAGTGCTCGCCCGACCACCCGTGGATCCGCGAGCACCCCCAATGGTTCCGCCACCGCCCCGATGGTTCCATCGCGTACGCGGAGAACCCCCCGAAGAAGTACGAAGACATCGTCCCACTCGACTTCGATACCGAAGACTGGCCCGCGCTGTGGGAAGCACTCGCCGACGTCGTGCGGTTCTGGATCGGCCACGGCGTTCGCGTGTTCCGTGTCGACAACCCCCACACGAAGCCCTTCCCGTTTTGGGAATGGCTGATCGCCGAAATACACGCGACCAACCCCAACATCTTGTTCCTGGCCGAGGCGTTCACGCGCCCGCACGTGATGCACCGCCTCGCGAAGATCGGCTTCTCGCAGTCGGTCACATACTTCACGTGGCGCAACTCGAAGTGGGAGCTCACCGAGTACTTCGAAGAGCTCGCCCACGGCCCCGGCGCCGAGTACTTCCGGCCGAACGTGTGGCCGAACACTCCCGACATCCTGCACGAAACCCTTCAGCACGGCAGCCGCGGCACGTTCATGGTTCGCTTCGTCCTCGCCGCGTGTCTGAGCGCGGCCTACGGCATCTACGGGCCGGTGTTCGAGCTGATGGTGCGAGAAGCGCGCGAGGAGGGCAGCGAGGAGTACCTCGACTCCGAGAAGTACGAGATACACCACTGGGACCTCGACGCGCCGTGGAGCCTGCGCCATTTCATCGCGCGCGTCAACGCGATCCGGCGGGCGCACCCCGCGTTGCAACGCAACTCCTCGTTGCGTTTCCATAGCGTCGACAACGATCAACTGCTCTGTTGGAGCAAACGAAGTGGAGATGGAAGCGACATCGTGTTGTGCGTGGTGAACCTCGATCCCTGGCACGCCCAAGCCGGTTGGACGCACGTGGATCTGGGCGCGCTGGGCTTGGACTGGGAGCAGCCGTTCGAGGCCCGCGATCTCCTCACCGAAGCGCGCTACACGTGGTCCGGACCCGACAACTTCGTGTCACTCGACCCGAGGTCGACGCCCGCACACGTCCTCGCGCTCACGCCGCTCGGCGGCGCGGAATGAGCCGCGTCGCATCGTCCCGCGGCACCGATACGGGCCCGCTGCTGATGCCCGACCCGACCTGGTACAAGGACGCGGTCATCTACGAGCTACACGTGCGCGCGTTCTACGACAGCGACGCCGATGGCGTCGGCGACTTCGCCGGGCTCACGCAGAAGCTCGACTATCTGCAAGACCTCGGCGTGACCGCGCTGTGGTTGTTGCCGTTCTACCCATCGCCGTTGCGCGACGAGGGTTACGACACCGCCGACTACCGCGGCATCAACCCCGCATACGGCACGTTGCGACAGTTCCGGCGGTTCCTCGACGAAGCGCACAAACGCGGGTTGCGGGTGATCACCGAGTTGGTGCTCAACCACACCTCCGACCAGCACCCGTGGTTCCAACGGGCGCGCCGTTCACCGAAGGGGTCGCGTCAGCGCGACTGGTACGTGTGGAGCGACGACCCCAAGCGCTACGGCGACGCGCGCATCATCTTCCGCGACTTCGAGCAGTCGAACTGGGCGTGGGATGCGGTCGCGAACCAGTACTACTGGCATCGTTTCTACAGTCACCAGCCCGATTTGAACTACGACAACCCCGAGGTGCGGCGCGAGATGCTGCGCACCGTCGAATACTGGCTCGACACGGGCGTCGATGGGTTGCGCCTCGACGCGGTGCCGTACCTGTTCGAGCGCGAAGGCACGTCGTGCGAGAACCTGCCCGAGACGCACGACTTCTTGCGCGAGCTGCGCCGCTACGTCGACACGCGTTTCGAAGGTCGCATGTTGCTCGCGGAGGCGAACCAGTGGCCGGAAGACGCAGTCGAGTACTTCGGCGAAGGCGACGAGTGCCAGATGGCATTCCACTTTCCGGTGATGCCGCGCTTGTTCATGGGACTGCGGATGGAAGATCGGTTCCCGATCAGCGACATTCTCCGCCAGACTCCCGAGCCTCCACCCGGATGCCAGTGGGCGGTGTTCCTGCGCAACCACGACGAGTTGACCCTCGAAATGGTCACCGACGAAGAGCGCGACTACATGTACCGCGCGTACGCGCACGACCCGCAGATGCGCATCAACCTCGGTATCCGGCGACGTCTCGCGCCCCTGCTGCACAACCACCGCCAGAAGATCGAGTTGATGCACGGGCTGCTGTGCTCGTTGCCGGGAACGCCGGTGCTGTACTACGGCGACGAGATCGGGATGGGCGACAACGTCTATCTCGGTGACCGCGACGGTGTGCGCACGCCGATGCAATGGAGCGCGGACCGCAATGCCGGCTTCTCCACCTGTAATCCCCAACGCCTGTACCTGCCGGCGGTCATCGACCCCGAGTACCACTACGAGACCGTCAACGTCGAGGCGCAACTCGACAACCCCGACTCGCTCCTGTGGTGGGTACGGCGGTTGATCGCGCTACGGAAACGTCACCGCGTCTTCGGTCGGGGGACAGTGGAGCTCCTGTCGCCCGACAATCACCGGGTGCTCGCGTTCTTGCGGCGAGCGCAACCCGACATGGACGACAGTGCAAGCGACCGGGACCGAACGGTGCTCGTCGTCGCGAACCTCTCGCGCTTCGCGCAGTACGTGGAACTCGACCTCTCGGAGTTTCGCGGGCGCCGGCCGGTGGAGCTCTTCGGTCACACCACGTTCCCCGCGATCGGTGACCTTCCCTACTTGCTCACGCTCGGGCCGCACGCGTTCTACTGGCTCGCGCTCGACCCCGCGCGTGTCGAAGTGACGATGACCGACACGAACGCGATGCCGGGCCTCGCCGCGCCGGGGCCGTGGACGGCGTTGTTCGAGCGTCGAAATCGCCGGCCGTTCGAAAGCGTGTTACCGCGTTTGTTGCGCACCCGCCGCTGGTTCGGTGGGAAGAACCGAACCATCACGGGCGCGCACATCGACGACTCCTTCGCGTTGCCCTTGCCGTACGGGTGGGTGGGCGACGACGAGGCGGCCGCGAATCCCGAACCCGCGCTCGCGCTGTTCGTGCGGGTCGAATACCTCGACGGCGAACCGGAAACGTACGTGATGCCGGTGACGTTCCTTGCCGGCGCGGCCGGGCAACGGCTCGTAGAGGACCAGCCGGCCGCGGCCCTCGCGATCCTGCGCCCGGCCGAGAGCGAGGCGGGGTTGCTGGTCGACGCGCATTGGGTGCCCGGCTTCGGCGTGGCGCTCGCGCAGTTGATCGCGCGCCGCCGCCAACTGCGGGGCGAGCACGGTGCGGTGGTGGGCGTGCCGAGCGCCGCCGGCACGGAGTATGTGTCGCGCACCCTCACCGAGGCACCAACGGTGAACGTGCTGCGCGGCGACCAGTCGAATACGTCGCTCGCGTTCGGCGAACGCATGATCATGAAGACGCTCAGACGGGTCGAGCCGGGCGAGAACCCGGAGCTCGAGATGAGCCGTGTCCTCACGGACGAGGTGCACTTCCCGAATGCGCCCGCGCTCGTGGGCGCGCTCGTGTACCGAAGGGAGCGCACCGCCGACGCGACGCTCGCCGTCGTACATCGCTACGTACCCCATGAGAGTGACGCCTGGTCCTGGTTCCTCGAGTTCGTCGGCCGGTATTACGACGAAGTGCTCGCGCATCCCGACGCGCCGCTCGCCGTGGCGCTCGGACACCCGCTGTCGCTCGTGCGAGGACAGACTTCGCAGCCGCTCGAACAGTTGACGCCGGGCGTGCTCGTGACCGCGGAACTACTCGGTTTACGTGTCGGGGAATTGCACCGCGCGCTCGCCAGTTCGCACGGCCCTGCGTTCGTGCCCGAACCGGCGAACAGCCTCTCGCAACGCTCGGCGTACCAGACGATGCGTAACGGAGCGTCGCGCGCGTTGCGCGAACTCGAACGGGCGATGCCGACGTTGTCGGAAGACGCGGCCGCCGACGCGGCCACCGTGCTGGCGAACTCGGAGGTCCTTTTCGATCGGCTGCGCGCGCTGCTCTCGGTGCGGGATGGCCTCCGCATTCGTGTGCACGGCGACTTGCACCTCGGCCAAGTGTTGTCGACCGGAAACGACTTCGTCATCCTCGATTTCGAAGGCGAACCCAGCCGAAGCCTGAGTGAGCGGCGGCTGAAGCGTTCGGCGTTGCGCGACGTGGCCGGGATGTTGCGGTCGTTCCACTACGCGGCGTACACGGCGATTCCCGAGGCGGTCGAACGAGGCCAGGTTCGCGAGGAACAGCGCCGAGAACTTCTCGAAGATGCGGCGGAACGGTGGGTGTCGAGCGTGTCGGCTGCCTTCCTGCGTGGGTATCTCGAGACGGTTGAAGGAACCGATCTTCTGCCCCGCGACCTGGGTGCGTTGCGCATTTCGCTCGACGCGCATCTGCTCGAGAAGGCGTGTTACGAGATCCGGTACGAGCTCGATCATCGTCCCGATTATGTGGAGGTGCCGATCGCCGGTGTGCGGCGGCTCCTCATGCCCGACGAAGACACCAGCGACTTGGAAGGTGCCCTGCCGTGAGTTCCCGCGTGCGGGCGCTGCGTGCGCTCGCCAAGGCATACGGGGTGCAACGGCAATGGCGAGCAAGCGACGGGAACCGCGCGACCGTGAGCGATGACACGTTGCTGGTGCTCGTCCGGCTCCTCGGCGCGCAGCTCGACGACGCCGCGGGCGCACCCGACGCACTGCGCGCGTTCGAGGCCGAGCGCGCCGCGCGTGTCGTGGAACCGGTTGCGGTGCAGTGGGGCGACGAAAGGGTTTCACTCGAGGTCCGCATGCCGGCCGCGGCGCGCGACGCCGACGTGCAATGCACGGTGGAACTCGACGACGGCACGACGCGTGCATGGTCGGTACGAGGTGGCGACCTCTCCACGGAACCGTCAGGTGGGGCGAACGTGCGACGCGTGCGTCTCCCGGAGGCACTCCCGATCGGCGTGCACACCCTGCGAGTGGATGCCGCGCGAGCCTCGGCGGCCGCGACCCTGCTCGCGGCGCCCGCCCGTCTTCCGGTCGGTCGAAAGCAGTGGGGTGTGTTCGTACCGATGTACGCGCTCAGGCCCGACGACCGACCCGCCACCGGCGACCTCGCCACCTTCGAACGGTTCGCGCGTTGGGCGGGTTCGTTGGGCGCCGGTGTGCTCGGGACCTTGCCGTTGCTGGCGACGTTCTTCGGTGCGGGCCAAGAACCGAACGACCCGAGCCCGTACGCCCCGGTGACACGGCGGCACTGGAACGAGGTGTACCTCGACCTGAGCGCGGTGCCCGAAGTGGAGCCCGGCACGACGGTGGAAGAACCTTCGCCGGGCGAGTTCGTCGACCTGCCGGCACTCGCCGCGCGTAAGCGCGTCGTTCTCGAGCACGCCGCGACCCGGCTGGAGCAGCGCCCGGCGCGACGCGACGCGTTCGCGCGTTTCCTCGAAGAACGCCCCGACGTCGTCGCGTACGCGCAGTTCCGTGCCGGGGTGGAGCTCGGCGGCCCCGGTCCGGCTTCGCCGGTGCGCGTCGGAATCGAGCACCCGGTGGTGAGGTACCACGCGTACGCGCAGTGGCTGGTGGAAACACAGCTCGAAGCGCTGGCGCACGGGCTGCGGAAGCGCGACCAAGAGCTGTACCTGGACCTTCCCATCGGCGCGCACCCCGACGGTTTCGACGTCGCGGCGGAAGCGGACTTGTTTGCCCATGGCGCGTCGGTGGGTGCGCCGCCGGACCTTTTCTTCTCCGACGGGCAGTGCTGGGGGTTCCCGCCCGTACTTCCCCAGGTCGCCCGGGCCACCGGGCATCGGTACCTGCGCGAGTGCATCGGTGCTCACTTACGAATGGCTCGCTGGCTGCGCGTGGATCACGTCATCGGTTTCCACCGCATGTGGTGGGTGCCGAATGGCGCGTCTCCCCGCGACGGTGCGTACGTGTCGTATCCCGCGGAGGAGCAGTACGCGGTGCTCGCGATCGGTGCGGCTCGCGCCGGCGGCCATGTGGTGGGCGAGAATCTCGGAACCGTGCCGCCGGAAACGAACCGGGCGTTGCGACGCCACGGGATGCTCGGCATGCACGTCGTGCAGTTCGAGCTCGACCCTCGCGCCGAGCCTCCGCTGCGTCCGCCGGGCCCGCGCGAGCTCACCTGTCTCGATACGCACGACACCGCGACGTTCGCCGCGTTCTGGCGGGACCTCGATGCCGAATGCCGGGACGTGTTGCTGCGTACGTTGCGCGAGGCAGGTTGCCTGGACGCAACGGAAGGCGAGCCGCCCGCGGGAGACGTGCTTTCCGGGCTGCTCGCGTACCTCGGTGGAACGCGGGCCGAGGTAGTGCTCGCATCACTCGAAGATCTCTGGCTCGAGACGGAGCCGCAGAACGTTCCCGGCACCACGCCGGAACAACGACCGAACTTTCGGCGGCGCGCCGCTCGATCGCTCGCCGACCTCGAGTCGTCGACCGTGGAGCGCGACATCTTGCGTCGTCTCGACCGCGCGCGGGGCAGGCCGCGGCACGCCCCGGGTAGAGGAGTCAGGACATGACGGATATGGACGAAGTTATAAGCGCCGACGACATCTACCTGTTCAACGAAGGCCGTCACTTCCGCCTCTACGAACATCTCGGCGCGCACTGTTCGGACGGCGGTGTGACATTCGCGGTGTGGGCACCGAATGCGTCATCGGTGTCGGCGGTGGGGGACCGCAACGGCTGGACGCCGCACGCCGATGAGCTGCAGCCCTGCCAGTCGTCGGGGATCTGGGTGGGTGAGCTCGCCGGTTGGGGTGTCGGCGACCGTTACAAGTTCCACATCGAGGCGCGTAGCGGCTACCGCGTCGACAAGGCGGACCCGTTCGCATTCCAATCGGAGGAACCGCCGGCGACCGCTTCCGTCGTCGCGGACCTCGGTTACGAGTGGCACGACGACGACTGGATGGCGGCGCGCGGCGAGCACCACCGACTCGACGGGCCGATTTCGATCTACGAAGTGCACCTGGGTTCGTGGCGCCGCAACGCGAACGGCGACTTCCTCAGTTATCGCGAGATGGCACCGTTGCTCGCGCAGCACGCAAAGGAGCACGGCTTCACGCACGTGGAACTGCTCCCGATCATGGAGCATCCCTTCTACGGGTCGTGGGGGTACCAGACGACTGGCTACTTCGCGCCGACGCGCCGCTACGGCACGGCCACCGACTTCAAGGAGTTCGTCGACCACATGCACCACGAGGGGATCGGCGTGATCCTCGACTGGGTGCCGTCGCACTTTCCTTCCGACGAGCATGCGCTCGGCTACTTCGACGGGACGCATCTCTTCGAGCATGCCGACCCGCGCCAAGGCTTCCATCCCGATTGGAACAGCCTCATCTTCAACTACGGGCGACCGGAAGTGCGTTCGTTTCTCATCAGCAGCGCCTGCTTCTGGCTCGACGCCTATCACGGCGACGGCATACGCGTCGACGCGGTCGCGTCGATGCTCTACCTCGATTACTCGCGCAAAGCCGGCGAGTGGATACCGAACAAGTACGGCGGCCGCGAGAACCTCGAAGCGATCTCGTTCCTTCGCGAGTTGAACGAGGCCGTCTACGGCGGCTTCCCCGACGTGCATACGTACGCGGAGGAATCGACCGCGTGGCCAATGGTGTCGCGGCCCACGTACCTCGGCGGTCTCGGCTTCGGCATGAAGTGGGACATGGGCTGGATGCACGACACGCTGCTGTACATGTCGCGCGATCCGGTGCATCGTCGCTTCCACCACGACGAGCTCACGTTCCGGGCGATCTACGCGGGCAGCGAGAACTACGTGTTGCCCCTGTCGCACGACGAAGTGGTGCATGGGAAGGGTTCGCTCGTCACGAAGATGCCGGGCGACGCGTGGCAGAAGCTCGCGAATCTCCGGCTGCTGCTTGCGTACCAGTGGGCGCTGCCGGCCAAGAAGCTGTTGTTCATGGGTGGCGAGATCGGTCAATGGCGCGAGTGGGACCACGAGAGCAGCCTCGAATGGCACCTGCTCGACGACGACGCGCACGCCGGCGTGGCGAGGCTCGTCGGCGACCTGAATCGTCTGCTCATTGCACAGCCGGCGCTGCACGAACGAGACACTGATCCTCACGGCTTCGGTTGGGCGGTCGCCGACGACGCCGACCACAGCACGCTCGCGTTCCTCAGGTACGCGAACGACGGTTCGCCGCTGCTCTGGGTGGGGAATTTCACACCGATGCCTCAGTACAACTTCCGCACGCCGGTACCGCAGGGCGGACACTGGGTGGAAGCGTGCAACACCGATGCCGCGTCGTACGGCGGGAGCGGCGTCGGGAACCTCGGCGAGGTGGAGGCGTTGCCAGTGCCGGTCGGCGAGCACTACTGGTCCCTCACCCTCACCCTCCCGCCCCTCGGCGCCATCCTCCTCCACCCGCGTGCGTCGATAGGGGACAAATAATGTCCCCTATCGACGCACGCCTCCCGGGGGCGCACGTCGTGCGGGGGCGGACGCGGTTTTCGGTCTGGGCGCCGAATCACGATCGCGTCCAACTCGCGTTGGACGGCGGCGAATCGGTCGAGATGGTGCCGCGTGTCGACGGCTGGTTCGACGTGTCGCTCGACGGCGAGCGGCACGGCGTGCGTTACCGGTACCGCGTCGGCGAACAAGACCTCGCCGACCCCGCATCGCGCTTTCAGCCCGACGGTGTGGACGGACCGTCGGCGGTACACGCGCCCCGGTTCGAGTGGAGTGACGTGGGATGGCGCGGCCGCCCGTTGCACGACTACGTGATCTCGGAAGTGCATATCGGTACCTACACCGACGATGGCACGTTCGACGCGGCGATCGCGCATCTCGGGGAGTTGGTCGACCTCGGCGTTACCGCGGTGGAACTGATGCCGGTCGCGCAGTTTCCGGGTGCGCGCAACTGGGGTTACGACGGCGTGTTCCCGTACGCGGTGCAGAACACCTACGGCGGTCCCGATTCGCTCAAGCGATTCGTCGACGCCGCGCATCGCCTCGGCCTGTGCGTCGTGCTCGATGTCGTGTACAACCACCTCGGGCCCGAGGGCGACGTGCTGCGCGAGTTCGGCCCGTACTTCACCGACCGGTACCGCACGCCGTGGGGCGACGCGTTGAACTTCGACGGTCCCGAAAGTGACCCGGTGCGCGCCTTCTTCGTGCACAACGCACGCCAGTGGGTGCTCGAGTTCCACATCGACGCGCTGCGGCTTGACGCCGTGCATGCGATCGTCGACGGCAGCGCGTATCCGTTCGTCGAGCAACTCGCCGCGGCGGTGCACGAAGTGGCCCACGAGAGCGGACGGCACGTGTACACGATTGCCGAGAGCGCCGAGAATGATGCGCGCGTTATACGCGAGCCGAGGCAGGGCGGCATCGGGTGCGACGCGCAGTGGAGCGACGACTTCCACCACGCACTGCATGCGTTGCTCACCGGCGAAGCCGCTGAGTACTACGCCGACTTCGGTTTGGTGAGCGACCTCTCGACCGCGTTTCGCGACGGTTATACGTTCGAGGGTCGCTATTCGCGGTTCCGACGGCGGACGTTCGGTCGCAGCGCCGCGGGGATCCCAGGCGAACGCTTCGTCGTGTTCGCGCAGAACCACGATCACATCGGCAATCGCGCCCGCGGCGAGCGCCTGAGCGCGCTGATCGACACTGACGGTCTGAAAGTGGCCGCCGCGACCGTGCTGTGCTCGCCGTTCGTACCGTTGCTCTTCATGGGCGAGGAGTACGGAGAGAGCGCGCCGTTCCCCTATTTCGTGAGCCATTCCAATCCCGCGCTGGTTGACGCGGTGCGGAGAGGCCGGCAGGCGGAATTCGCGCAGTTCCATGCCGCCGATGGCGCCGATGGCGCCGATGGCGCCGAGCGCGTGCCGGATCCGCAAGACGAAGCCACCTTCCGAATGGCGATCCTCGATCGGCGCCAACGCGAGAAGGAGCCGCACGCCGCGTTGCTCGACTGGCACCGCGATCTGCTGACGATGCGGCGAGCGGTGCCCGCGTTGGCGGCGCTCGACCCCGCGCACACCACGACGGAGGTGCACGAAGACACGCGTGCACTCGTGGTGCGGCGTCGCGCGGTTCCCACCGAGGCCGCTGACGTGGCCGCGGGTGAAGCTGCGGAGGAAGCCGTCGACGAGGCAATGGTGGTGTTGACGTTCGGGCTCGACGACCTGGACGTGTCGATACCTGTTGCGCTCGGCGCCGGCCGCGAGTGGCGCGTGCTCCTCGACTCGCACCCGGGCCGGTTGCCGGCCGAGATCGGCGGTGACGCGATCGATCTCGTGCGGCCGGCCCGGTCGGTGCTCGTGCTCCGGCGCGCCGCGTGACGGCATTCACGTCCACGTACAGGGTGCAGCTCCACAAAGACTTCGGCCTCGACGACGCGCGGGCCCTCTCGCAGTACTGGCGCGATCTCGGCATTGGCGCGTGTTACACGTCGCCGGTGTTCGCGGCGCAGCCTGGCAGCATGCACGGCTACGACGTGACCGACCCGACGGTGATCAACCCGGAGCTCGGCGGCCGCGCCGCGTTCGATCGGTTCGCGGAGGCGCTGCGCGACGCGAACCTCGGCCTTCTGCTCGACATCGTGCCGAACCACCAGGCCGCAACGACTCGCAACCCCAGTTGGTACGCGATGCTCGCGGGCGGACCCGCTTCCGACGCGGCGCGCACCTTCGACGTCGACTGGTCGGGGAACGACGGCGAACCGGGACGCTTGGTCTGGCCGCTGCTCGGCGATGACATCCGCGCCGAGATCGCGGCCGGGAACCTGCGCCTCGAACCCGCGCCCGACGGCTCATGGAGGGTCCGGTACTTCGACGAGTTGCTCCCCGTGAACGGCCCGGTCGACGACCCGTCGAACATCGAGGACGTACTCGCCGCGCAGCACTACAAGCTCGTGGATTGGCGCACGGGCGCGCGGTCGCGCAACTACCGCCGTTTCTTCGACGTGTCGACACTCGCAGGCGTGCGAGTGGAAGACGAGCAAGTGTTCCGGGCGACGCATGCGCTCGTGTTCGACTTGGTCAACTCAGGCGCGGTCACCGGTTTGCGGGTCGACCATATCGACGGGCTCGCCGAGCCGCAGCGCTATCTCGATCGGCTCGCGGCGGCCACTGGTGGCGTATACACCGTCGTCGAGAAGATCCTTGCCGCCGACGAGCTGCTGCCCGACGACTGGGCCGCGCACGGCACCACTGGCTACGACGCGCTCGATGAGTTGTGCAGCGTCTTCATCGAGCCGGCCGGACGCGCGGTGCTCGAAGATCGTTTTTTTGCTGAGAGCGGCGGGGCGCGGTTCCCGTCGGTCCAGCGCGCCGCGAAACGGCAAGTGCTCGAACAGCTCTTCGAACCGGAGTGGGCGCGCCTGCGTCGGACGTTGGTGGAAACCGCGAAGGCGGCCGGCGTCGACGTCGGCGAGCACGAGGGCGCGGCAGCGCTCGCCGCTGCGACCATCGCGTTGCGCGTGTACCGCACGTACATCCTCGAAGGTCGGGCGCGCGGCGAAGACCGTCGACGGCTCGCGGAAGCGCTCGCCGGTGCGCGTACCGAGCCCGGCGGCAACGACGATGACGCGCTCGCGGCCGTGGCGCGGATAGTGCTCGGCGACGACCTGGCCGTCGGCTCCGATGAGGCCCGTGGCCGGCTGCTGCGGCAGTGGCACCAGCTCAGCGGGCCCATCATGGCAAAGGGACACGAAGACACCGCCTGCTATCGCTACCCGGTATTGCTCGCGCAGGCGGAAGTAGGTGGCGATCCCGGCGATCCGGCAACCGACGCGCTGCCTCGCTTTCACCGCCGCACGATCGAGCGCCACACGAGCAACCAACAAGGTCTGGTCGCGACGTCCACGCACGACACGAAGCGCAGCGAAGACGTGCGCGCTCGTCTCGCCGTGCTGTCCGAACTACCGGCCGACTTCGAGCTGGCACTCGAACATTGGCGCAATGGTCTGGGGCGCCTCGACGAAGTGACGCCGGCCGAGCTTCGGTTCGTGGCGCAAACGCTTCTCGGTTCCTGGCCGCTCGAGGTCGACGAGCACCACGGGCTCGCGTCGTATGAGCGGCGCATCGCCGCGTACCTGCAGAAGGCGCTGCGCGAAGCCAAGCAACAAACGTCGTGGCTCGAACCCAATGAGCAGCACGAAGCGGCGGTGATCTCGGTGGCGCGACGCTCGATCGCCGACAACGGCCGCGAGTTCCTCGGTTCGTTCGGTGCACTCGCCGATGTCATGGCATTCCACGGTGCGTGCAACTCGCTGGCCCAGATCCTTCTCAAGGTGGCGTTGCCCGGGCTGCCCGACGTGTACCAGGGCACGGAGTTGTGGGACTTCAGCCTCGTCGACCCGGATAACCGCCGGCCGGTCGACTACGGGCGCCGGCGCTTGCTGCTCGAAGAGCTCGACGCCTACGAAGGCTCGTCGGAGCGACTGTGCGGGTCGTTGCGGCTCGACTGGCGCAGCGGCGCAATCAAGTTGTTCGTGTTGTCGCGTGCCTTGCGAGCGCGACGAGCGCGTGCCGAATTGTTCGTCGACGGTCAATACAGCCCACTCGCTGTCTCCGGCGCATACGCAGCGCACGCGGTCGCATTCGCGCGCCGCTTCGGCGATCAGTGGGCGATCGCGGTCGTTCCGCGTGTCACGACTCGCATTGCGAACGCGCCACAGTTCCCGGTCGGCATCGAAGCATGGCGCGACACGGCGGTGCGGTTGCCCGCCGGCGCGCCGAGCGAATGGCGTGACGCGCTCTGCCCGGCGAGCATCGTGACGTCCGAACGTGAATTGGTTGTCGGCGAAGCGCTCAGCGGCTTG
This sequence comes from Actinomycetes bacterium, assembly GCA_025463905.1. GTDB lineage: Bacteria > Actinomycetota > Acidimicrobiia > IMCC26256 > PALSA-610 > JAODBJ01. The sequence continues at coordinate 34,383 of JAODBJ010000325.1, forward strand.
CCCGTCGGGCTCGTCGTCTCTTCCTAAGCGGGGCTACTGCTCGCTCATGATCGCTTGGTACTCGGCCTCCGGGTCGCGGTGCGGTGTGCCCGCGACCTCCACCACTACCCGGGTAAGGCCCGCATTCCACGGGAACGGCACCTCGTACTCGTCGGAGATCGGCGGTCCGACCTCGTACCCGATGCTCAGGCCGGCACCCGTGATCGAAAAGCGCACCGGCGTGAAGAACGGTATGTCGCCATCGCCCACCGGTTCGTCGTCGATCAGCAATGTCGCGTGGCCCGCGAATTCGGCGGTCTTCTCGAACCGCATGCCCACATGGCGCGTGCCCGGGGGGATCACCGCGTCGGCGGCAACGCGATTGCGTTCTCTGCCCGCGAGGTTGTGCACGTATCGCAAGCGTCCTTCGTGTGCGTAGAGCACCCAGCCGCCGAGCACGGAACCCAGCGCGATCAGGACGCCTTCGGGCACCACGCCCGCGGCAACATCGATCTCCGCGGTGATGAGGTGCGTCCGGTTCCGCACGTTCACCGCGACCGTCTCCGGCACCACCGCGCCGTTCGGGTAGTACACGTAACGGTCGCGTTCGGCGCGTCCCGTCGGCCGCGGGTTCAACAACGCGGCGAGCGGCCGGTTGTCGAGAGGAAGCACGTCGTTGCGGCGCGCTTCCTCCCACCACTTGTGCTCCAGGTCGCGTAGCCGTTCGGGCTCCGCGGCCGCGAGGTTGTTCGTTTCCGACAGGTCTTCCGCGACGTGATACAGCTCCCACTCGTCGTCTTCGAACGCCGCGTCGGGATCGAGGCCGTCGTCGTACATCGCGCCGAGCGGCTTGAACGTCACGGCCTTCCAGCCGCGGTGGTAGATCGCCCGTGATCCGAGCATCTCGAAGTACTGCGTCTCGTGACGCTCCGGCGCGGCCGGCTCGTCGAGCGCGTACGCGAAGCTCGTCCCGTCGATGTCCCCTCCGGCGGCCTCGGGATCCACCCCGGTGAGTTCGAGGATCGTCGGCATGACGTCGATCGCGTGCGTGAACTGGCGCCGAACGTCGCCGCCTCGCCACCGCTCACCCCACGACACGATGCAGGGGTCGGCGACACCGCCCTCGTGTACTTCGCGCTTCCACCGCTTGAATGGCGTGTTGCCCGCCATCGTCCAACCCCACGGGTAGTTGTTGTGCGCGGTTGGCGTTCCGAGTTCGTCGACGCGCGCCGCGAGTTCACGCCGCCCGGCGGGGATGCCGTTCCACATGCGCACATCGTTGATCGACCCGAGCGCCCCGCCCTCGGCGCTCGCGCCGTTGTCGGAGACGAGCATCACCAACGTGTCGTCCAGGTCGCCTATCTCTTCGAGATACGCGAGCACGCGGCCGATCTGGGCGTCGGCGTGCGACAAGAAGCCGGCGAAGCACTCCATGAACCGCGCCGACACCCGCTGTTCGCGTTCGGGCAGCGAATCCCATGCCGGCACCCATGGCGGTCGCGGGGAGAGTCGCGTCCCACCCGGTAGTACGCCGGTTTCGAGCTGCCTCGCGAACACTTCGTCGCGCCAGCGGTCCCAACCGAGGTCGAAGTGACCGCGGTACTGCTCGATCCATTCGGCCGGCGCGTGATGAGGTGAATGGCACGCGCCGGTCGCGAAGTAGAGGAAGAACCGCTGATCGGTGTCGACGTTGCGCAGATCGCTCACGAACTCGATCGCCCGGTCGGCCAGGTCTTCGCTCAGGTGATAGCCGGCCGCGACCGTGCGCGGCGGGCGCACCGAATGGTTGTCGTGGAACAGCGCGGGCACGAACTGGTGCGTTTCTCCGCCATGGAACCCGTACCAGCGGTCGAAGCCGCGCCCGAGGGGCCAACTCGAACGCGGCGCCGCCATGTGCGTTTCGTCTTCCGGCGTGAGATGCCATTTGCCGACTGCGTACGTCGCGTAACCGTGCTCGCGCAGCGCCTCGCTCACGAATGGGTTCTCCGCCGGGACGCGGCCCGAGTAGCCCGGGAACCCGACCGCCAAGTCCGCGACGCGGCCCATGCCGTTGCGGTGGTGGTTGCGCCCCGTCATGAGGCACGCGCGCGTCGGAGAACAGAGCGCGGTGGTGTGGAAATTCGCGAACCGAACGCCTTTGGTCGCGAGACGGTCGATGTTCGGCGTTGCGATGTCGGATCCGTAACACCCGAGCTGGGCGAACCCGACGTCGTCGAGCACGATCAGCAAGACGTTCGGCGCGCCCACCGGTGGTGCCGGTTCTGGTGGCCACCATGGGGTAGAGGTCCGCCAGTCGTCGCCGATAATTCCGCCGAACGGTTGTTGCATACGCCCGATATATCAGGTGTCGACGTGTTGCAGCAGCACGAACGAGCGGTCCGTGACCGACAGCGCCTCGCCGGGCTTCACCGGCACGACCTCGAGTTCTGTGTCGTCGCGTGCGGTGTCGAGCACGTAGCCCCACTCTTGGCCCCACCGCTCGCTCGGAAGCGTGAACTCGATCGTCTCGCTATGAGCGTTGAAGATCATGAAGAAGCTGCCGCTGCGCACGGGATGACCCCGCGTATCGAGCCAGGGGAGCGCGTCGCCGTTGAGGAACACGCCGAGCGACTTCGCGAAGCTCGCCCGCCAATCGTCGTCGTTCATCAACGTGCCGTCGGGGCGGAACCATGCGATGTCGACGACGTCGGTGCCGTGAATCGGTCGGCCCTGAAAGAACCGGTGGCGACGGAACACTGCATGCGAGCGGCGGATGTGGGTGAGCCGGCATACGAACGCGAGCATGTCTTCGTCGACGTGCTCCCAGTCGACCCACGACATCTCGTTGTCTTGGCAGTACGCGTTGTTGTTGCCTTGTTGGGTGCGTCCGATCTCGTCGCCGGCGAGCAACATCGGCACGCCCTGCGACAACATCAACGTCGCGATGAAGTTCTTCTGTTGACGACGCCGGAGCGCGGCGACCTCTGGATCGTCGGTGTCGCCCTCGACGCCACAGTTCCACGAACGGTTGTCGTCGGCACCGTCGCGGTTCTGCTCGCCGTTCACCTCGTTGTGCTTGTCGTTGAACGACACGAGATCGCGCAACGTGAAGCCGTCGTGGCAGGTGACGAAATTGATGCTCGCCGACGGGCGCCGGCCGGTCGCTTCGTAGAGGTCGGATGAGCCCGTGAGACGGGCCGCGAACTCGCCGATCTGCTGGTCTTGGCCGCGCCAGTAGTCGCGCACCGTGTCGCGGTACTGGCCGTTCCACTCGGACCACAACGGCGGGAAGTTTCCGACCTGGTATCCACCTTCGCCGACGTCCCATGGTTCCGCGATCAACTTCACCTGGCTGATCACCGGATCCTGTTGGATCACGTCGAAGAACGCCGAGAGGCGATCGACTTCGTGGAGAGTGCGCGCGAGCGTGGAGGCGAGGTCGAATCGGAAGCCGTCGACGTGCATCTCGAGCACCCAGTAGCGCAGGCTGTCCATGATGAGTTGCAGCACGTGGGGGTGCCGCATGTTCAACGTGTTGCCGGTGCCCGTGTAGTCGACGTAGCGGCGGCGGTCGTCTTCGGCGAGCCGGTAGAACGCCTCGTTGTCGATCCCTTTGAACGACAGCATCGGCCCGAGACGGTTGCCTTCGGCGGTGTGGTTGTAGACGACATCGAGGATCACCTCGATGCCCGCCTGGTGCAGGGTCTTCACCATCTGCTTGAACTCCTGCACCTGCTGACCGAGTTCACCACTCGCGGCGTACTCGCTGTGCGGGGCGAGGTAGCAGATGGAGTTGTAACCCCAGTAGTTGCGAAGGCCGCGTCGCATGAGGAAGTGGTCGTGCACGAACTGGTGCACGGGCATGAGCTCCACCGCGGTCACGCCGAGGCCGAGGAGCCAGTCGACAACTTCGGGCACTGCGAGGCCGGCGTACTTGCCGCGCAGGTTTGGGGGCACACCCGGATGCTGTTGGGTGAAGCCTTTGACGTGCGCCTCGTACACGACCGTGTCGTTCCACGGGATCGCAGGCGGCCGGTCGTTCCCCCAGTCGAAGTAGGGGTTGACCACAACGGTCTTCGGCATGGCTCGCGCGCTGTCGCTCGTACTGATGCGGTTCTCGTCACCGAAGCGATACGGGTACACGCTCTGGCCCCATTGCACCGCGGACGTCACGGCCTTGCCGTAGGGGTCGAGGAGCAACTTGCTCGCGTTGCAGCGCTTGCCATTCGCCGGCGCCCACGGTCCGTGCACGCGAAAGCCATAACGCTGCCCCGGGCCGACACCAGGTACAGAGACGTGGTGAATGAACGCGCTCTGTTCGCGCATAGAGATGCGAGTCTCGTGGCCGGCGTTGTCGAAGAGGCACAACTCGACCCGTTCGCCCACTTCGGAGAACACCGAGAAGTTCGTGCCGATGCCGTCCCACGTCGCGCCGAGCGGGAACGGATGGCCGGGCCACACGGCGAGGTTCTCGACGCTCGGGGCGGCGTCCTGCGACCGGGGGAGCCTCGGTGTGCGGCGGGCAGCGTCTTGCGGGCGCGCCGAACCGGCTGTCTCCATGGCCAGCCGTGTGTACAGCGGCCCTTCGTACCCTCCCGGCATACCGATGCTCCCGAATGGTCCCCGCCCCGTAGCCTCTCCACGCTAGGCGGCGGGTAGCCCTCGCCGGAGCCGGGACTCGCGGTTTTCGCGACATTCGCGTGGAGGTGTGTGCATGAGCAGCCGGAGCCGGGCAATGCGAGCAGCGACCGCGGCCGTGGTCGTGTTGTTTGCGTTGGCGCTCGTAGCCGGGTGCTCGAGCAAAACGAACCACGACATCAGTGTGGCGGCGAAGTCGGCCGCCAACGACATCAAAAGGGCGGCCACGACCCACGAAGCCGAGGTCGTCGCGCAAGCATTCCGCGCCGACGTCAAGGTGCGCGCCGAGCAGAACAAGCGCAGCGCTCGGAGCGTCAACCTGTTGCGGGCCGCCGCGCACGATATGAGCGGGATGAAGGTCACCGGCATCACCGACACGAACAAGGATCACCTCGACGACGACTGCAAAGTGCAGATCCAGGCGGCGAACGGATTCGCTTGCGTCACGATCACGCCCGACGGCAACAACACCAGCGTCAAGGGCGGCAAGTGCTGAGCCGGCGGCCACTGCCGAGAGACAGCGTTTCGCTCCGCGCACGACGGGGGACACCCGCACCGTGACGTCGCCTCCAGATCCCGAACGAGTCGAGTCGCGCGCCGAGGCGCTGTTGCCCGAAGAGGAACAGGCCGGCAGCGACAACCCGCGTGCCCAGGCCGAAGCGCTCCTCGAGGAATCGGAGGAGCGCACGCTGGATCCCGACACGGGGCCCGGCAGCGAGCACCGCAGGAGCGAAGACACCGTCGATCCGACGTAGCGGGCGACGTGCTCTACGTCGGTACGTCCGGATGGCAATACCGCCATTGGCGGGGTCGCTTCTATCCCGACGGTCTGCCGGCACGCCGCTGGCTGGAGCACTACACGCAGCGCTTCGCAACGGTCGAGATCAACAACACCTTCTACCGGCTTCCACCGCGCGAAACGTTCGAGCAGTGGGCGGAGCGCTTCCCGGCCGACTTCGTCGTCGCGATGAAGGCGAGTCGCTATCTCACGCACGTGAAGCGATTGCAGGAACCCGAAGAGCCCGTGCAACGGTTGCTCGCGCACGCGCAACCGTTGCGAGCCCGTCTCGGGCCGGTACTCGTGCAATTACCGCCAACCTTGACCGCAAAGCCGGACCGGCTCGACGAGACGCTGCGCGCCTTCGGGACCAGCGTGCGGGTCGCGGTGGAACCGCGTCACCCGTCGTGGTTCGAAGATTCGGCGCGGCTGCGAGAGGTGCTTGAACGTCACGATGCGGCGTTGTGTCTTGCCGACCGAGGCTCGCGTCTGATCACGCCGTTCTGGCGTACTGCCGAATGGGGATATGTCAGGTTCCACCACGGTCGTGGTCGACCGCGTTCGTGTTACGGGCGAGAAGCGCTCGCGCACTGGGCCGAGCGAATCGCGACTACGTGGAGTCCGAGTGACGACGTGTTCGCGTACTTCAACAACGACGGGGAAGGCTGCGCGGTGCGCGACGCCGTTGTATTCGCGCACCTCGCCGAGAAACGCGGCCTGCATCCCACGCGCGTTCCCGACATCAGCGAAGCGCCAGTCGGCTGAGGGATGACAATTCCGCGACTCAGCCCTCGCGCACCACTTCTTCGGGACGCTTGTCGTCGCGTATCCCGATGAACGCCGGGTGGCGTACGGCGCCGCCGCTCGTCCATTCGGTGAAGTGCACTTCCACCACGACCACCGGATCCACCCACACGGCGTCGCGCGGTGGTCGACCGCTGCTGAACGGGCTCGATTCCCGGCGGTGCGGTTCGAGCATCGTTTTGAGCAATTCGAGGTCGGCCTCGTTGAAACCCGTGCCGACCTTCCCCGCGTACTTCAGCGCACCGTCTTCGTAGTAGCCGATGAGCAATGCACCGATGGCGCCCTCACGTTTGCCCGCGCCGAGCGTGTACCCGCCGACCACGAACTCCTGGCGCAATTCGTTCTTCACTTTGAGCCACTCGCGCGTGCGCTTTCCGGGCCGGTACGGCGAGGTCAGGCGCTTCGCCACTACACCTTCCAACCCGAAGCGCTTGCTCACCTCGATTGTCGCAGCGCCGTCACCCACTTCGTGCGGCGGCGTCTGCCACGACGCGCCGGTGAGCCCGAGCCCGAGCAGCGTCGCGCGGCGCGATTCGTACGGCTGTTCCATCACCGAATGGCCGTCGAGCCAGAGCAGGTCGAAGAGCACGTACACGACGGGTAGCTCGCGCGCGAGCCGACGGATCGCCGTCTCGTTGTCGACGTGCATGCGCCGTTGGAGCAGCTGGAAGTCGGGGCGGCCGGCGGCGTCGAACGTGACGATCTCACCGTCGAGCACCGCGTCGCGCGCTCCGAGTTCGGCGCCGAGCGCGCGCAGCTCCGGGTAGCGGCGCGTCACTTCGTTCCCGTTACGGGTCACGAACCGGCAGCGTCCGCCGTCGACGTAACAGAGCGCCCGGATGCCGTCCCACTTGAGTTCCCACGACCAGCCGGCGCCGGTCGGCGGAGTGGGGACGAGCGTTGCGAGCATCGGCTGCAAGTCGGGCGGCGGGCTACGCCGGTCCGGGTCTTGCGGCGGGCTCATGCGATGAATGATCCAGTTCTTGTCCTTGGTGTGGATCAACGCGTACTTGCCTTCGACGCGCTTCCCGTGCAACGTCACGATCACTTCGTTCGGCTCGAACTTCTCGACCTCGTAGGTGCCCGTGTCCCACACGCGCATCGAGCCGCCGCCGTACTCGCCCGCGGGGATGTCGCCGGCGAAGGTGAGGTACTCGAGTGGGTGATCCTCCGTGTGCACCGCGAGGTGATTCTTCTTCGGTGTTGGCGGAATCCCCTTCGGTACCGCCCACGACACGAGCACGCCGTCGCGCTCGAGGCGAAGATCCCAGTGCAAGGCGCGCGCATGATGTTCCTGCACGACGAACCGCTTGCCGGCGGGCGTCTCGGTCGGTGCCGATTCCCCCGATGGTTCGGGTGTGGTCGAGAAGTCGCGTTTCGCGTTGTAGTCGGAGAGCGTCTCCGGCGCTTCGGTCCGACGGCGTGCCACGACCCTCGACGCTATCCGTGCGCGCGAGGCGCCGCGTTCACGCCACCGGCTGGCGGCGTTTGAACGCGAGCACTCGTCGGGCGACGTCGTGGAGGGTGACCTCGTCGAGCAGTTCGGCGAGCCGGGGGAACAGGTCCTCTTCCTCCCACCGCATGTGCACGTCGACGTCGTAGCGCAATTCGAAGATCAACTCGTCGAGCGCGTCACCCCGGGTGTCCTCCGCCTCGGCGACGAAGTCCTTCACCTTCTCGTGATCATCTTCCGCCTCGTACGCCAACCGCTGCCCTCCGACGAGCGCGGTGCGCACGAGCGGGTACAGGAACGCCTCCTCGACGCAGGCGTGCAGAACGAGCGCGTCGCCGAGCCGCATCGCGACCTCGGGAGTACGCGACGCTTCGTAGTCGTCGAAGAGCGAAGTGATGATCCGGTGGTCGTCCATGAGCATCTGGATGATCGTCGCCATCGGCTGCCTTTCCGGTCGTTCTCCAACCTTGCTGGTCGCTACCCCATGGCACCCGTCTCCACGCATCCGCCTCACAACGCGTTGTGTATCGCATTCTTCGCAAAGAAGAAACGCATGGAGTGGGCGGTTTTCGTGTACAACAGGTTGAGCGGAGGTGTCGTAAGACACGAGCGGACCCTGTCCGGTCCCCCTGCAGGGGCGGCGGGGATCGAATGAGGTGTCGGCGCCGGTCGTCGCAGGCGTACGCAACGCGGCGACCGGGCGCCACTCCCCGTTGCGAGTGTTGCACTCAGTGCGCGGCGCGCGTCCTGGCATGATCGGACAGATGGTCACGGTCCACCCGCGCGTACGTGAGCAGATGAACGCGTTCGGCGTCGACGTCGTCGTGTTATGTGGCGAGAACAATGTGGCGTACGCGACCGGAACGATTGCTCCGTCGCAGGAGCCCGGGCGCGCGGGCGCGACGCGCAGCGTCGCGCTGATCTCCCGCGATGAGCACGTGTTGCTGCGACCGTCGCCGCTCGACCTCGTCGACAACGCACGTGAACTCGGCCGGGCGCTGACCGACTTCCCAGGTGTGGTTGCCATCGATGAGTACCCGTCGCTCCCGGTGCGCGACGCGTTGCGGGGCCGCACCCCGACCGACGCGAGCACGCTGCTGGCCCGGGCGAAGATCGTGAAGACCGGAACCGAAGTCGACCTCATCCGACGGGCGCAACGCATCAACGAATTGGCAATGGATGTCGTGCGGCCGCTGGCCGTCCCAGGCGCGAGTCAGTGCGATCTCACCTCGGCGTTCTTCCGCGCGATCTTCGAGCTGGGCGCGACGGGTAACACAGTGGACCCGGTGTGGGACATCGTGCCGCCCGAGCTCGCTCAGCTGTCGTGCACGCTCACGGGTCACCTGCCGTTTCCTGTACCGAGCGCGGATCGTGTGCTCGCCGACGGCGACGTGATCTTCAACGACACCGGCATCGATCTACAGGGCTGGGCGAGCGACTTCGGCCGGACGTGGACCGTCGGCCGGGCGCCCACCGCGCGTCAACTCGATCAGTTCGACCGTTGGTGCGCGGTCCTCAACACATGTATGGCGGCGATCAAGCCCGGTGCAACTGCGGCCGATGTCGCGCGCGCGGCAACCGAAGCGAACCGCGGTGAACGGCCATGGTTTCCGCACCTCTATGTCGCGCACGGGCTCGGCACCGACAGCGCCGAGTTGCCGTTCTGCGGCACGGACCTTGGGCCGGCAGTGGAGGATCAGATAGTGCTCGCGCCCGGCATGGTCCTGGTGCTCGAACCGGTGATCTGGGACGACGGCTTCGGTGGCTACCGCGCCGAAGAAATCGTGTTGGTCACCGACGACGGCTGCGAACGTCTCACCGATTACACGTATGCGCCGTACACGAGTGCGCCCGTGCGGTCGGCCACCGCATGACCGGATTGGCCCGTGTGCTCGACGCGATGCAGCGGCAAGGCGTCGACGTATTGTTGCTCGGTCGTGAACCGAACGCCCGCTTCGTATCGGGCGCGGCACGGTTGTTCCTCGCCGGCGAACGGGCATTCGCTCCGGGCTGCGTCGTTGTCGGCGCGACCGGCGCCGTCCATCTGCTTGCAGTGGGCGACGCGGGGATGCCGTCGCACGTACCGCGCACGAACCTCTATCCGATTTCGTGGAACCCCGGATCGCTCATGGCCGAGATCGCCCGCATGCCCAGCGTCGCGATGGCTCGCCGCATCGGTGTCGACGGCCTCACGCCGCTCTTCGAGCGCCTCATCGAGGCGTCGTTCCCGGCCGCCGACCTGATCGACGGTGAGGCGTTGATGCGCGCGGTTCGGCGCGTGAAGTCGGACGACGAGATCGCGACGATCCGGGGCGCGGTCGTCGTGGCCGAAGCGGCGATGCAGGCGGCGAGAGGTCGCGCGCGGGCGGGCGCAAGCGAGCCGGAGGTCGTGGCCGCCGCGATGGAAGCGATGGCCCTAGCGCGTGTGACCACCGCGTCGTTCGAGCCGCGTGTGCGCCGTGTCGACGGCATGACCGCGATCGACGTCGGGGTCCTCCTCGACGGTTGTGAGGGCGGCGTCGCGCGCACCGAGCCGGGAAGCGAGCAGCCCGCGGAACAACGCGACGCCATCGCACGATGCGTCGTCGGCACTCCGGCCGCGGAGGTCGCGCCAACCGGTTCGGTGCATGGGATCGGCTTCGGCTACGAGGTTCTCGAATCCGAGGCCAAATGCGAGGCCGGCATGGTGCTCTCGGTCGCGACCGGCGTCGTACGCGACCTCGTGCTCGTCACCGACGGTGCACCCGACGTTCTCACGACTGCGCCGTACGCGTGAGTAGGCCGCCCCCGAGCGTCGACCGCTCAGCCTGCGTCGAACCTTGGTGAATTCCGCGTGACAGGATGCACACGAGTGGAACAGGGCAGCGAGGATCCGGGCAACGACGAACCGGGGCCCGAGAGGGATTCCGCGCCAGATAGCCCCGACCGTCCCGACCGTGCCGCCCGGCTGCGCCAGCGGCGCCGGCGCGGTGTTCGCCAGACGATCGAATGGGTGATCCTGATCGGTGGCGCGCTTCTCGTCGCGCTGATCGTGAAAACCTTCCTGTTTCAGGCCTTCTACATCCCCTCCGACTCGATGGTGCCGACGCTCAAGCGGCACGACCGGGTGCTCGTGAACAAGCTGTCGTACAAGCTCCATGCGGTTCACCGAGGCGACATCGTCGTGTTCAAGAAACCGCCGAAGGAATCGCTCGACATCAAAGACCTCGTGAAGCGCGTCGTCGGTCTCCCCGGCGAGACGGTCGAAGCGCACGACAACCACGTCTACGTCAACGGAAAGCAATTGAAGGAGTCTTACCTGCCGGTCGGCACCGTGCAGCGCGCCTTCTCGCCGCAGACGGTGCCGCGTGACTCGATATGGGTGATGGGCGACAACCGCGAAGGATCAGAAGACTCACGCGTTTTCGGCCCGATCAAGAAGTCGAGCATCGTCGGGCGCGTGTTCGTGCGGATATGGCCGCTCAACCGCCTGCACTTCTTCTGATCAGCGCGCTCGCTGCGCTCGCTCAGCCTCGCGCGCAGGACGCGCCGAGTGTCCGGTCGGTGGCGGTCCATCCGGGCGCGTCGCCCTCGGGCCAGTAGTCGCCGGTGTTCGGATCTTGGGTGTACTCGACCGGCGCGGGCGCTCCACTCGCGATTTCGGTGACCGCACGTAAGAGCCCATCGATGTCGGTAACGGTCGTCGAGAGACCGGCACTGGCACGGATAGCACCCGGCACGCTGCGGCGATCGCCGCGCAAGACGTCGTCCCGATAGCTCGCGATCTCCTCGTCTGACAGGTCGAGCAACCGCATCAGGTACGGGTGCGCGCAGAAGCAGCCGTGCCTCACACCGATGCCGTACTCGGCACTCAATCGCGCGGCCACGAGTGCGTGTGAGAGGCCGTCGATCACGAACGTGGCGATCGGCAGCGTGTCGACGTCGAGACCTGGCCCGAGCAGGCGCAGGCCGGGAACGGCGGCCAGGCCGCGGCGAAGCTGCTGCGCGAGTGCATCGTCGTGCGCGGTGATCGCGTCCCACCCGTAGCCGGTGAGCGCGTCGATTGCAACGCGCAGCGCGACGGCGCCGAGGACGTTGGGCGAGCCGGCTTCTTCACGTTCGGGCGGGTCGGTCCACGCGACTTCGTCGAGGTCGACCAGATCGACGGCGCCGCCACCGGCGAGGAACGGGTCGCCCTCGGTGAACGTCGCGCGCGGTCCGACGAGCATGCCCGAACCGAACGGCGCGTACATCTTGTGCCCGCTCCACGCGACGTAGTCGGCATCGGCCGGGAGCGCGCGGTGGGGCGCGAGTTGTGCGCCGTCGACGAACACCGGTACGCCGCGTTCGTGCGCCGCCGCAACGATGTCGTCGATCGGTGGAAGCCAACCGGTGACGTTCGACGCGCCGGTGATGGCGAGTAGGCGCGGTCGCGGATTCGCGTCGAGGGCCACGACGACGTCTTCCACGCTGAACGTGCCGTCGAGCGAGCACGGCACGAACCGCCGCTCGCAAACGCGCGCCCAGGGCAGAAGGTTCGCGTGGTGCTCGACCACGGTCGTCGCGATCACGTCGTGCGGATCGAGACGCAGCCGGTACGCGAGGTGGTTGATCGCCTCCGTGGTGTTGCGCACGATGATCGCGATGTCGGTGCCGCCAGCGACCCGTCCGGCGAACGACAGCGCGCTCGCGCGGGCCTCTTCGTACGCAGTGGTGGCGAAGCGCGACTTGTAACCCGCGCCGCGGTGCACGCTCGAGTACCACGGGAGGAACGCTTCGACCGCCCGTGCGACGGCGGGGAGCGCATTCGTCGACGCGGCCGAGTCGAGGTTCACATACGGACGCTCGCGGCCGTCGATGCACGGTACGAGCACATGATCGCCGACCAGCGCGATGTCGATCCCGGCAGCGTAGACATGTTTTCCGCTGTCCCGTGTGCGATGGCATGGCACTCGGGGTGCGCAGCGATCAGACTCGGCGGATGGCTGAGGTGCATATCCCGATCGACGGCGGAATGCCGGCGTATTTCGCGGTGCCGTCCGGCGAGGGCCCATGGCCGGGCGTGGTCGTGATCCACGACGCGCTGGGCATGAGTCGCGACGCGCGTAACCAGGCCGACTGGCTGGCGAGCGAGGGATACCTCGCGGTTGCGCCCGACTTGTTCTATCGGGGCCGCCGGATCACGTGCATCCGTTCGGTGATTCGCGACCTGCGCGCCCGGGAAGGCCGGTCCTTCGACGACATCGAAGCGGCGCGCACCTGGCTGAACGTCGACGACCGCTGCACGGGCAAGATCGGCGTCATCGGTTTCTGCATGGGCGGCGGGTTCGCGCTGCTCCTCGCGCCCGGTCACGGGTTCGCCGCGTCGAGCGTGAACTACGGCGCGCTCCCGCGAGACGCCGCCACATTCTTCGCCGGCGCGTGCCCGATCGTCGGGAGCTTCGGCGCGAAGGATCGCGGTCTGCGCGGCGCGGCCGCGAAGCTCGAGGAGGCGCTCACCGCGAACAACGTGGAACACGACGTCAAGGAGTACGCCGACGCGGGGCATTCGTTCCTCAACGACCACGCCGGTGATGCTCAGCCGCTCATGTTCGTGCTGCTCGGCAAGTTCGTGGCCGCCGGCTACCACGAACCGTCGGCGCAGGACGCCCGCCGCCGCATCACCTCATTCTTCGCAACGCACCTGCGCCACGACCCCCACTCGTTTTGATCTCAGAAACCAACCGCTTTCGGTGTCCTTCTGAGATCAAAAGGAGTCAGCCACGGGCGTTGACGGTGTCGGGTTCGATGGTGATGACCCAACGGACAGTGCCGGGCGGGTCGTGGCTCCCCGCATCGTCCGAGTACTTCTCGCCGATCTTGTTCTGCAAGACGAGACCTTCATCGACGGCGGCGGTCGCGGTGCCACGAACTTCGAGGGTCCGTTGCGCGTTTGCAGGGTCGATGAACAGCAACGTCACTCGAGGATCAGCCTGGAGGTTCCGAAGCTTCTTGCGGGTACCGGCCGATGAGATCTTGAGCTTGCCGTCGTCGTCGAGCAGGTACCAGATCGCGGTCGACTGCAGCGGTCCTGCCGGCGTGACGGTGGTGAGCACGGCGACGCCGGGTGCGTCGAGCAGGTCTTTGTGGGAAGCGGGGAACGAGGCCATGGATCTCCTTCGATCGGCGTAACACCCAAACCCGTAACCGCGGCGCGGTGCGCTTCGATTCCTTGTCACGATTACATCAACGTCACATACGACACGATTCGAGTACGGTCCGGCCCCGATGCCTGAGCGGATCGATGCGGACGTTTGCGTCGTCGGAGCCGGGTATGCCGGACTCACGTCCGCCCGGCGTCTGAGCCAAAACGGCAAGTCGGTCGTGGTGCTCGAAGCGCGTGACCGCGTTGGCGGCCGGATCTGGACGCAGCATCTGTCCGACGGCTCACCGGTTGACCGCGGCGGCGCGTGGCTCGGTCCCAAGCACGATGCGATCTTCGCCCTCGCGCACGAGGTCGGCGTGTCGACGTACAAGACGTGGGTGAAGGGTGCGCACCTGCTCGTCGAAGGCGATCGCACGCGCCGTTATACGGGCCTCATCCCGAAGATCAGTCCCCTCGCGATCGCGACGCTCGCGTTGGCGCAGGCGAAGATCGATCGGCTCTCGAAGCAGGTTCCGCTTGACGCACCGTGGACGGCGAAGCGCGCCGCCGAATGGGACGCGCGTTCGGTGGCCTGGTGGCTCGAGCGATCCGGCATCCGAACCACCATCGCACGCGACCTGTTCGAAATGGCCGTGCGCGGGTTGTTCACCGGTGACCTCAACGACACATCGTTCCTGCATTTGCTGTTTCTCGTGCGCGGGCACGGAAGCATCAACACGCTCTTCTCGATCAAAGGCGGCTCGCAGGAAAACATGGTCGACGGTGGCGCTGGATCAATTGCGCAACGGGTCGCCGGCGACTTGGGAGACGCGGTGCGCTTGAACGCACCTGTCCGTTCGATCACGCAACACGACGATCACGTCGTCGTCGAGGCCGGCGACGTGGTGGTGTCCGCTCGCCATGCGGTCGTCTCGGTTCCGCCGGCACTCGCCGGCGACATCGAATTTGATCCGGTTCTCCCGGCTGATCGCGTGGCGCTGTACCGCGCCGCTATCGCCGGTCCGGAGTCGAAGACGCTCGTGGTGTATGACGAGCCGTTCTGGCGCGCCGACGGCTTCAGCGGCCAAACGTCCCAGCCGGGCTCGGCCGCCGAAGTGACCCTCGACGCGTCACCAGCATCCGGAAGCCCCGGTGTCATTGCATCGTTCACATTCGGGCCGGTTGCAACCCGGTTCGACGCACTCGATCCGACCGAACGCCGGCGCGCGGTACTCGCCGCGCTCACCGCGAGGCTCGGGCCCCGTGCGGCATCACCCACGGAATTCGTCGAGACGGCGTGGTGGTCGGAAGAGTGGACGCGCGGCTGCTCGATGGCGCACTTTCCGCCTGGGATTCTCACGCGCTACGGACCTCTGCTGCGCGAGCCGTTCGGACGGGTGCACTGGGCCGGCACGGAAACGTCGACGACATCGCACGGTTCGATCGACGGCGCGGTCCGCTCCGGCGAACGCACCGCCGCCGAAATCCTCGACCGCACATAAGCGACGCCAACAGCCGACGAACGGCCGGACACGAGTACCCGTTGGGGGACCGGCAGCGTCAGGTGGTTGGCCGCAGCGTGGCGACGCGGCGATTCAAGGCATCTACGCCGTATACGCCATCGCGTTCGCCGAGGACGCGCACCGCCACGCGTGAGCCGTCGGTCAGGAGCAGCGTTGCCGTCGCCGGGCGGAGGAACGCAAAGATGCCGGCGGTCTCAGTGGTGACGAATCGGTCGACCTGCTCGAGTGGGATCACCTTGACGGCCTGCGGAAAGTTGCGGATCTCCACGCCGGCCGAGGTGATCCGCAACGAGCTCAACCGCACGAACACGAACGAAGCGACCACGGCCGCGCCGATAAGGATGAGCGGAAGGAACAGCAGCCAGAACACGCAAGAAATATTGCACCATGCTGTCGTGCCCGCTGGTTGCCGTTCGTCGTCATGATGGAACGGCACTACGAGGAGGACCTATGCGATACCTGTTGATGATCTGCACGGACGAAACCTGGCTGGGCGCGCTGAGCCCCGAAGAGAGCGCCGCGATGTCGGCCGAATACGGCAAGTTCAACGAAGAGATTGGCGGTCGCGGCCAGCTCCAGGGCGGCGAACGCTTGCACCCGACGACGACTGCCACGTCGGTGCAGGTACGTGACGGCGATGTCATCGTCTCCGACGGGCCGTTCGCCGAGACCAAGGAACAGATGGGCGGCTACTACCTCGTCGACTGCAAGGACGCCGACGAGGCGATCGAGATCGCCGCGAAGATCCCGGGCGCCCGCTACGGCACGATCGAAGTGCGACCCATATGGGAATTCCAGATGTAATCGCGGCGAGGCCTGGGGCGTCGGCGGGCGGGTGCGCCCTAGTCTCGCGACACCAGGAGAAGGGGCGGTATGAGCGACGCGACGAAGGTCAGCGCGGCGGCTGAGGATCTCGGGTTCGAACAGCACCGGGCCGAACTGACCGGCTACTGCTACCGGATGCTCGGATCCGTGTTCGAGGCCGAGGACGCGGTGCAAGAGACGCTGGTCCGCGCGTGGCGCGCCTTCGACAGTTTCGAGGGTCGCGCCGCGGTACGGACGTGGCTCTATCGCATCGCGACGAACGTGTGTCTCACGATGTTGCAGGGCCGGCAGCGCCGCGCGCTCCCGATGGATCTCACACCGTCGTGGCGCGGCGACGGCCCGGTCGACGGTCCGCTTCCGGAGAACACGTGGATCCAGCCGATCCCCGACAGCCAGCTGCGCGCGCTCGATGCAGATCCCGCTGAGCAAGCCGTCGCGCGCGAAACGATCCGCATTGCGTTCGTCGCCGCGCTGCAGCATCTCCCACCGCGCCAACGTGCGGTGCTGATTCTGCGCGAGGTGCTGCGGTGGCAGGCGACCGAAGTTGCCGAGTTGCTCGACACCACGGTCGTGTCGGTCAATAGCGCGCTGCAACGCGCTCGGACGACTCTTGCCGCGAGCAACGTCACTTCCGACGATGCGGCCGCACCGATGGACGAAGAGCAGCGCGTGTTGCTGGCGCGTTACCTCGAAGCGTTCGAGCGGTTCGATGTCGACGCGCTCGTGTCGTTGCTCCACGAGGACGCGACCTTGTCGATGCCGCCGTTCGCGCTGTGGCTGCAGGGCCACGCCGAGATCCGCAAATGGTGGTTCGGCGAAGGCGCAGGGTGCCGCGGATCGCGGCTCGCGCCGACGATGGCGAATGGTTCACCCGCGTTCGGGCAGTGGCGGCCGAGCGGCCCCGACGGCGCCTTCGAACCGTGGTCGATCCACGTCCTCGACATTGCGGGCGGCCGGATCCGCTCGGTCGAGTACTTCGTCGACGAGAAGCTGTTCCCGCTCTTCGATCTCGCTCAGCCGATGGTTACGGGGTGCGGCTCGTAAAGCGCGATCGGCACGCCGGCGAAGCCGATGAAGTTGAGGCCGTCGCCGAAGGCCGGCTGCGCCGCCGCGCCGCGTGAACCTCGGTTAAGACTCGACGGCCTCGATGTCGAGGTGTGCGGCGATGTCGCGGTAGCGGCTCGCGTCGGCTCGCAACTCCGCAAGGAACCCGTGCAGTAGTCCGAGTTTCTCTTCGACCTCGTATTGCATCCGCGCGTTGAGGTCCATTGCCTCGCGAGCCATCTCGCGCCGCCGGGCGGCCGAGATGCCACGCTGTGCTTCGGCGCGCAGTTCCGCGAGACGGTCCTCGGTTTGCAGGATGAGACGGATCCGTTCGAGATCGAATCCCATGACGTCGCGGAGTTCGAGGATGCGTCGCAGGCGCTCGACATCGGCGTCGGAGTACAGCCGGTTGCCTCGCCGCGTCACGCCTGACGGATGGAGCAAACCCATCTCTTGGTAGTAGCGCAGGGTTCGCGTCGTCACACCGGCTCGGCTCGCGATCTCACCGATCGCGTGGAGCGCGGCGTCGTCTGCTTGCCGTGCTCGAGCCGTCATGCCGGCACCCATTCTTCGGGCTCCGGCGCCTCGTCGCCGTGGGGGCCGGGTTCGAGTGGTGCGCCGAACGGACCGACCGGTTCGGGTCCACCTTCTGCGCCCGCGGCGACGTAGCGACTGCCCCGCAACCACGACGCCGCACCCGCGACGATGCACATGATCAGCGACGCGAGGAACGCGATGCGCAGGCCGCGCATGAACGGGTTCGCGATCAGGTGCGGGAAGAACGTCTTGCCCGTAATGTGGTGGAACTGTGCCGGCGAGACGCCGGCCTTCGACGCGCTGCCCAGCAATTTCTGCATCGGGTTGTAGCCGAGGAACGCGGCGAAGAGGCTGCCGACCGGCGGCAAGGACGCAATCTCGTGTGCCTTCGCCGGCGCAACGCCGTTCGCCTGCAACGCGGTCGACATCGAATTCGGGAGGGTCGCCGACAATCCGACGATCATGAGCGAGAAGAACACGCCGACCGAGAGCACCATCCCGCTGTTTTGAAAGGTTGCTCGCATTCCGGAAGCGGCACCGCGGTTCTCCGCCGGAACGCTGTTCATGATCCCCGTCATGTTCGGCGCGGCGAACAGCCCCATGCCGATCCCGTTCATGAGCAGCAGCGCGGCGAAGACCGGGAACGCAAAGTTGGCGGGGAGGAACGTCAGCAAGCCGAAGCTCGCGGCGGCAACGATCATGCCGCCGGTCGCGAACGGCCGCGCGCCGTACCGGTCGGACAACCAACCCGCGAGAGGTCCGGCGAGCAGGAACCCGCCGGTCAACGGCAGCATGTAGATGCCGGCCCACAATGGCGTCCGTTCGAAGCTGTAACCGTGAAGTGGCAACCAGATGCCTTGCAGCCAGATGATCAGCACGAACTGCAAACCACCGCGCCCGATCGACGACAACAGACCGGCGACGTTGCCCATCGCGAACGCGCGGATGCGAAACAGGTCGAGTTGGAACATCGGTTCCTCAACCCGTGTCTCGATCCATGCGAACAGCGCGAGGAACGCCGCCCCGCCGATGAGCTCGAACAGCACCCACGGGCCCGTCCAACCCATCGTGCGCCCGCCGTGCGGCAACAAGCCGTAGGTCAAGCCGATGAGGACCATCACGAGACCGACGCCGAAGGTCACGTTGCCCCACCAGTCGATGCGCGACTTCTTCTGGATGCCGAGCTCGCGCAACTTGAGGTACGCCCACACTGTGCCGAACACGCCGATCGGGACGTTGACCCAGAACACCGCACGCCAGTCGACGTCGGCAAGCACACCACCGACGATCAGACCGATGAACGCGCCGGCCATTCCGGCGATGACGCTGACGCCGATCGCGAAGCCGCGCTGCGTCGACGGGAATGCGTCGGTGAGGATCGCGGCCGAGTTCGCCGTGAGCAGCGCGCCGCCGATGCCCTGCACCACCCGCCAGACGATCAACCACATCGCGCCCTTCGAGCCGTACCACGGACACAACGAGAGCGCGAGTGACGCGGCGCTGAACACCGCGAAGCCGGCGTTGTACATGCGGACGCGGCCGTACATATCGCCGAGCCGGCCGAACGTGACCACGAGCACCGCGGTGACCACGAGGTAGCCCATAAGCATCCAGAGCAGGTAGCCGACGTTCGCCGGCTGCAGCGGGTCGAGGCGGATGCCGCGGAAGATCGCGGGCAGAGAGATCAGCACGATCGACGAATCGAGCGACGCCATGAACACCCCGAGGGTCGTGTTCGACAGCGCGACCCATTTGTACCGGTCGTTCGCAGGAGCGCTCGGAGCGTCAGTGACGAGGGCCGCCATGCGCAAGACCTCCCGAAGCATTTCGCAGGGTGATTGACGTGAACGTCAACGTACGATACCGCGAGGAGTCCGGGACGGCGCTACCGGCGCAAGCGTGGTGCCGGCGTGAGCAATGATGCGGGGAGAACCGTGGGGGGATGGAACATGAGCGTCGAGATGCAACCGGCCGAAGTGTCGACGAGTCGCACCGCGTTGCTGGACCTGGTCGCGACCTTCCTGCCGTTGATCGCGCTAGTGATGATCCTGGGCAACGTCGTCCAGGTCTTCGGCCTGAGGGGCTTTTCGGCGCGGGAGGGCTTCTACCTTGCCGCGCTCGACGTCTCGAGTCCGATTCCGGCGTTGGTGGCGCTCGCGGCCGTTGTCATTCTTGGTGCGGGCGATCGCCGCGCCGACAACCGGATGACCACGCTGACTCGTGCTGGCGCCGAAGCACTTTCGCTCCTCGTCGTCGTTGCCGCGGTCGCCACGATCTGGCACGCCTTGACCGTGCACGTACACATCCCCGGACCAAACTCGACGAACACCGCCAGCCTGACGTTCGGCTTGGGAGACGGGGTGTGGGCATACCGCCTCGAGCAAGCACTCCGTGCGCTGTCCGCCGCCGTCCCCGCCGGTCTGACGTTGTACGTTTCGCGACGCCAGCGAACGGTTGAACGAGACAGAGTCAACGCGCCGTCTTCGTGACCGGTCTGCGAGATCACCGCGCGCACAAGTAGAACGTGGTCCGGGCGCAGCGGAGCGTCGAGTGGCCTTCCGTCGCCACAATGCGCGAGACCTCAGGGCGTTCTCCGCGCCAGAAGAAAACGAAGAGGTGCCGGGGTCCGATGGGGATGTCGCTGTTGGTGCCGTCGTTCCAGACGACGCGTAGATCGCGAATGTCTGCCGCCGTGATGCCCGCGAGGACGTTGTAGCCCGCTGCGCTGTGACCCTGGGCGAGGACGTCGATGGGGACGAGCGCTTTGAAGACGTCCATTGGCGGGCCGCACGAATAGTTCGCCGGTTCGTCGCCGGACGACGTGTCACCGTCTCCGCTCGGGTTCAAAGCTGGGTCGAAGACGAACGCGTTGCAAACGCCGCCGTTCGTCGCCGGCGACTGTACGAATTGCCAATACACACCGTTCCGCGTGCCTGCCGCCCCTTGTTTCCAGCGCCCGGTCGGATCAGGCAGTTGGGTCGTCAGCTCGCCCGGCGTGACGTCGTTCGCAGGCGGAGCATCGACTGAGACGCCGACGCCGAAGTGCGAGAAATGCAACGTCTCGCGGAACGGATGTCTCGCTCCGCGGACTTCTTCGCTTTGGCTGAGCGTGACCTTGACGAGGTGGCGTCGACCATCGACCCAATAGTCGAGGACGATCGGTCCGGTGCCGTCTCGGGGGCCGAGCAGCGCGCGACTGAGGGCCGCCGTAACTCGCTTCGACTGGCTGGTGACGCGCTTGTGGACGACAGGAACGCCGTCGAGACGTTCGTTTCCGATCGTCACGGCGGTGCTCGGTACCGCGTCGAATGCTCGGAGGAGCGATGCCACGTTGGGCAGGGCGACGAACGCGGGGCCCGACGCCGTGCCGGCGGGAAGTGGTCCGGGATTGTAGCGGGTCCATGTGCCAAATGTGGACCCAGCGGCCCCGATGCGGATGTAGATGACGCCATCTAGCCAGCGGACCTGGAGAGCGGGCCTTGCCGGGAGCACGGTCGAGTGGGCGCCCTCCGGTGTGCTGGCGGCGCCGGTCAGTTCACCTACCCCGTGCTCGAAGTCCACCGATCCAGCAAGCTGTACGTCGCCCTGGGCGTTGCTCTGGATGGCGATGTCGAGGCGCGCTGTCCCGGCCCGCGATGTCGTAGCCGCCGCGGTACGAAGCTGCGTCGCGGCGACCGCCTCGATGTTCGTGGTTGAGCCGTGGCGGTCGACGGCAGCAGCCGTCGCGACGCCCGCGCTGACGAGCAGTAGGGCGACTACCACGCGGGCGGAGCGACGCCGCTGCCGGCGGCCGCGCCCGGCGCGGACGATCGACGCCAGCGCGTCGTCGGAGCGGCCGGTAGGCGCCGCGGCTGCGAGGACGTGCAGGCCGCGTTGCAGTTCGTCAGTTCGCATCGACTGCGACCTCCGCTTCGGTGGCGTCCACGCGCATTCGGCGAAGAGCCGCATGCAAGGTGGACTTCGCGGTGCCCAGCGCGCATCCCATGGCTTCGGCGACGCCTTCCAGCGGAAGGTCGGCCAGGTACCGCAAGGTGACAGCGAGGCGTTGGCGTGGTGGGAGCGCCGCTAGTAGCGCGGCGACGTCGTGAGTGGCGACGACCGCGTCAGCGTGGTCGGCTGCAGGCTCGTCGTTGGAGGTCAACATCGGGCGCCGTCGTCGGGCATAGCGGACGGCCGCGATGTAGACCCACCCCGCTGGGCGGTCCATCGAGCCAACGCGTCGCCAGTGCGCGAACGCGTCTGCGAACGCTTCTTGCGCGGCGTCCTCGGCGAGGCGATCGTCGGCGAGCGCGACGACCAGGGCGCGCCGGACCGACTCGTACTCGGCGCCGTAAAACTCGTCGAACAGGAACGCCATCACCTCTCCCAATAGGGATCCGGCGCCCAAGAAGGTTCAGCGCGGGACGACATTAGGCGTCGTCCGGCGACGAGCGGCCCGCTCGGACCGGCTCTTCCGTTCGTGTGAGTGAGGACTCACTCGCTACTCTCGATCCCTGTGAGCTCCCCGGTGACAGCAGTGACGAAGGCGAAGCGGGCGACCGCGATGCCTCCGGACGAGCGACGGTCGATGATCGTCGCCGCGACGCTGCCCTTGCTGCTCGAGCACGGCGATCGCGTCACCAGCCGCCAGATCGCGGAAGCGGCCGGGATCGCCGAGGGCACCATTTTTCGGGCCTTCG
>JAODBJ010000066.1 GCA_025463905.1 Actinomycetes bacterium
CGCAGGAAGCCCTGCACGACGCGCAGACCAAGGCGCTGCGCTTCGGCCACACCGAGGTCGACGGCGAGCACTTGTTGCTCGCACTCCTCGAGCAACCGGAAGGATTGGTGCCTCGACTCCTGGCCCAAGCCGGAGCCGACCCCGACCGGTTGCGCAAGAACGTCGAGGCGGACCTCGAGCGCCGACCGCGTACGACCGGGCCCGGTGCCGCGCCGGGTCAGGTCTACGTCACGCAGCGCTTGTCGCGATTGTTCGACACGGCGGAGAAAGAGGCGCAGCGCCTCAAAGACGAGTACGTGTCCGTGGAACACCTCGTGATCGCGTTGCTCGAAGAGGGCAAGTCCACCGATGCCGGCCGCCGTCTGAGCGAAGAGGGTCTTGAACGCGATCAGTTCTTGAAGGCGCTTACTGCGATTCGAGGCAATCAGCGGGTCACGTCGGCCATGCCGGAGGTCGCGTACGAGGCGTTGGAGAAGTACGGACGCGACCTCGTCGACGACGCGCGTTCGGGTCGACTCGACCCGGTGATCGGTCGCGACGGCGAAATCCGGCGCGTCATCCAGATCCTGTCACGCAAGACGAAGAACAACCCGGTGCTCATCGGCGACCCGGGCGTCGGCAAGACGGCGATCGTGGAAGGTCTCGCGCAGCGGATCATGCGCGGAGACGTGCCCGAAGGGCTACGCGACAAGACCGTGTTCGCGCTCGACATGGGGGCACTCATCGCGGGTGCGAAGTACCGCGGTGAGTTCGAAGAGCGGCTCAAGGCCGTGCTCAACGAGGTTCGCGCGGCCGAAGGGCGGGTGCTCCTCTTCATCGACGAGTTGCACACGGTTGTGGGCGCCGGCGCGGCCGAAGGTGCGATGGACGCCGGGAACATGTTGAAGCCGATGCTCGCGCGCGGCGAACTTCACATGATCGGCGCGACCACCCTTACCGAGTACCGCAAGTACATCGAGAAGGACGCGGCACTCGAACGTCGGTTCCAGCCCGTGGTGGTCGACGAACCGTCGGTGGAAGACGCGATCTCGATCCTGCGCGGACTGCGGGAGCGGCTCGAGGTGTTCCACGGCGTCAAGATCCAAGACCGCGCACTCGTTGCCGCGGTGACGTTGAGCCACCGCTACATCTCGGATCGGTTTCTCCCCGACAAGGCCATCGACCTGGTCGACGAAGCGTGCGCCATGCTGCGTACCGAGATCGACTCGATGCCCGCTGAGCTCGACGAACTGACCCGCCGAGTGACGCGGTTGGAAATCGAAGAAGCCGCGCTCACCCAAGAGTCGGACGCCGCGAACAAGCGGCGGCTGGAAGAGCTGCGCAAGGAACTCGCCGACGCGCGGGCGGACGCCGACGCGCTCCGAGCGCAGTGGGAATCGGAACGGCAGGCGCTGAAGAAAGTGCAGCAGCTCCGCGAAGAGATCGAACACGTTCGCCTCGAAGCTGATGCCGCCGAGCGGGCGTACGACTTGAATCGTGCCGCGCAGCTGCGCCACGGCACGCTGCCCGACTTGGAGCGACGGCTCGAGCAGGAAGAGCAACAACTTCAAGCGAAGCAGCACGGCCGCCCGTTGCTGCGCGAAGTCGTGAACGAAGACGAAATCGCGTTGATCGTGTCGCGCTGGACCGGCATTCCCGTGTCCCGGTTGCAAGAGGGTGAGCGCGAGAAGCTCTTACGCCTCGACGAGATCCTGCACGAACGCATCATCGGTCAGGAAGAAGCGGTACAACTCGTCGCCGACGCGATCATCCGCGCCCGCTCCGGAATCAAGGACCCGCGCCGGCCTATCGGTTCGTTCGTGTTCCTCGGCCCGACCGGTGTCGGAAAAACCGAGCTTGCGAAGACACTCGCTGCCGCGTTGTTCGACAGCGACGAGAACATGGTCCGCATCGACATGAGCGAGTACCAGGAGCGGCACACGGTGAGCCGCTTGGTCGGTGCACCGCCCGGATATGTCGGTTACGAGGAGGGTGGACAGCTCACCGAAGCAGTCCGGCGCAAGCCCTACTCGGTGGTGCTTTTCGACGAGATCGAAAAGGCCCACGCCGACGTGTTCAACACGTTGTTGCAAGTGCTCGACGACGGCCGCCTCACCGACGCGCAAGGCCGCACCGTCGACTTCCGCAACACCGTGATCATCATGACGTCGAACATCGGGTCCGAGTACCTCCTCGAGGGCATGACGCCGAGCGGCGATCTCAAACCCGAGGCGCGCACGCTCGTCATGGGTGAACTGCGCCGCCACTTCCGACCCGAGTTTCTCAACCGCGTCGACGACATCGTGCTGTTCAAGTCGCTCACGCAGGGCGAGATCGAACGCATCGTCGATCTCATGTTCGACGAGCTCCGCACGCGGCTCGCAGAACGGCGTATCACGTTGCAGGTGACCGAACCCGCACGGCGTTTCATCGCGAAGCAGGGATTCGATCCGATCTACGGGGCGCGTCCGCTGCGGCGGTTCATCGCCCGCGAGGTCGAGACACGCATCGGACGCGCGTTGATAGCCGGTGACGTTCCCGACGGTGGCGAGATTCGCGTCGACGTTCGCGACGACGAGCTTGTGGTGACCCACCACGACCCAGAAGGAGGTTCTTGAGATGCTCATGTTCTTCGTCGGTACCTGGCGCGGATTGGCGTTCAGGGCGCTCGCTGCGATCGCGTTCGGGATCCTCACGCTGGTGTGGCCGGGCATCACGCTATGGGCACTCGTCGTGCTGTTCGGCGCGTATGCGCTCGTCGACGGTGTCTTCACGCTCGTCGACGCGGCGCGGAGCGCGCCTGGCGCGCGAGCACGGCGACCTTGGCACATCGTCGAAGGCCTGGCTGGGATTGCGGCCGGTGTCATCGCGTTCGTGTGGCCCGGCATCACGGCACTCGCGCTCTTGTTCCTCATCGCAGCCTGGGCATTCGTGGCCGGTGCCATGCGCATCGCGGCGGCGTACGAGTTGCGCGGCGCGATGCCGAACGTGTGGCTGGTGGCCTTGGGTGGCGTGCTGTCGATCGCGTTCGGCGCAATTCTCGTGATCACGCCCGGCGCCGGCGCGCTCGTTATCACGTGGTTGATCGGTTGGTACGCACTGTTCCTCGGGGTTCTCGAGATGGCGCTCGCGTTGCGGGTTCGCCAAATTGAACATCAAGCTGAGCAAGGCATCTCCGGTATGCGGCCGGCGGCCGCATGAATGCGGAGGCGGCACCAACGATCGACACGATCGTGGTGCCACTCGACGAATCGCGTTTCTCTGAGCGCGCGGTGGCTGTGGCCGCGCGCTGGGCGAAACGCACGGACGTGCCGATATTGCTTTTGAGCGCAGTGGCGAAAGAAGACGAAGTGGACCATCGCCGGGTCCATCTTCTTGCCGCGCGGCCGCGCCGGTTGACGGTCGAGTGCGACGTGATCATCGATCCCGATCCGGCCGACGCCGTCGACATCGTGTTGCGCGACCTTCCCAACGCGGTCGTGTGCATGGCGAGCCACGGTCGCGGCCGTACCGCGGCGCTCGTCGGTTCGGTTGCGACCGAGGTGGTGCGCCGGCGAGCCGAACCGGTGGTACTCGTCGGGCCGGCGTTCGAGGAGGAACGCTGGGGCACCGGCATTGTGGCGTGCCTCGACGAGCACGAGGCATCCGCGGCGATCATCCCGGCCGTGTTGGAATTTTCGGCGTGGCTCTCCGAACCGGTCACGGTTATCACGGTCGCGGAGCCCGTTCCGCCGCCGATGACCGCGGGCCCGCCCCGTCGCCGCTTCGGGCCCGACGACGACGTCGAAGGTTTCCTCGAGCGGATCGTCGACCCGTATCGCGCGAAGGGCTACGAACTCGCGACCGAAGCGGTCTACGACCCGGTTAGTCCGGTTTCTGGGGTGCGCACGTACCTGCGCGACCATCCCGCCGCGCTCGTTGCCGCCGGAACACGCGCTCGCACCGGTCTCGCGCGTGCAGTCTTCGGCAGCACCACGGCGAGCATCGTGCACGAGAGCAGCGCGCCGGTACTCATGGTGCGCCGACCTGACGCAGACACCGCGACGTGAAGACGGTGGACGCTCCACGCGATTTCGCGATGCCGGAGGGCTTTGGCGCTGCGCACGACGGCACGCCGCGCACCCGGCATGTGCTGGAACGTGATCTCTTGATCGAACGCTGTGCCGCGCCGCCCTTGCTCCCATGGCGTGAGGCCGTCCTCTGGGGTGAAGTCGACCTCCTGTCAGCGCCGGCGCTGCGCGACGAATTTGAGGAGCAGCTGGCGGAAGGTGCCCGCTGGGTCGTACTCGACTGCGAACACGTCGACTTCTTCGACGCATCCGGCGTGCGCGAGTTCGCGCGCGTCGACGAGGCGCTAAAGGCAATCGGTGGACGATTGCAGGTGTGTCACCCGTCCCCGCAGATCAAAAAAGTGCTCGGCATCACCGGCTTCGGGTGGCTGGTGGTGCCGAGGTCCCAATGATTGCCACATTCGAGCGAACGGAAAGGGTCGATGATGACAACGGAATCGAGGGTGAAAACCGATAGCGAGTTGCGCGCCGACGTCGAGCGTGAACTCGAGTGGGAACCGAGCATCGACGCGAGTCGTATCGGTGTGTCGGTCGTCGACGGGATCGTCACGCTCACCGGAGAGGTGTCGTCGTACGCGGAGAAGTGGAAGGCCGAACGCACCGCCGAGCGCGTCCGGGGTGTGCGAGGCGTCGCGAACGAACTCGAAGTTCGGAGCGCGGTGGAGCGCAGCGACACCGACATCGCGAAGGCCGCAGCAGACGCCCTGAAGTGGAACGTCATGGTGCCGTCCGACAAGGTCAAGGTAAAGGTCGAGAAGGGTTGGGTCACGTTGACGGGCGAAGTCATGTGGGACTTCCAACGTCGCGCCGCCGAGAAGACGGTGCGCAACCTGACGGGCGTGCGAGGCGTGACAAACCTCGTCACGGTGAAGCCTCACGTCGAACCGACCGACATAAAGAAGAAGATCGAAGACACGTTCAAGCGCGAAGCAATCCTCGACGCGAACCGCATCGACGTGGAGGTACACGGCAGCGAGGTGACACTGCGGGGAACGGTGCGTTCCTGGGCGGAACGTCACGAAGCCGAGAAAGCCGCCTGGTCCGCGCCCGGCGTCACCGCCGTCCACAACTACATAACCATCAGCGCCGCCGCCTAAGAACTGGTTTTGATCTCAAAAAGCGACCGCTTTCGGGGCTTTTCTGAGATCAAAAGGAGTTGGGGGCGGCGCGAATGGCGCACGGAGAGTCCTGGTAAGTCCGTTGTGAACATCGGCGCGGGCCGCGCGCCGATGTTGATAACGCATGGATCTCGCGTCGACCCACCTTCGTCATGTCGGGCGCGGCATCGTGGCGCTGCTCGTCGTCGTGCTCGCGATCGCGGTGGCGCCCTTCGGCGTACGCGCTGCGCAGGCCACGATCGCGGGACCGGTAGGACCGGGAGCGGTCGTCGACGATCCGGGCTGCACACAACACGCGCTCGCGCGCAACGACGACGAGAGCGCGGGTCCGTACAACCTTGGCTTCACGATCAACTGGTTCGGAACGAACTACTCAAGCCTTTGGGTGAACAACAACGGTGGCGTGAACCTGCAAGCGAATTGGTTCGCGTATAGCGGCGTCGCGCTCGGATCCATCCATCAGCCGGTGATCGCGCCACTCTTCACCGACCTCGACACGACCGACCTGACGACGTCGGTCGTGACGTACGGCACGATCGCCGACTACCACGGTCACGTCGCGTTCTGCGCCAACTGGGTGAATGTCGGGCACTACGACCGTGGTCTGCCGAAGTACAGCGCGCAACTTCTGCTCGTCGATCGGTCCGACGTTGAAGCCGGAGCTATCGACACAATCTTCAATTACAACTGGATCGACGACGCGAGCGAAGCGGTCACCGTGGGTTACGCGGCTGCAAGCGGCACCGCCTACGAGTTCCCCGGTTCGCGAGTCCAGCCGAGCACCCTGATCGACGGCAACGTCACGAACGGTCTGGTCAATCACACCCTCAGCAGCGGCGGCCAACTCGGTAGGTACACGTTCCCCGTGCGCGGAGGCTTTCCGCCGAGCGCGCAGACCATCGCGTTCAACGACCCGGGCGACCACCCGTTGACCGACTCACCGATAACGCTCGACGCGATAGCGACTTCGGGTCTCACCGTCACCTACACCGCATCGGGCGCGTGCAGCGCGACCGCCGACCAACTCACGCTCGACTCTCAAGGCGCGTGTTCGGTTACCGCCCATCAGGCCGGCGGCGCCGACAACACCACGGTGTGGAACCCCGCGCCGGACGTCACGGTGGAGTTCGACGTGACGACGCCTGCCTTGTCGGTGACCACCGCGTCGTTGGCCGACGCGACGATTGGCGCGCTGTACGACGAGGTTGTCGAGGCGGTCGGTGGTGTGACGCCGTACGCGTGGAACGTTACGAGCGGCGCGCTTCCAAACGGTCTCCAACTCGTGGCCGCAACCGGTCACATCTCGGGCATGCCGACGCTCACCGGCGCGGGGACGTTCACTGTGGAAGCGACCGACGCCGACGACACAACCGCGGACGCGAACCTGAGCCTCACGGTGAACGACATGCCGGCGCTCGCCAACCCACCGCTCGACGCCGGAGAAGTAGCCGTTTCGTATCTCGAGCCGCTGAACGTGACCGGCGGCAGCGGGCCGGGCGTGTGGTCGATCGTGACCGGCCGCCTTCCGCTCGGGCTCGCGATCGACGCCAGTACCGGGTCGATCAGTGGCCTACCGACGACGGCCGAGGTCGTGTCGTTCGGCGTGCAGATGACGGACGCGAACGACGGGATTGCGTCGCAGGCGATGTCGATCGCGATCGCTCCACTGCCCACGATCGCAATGGCGTCGCCGACCGGCGCGCGCGTCGGCAGCCCGTACCGCTTCGCGCCGACACGCACTGGTGGCGCCCGTCCCTTCACGTGGTCCGTTTCCGGCGGCGCGCTCCCGCGTGGTCTCACGCTCAACCCCGCAACCGGCATGGTCGGCGGCACGCCCGGGCGCGCCGGTACGTCGACCGTGGCGCTGCGGGTCGTCGACCATGGCGCACAGCGCGCGACACGCCTCTTCCGCTTCGACGTGCGCGCACCCGCGTCGGGATACCGCCTCGCCGGCGCCGATGGCGGCGTCTTCGCGTTTGGCAACGCGCGGTTCCGCGGCTCGCTCGCCGCATTGCGCCTCGACGCGCCGGTTGTCGGCCTGGCATCCGCGGCCGGCGGAAACGGCTACTGGCTCGTCGCTGCCGACGGTGGCGTCTTCGCGTTCGGCAGTGCGCGGTTCGCCGGGTCGCTGGGCCGCAGTGGGAGCGACGCGCGGATCGTCGGCATCGCACCAACCCGCGACAGTCGCGGCTACTGGCTGGCAGCGTCCGACGGACGCGTCTTCGCGTTCGGTACTGCGCGGTCGTACGGACAGTTGTCGGCGGCTCGCCTCGGTTCGCCGGTTGTCGGCATCGCGGCTGCGCCCGACGGCGGGGGCTATTGGCTCGCGAACCGTGCCGGCGCGCTGTTCGCCTTCGGCGGTGCACACGTACATGGCCGTATCGACGCCGACCGACTTTCCGGTGCGGCCGTGGTCGGGCTCGCCGCCGGCCCCTCCGGTGATCGCGTATGGCTCGTGAGCACGGTCGGAACCGTGTACGCGTTCGGCGATGCCCGTTTGCACGGATCGCTCAGCCACACTCGCTTACACGCACCGATCGTCGGCATGTCGTCCACCGAAGGCGGGAGGGGCTACTGGCTCGCGGGCGCCGACGGGGGAGTGTTCGCATTCGGCGACGCACCCTTCCGCGGCAGCGGCGCGCCGCAGGTCTCACCCCATGTCGTGGGCGTCGCGGCCGCCCGCTAACTGGTTTTGATCTCAGTTCCGACCGGAAAGCGGCGTGTTTCTGAGATCAAAACGAGCTGGGTAGGCACGTCGCATCGAATCATCAAGCGCCGCCGCGCGGCGCCAGGTTGACCGCGGTGTAGAATATGGCGCTTCGGGTACTTATGTCCGTTTGGTGGCGCACGGTGGGACGACGGCAAATTCGAAGCTCGCGGGCGACGATCTTCGTCGCGACCACGGTCGCGCTCGCGGTCGGCGTCGCCGGTTGCGCGACGAAGAGTGCGGGCCGTCTCTCGGGCGCCGACTCCACTACGACACCGACGACCCGGGCCGCGAACGCCGCCCCGCCGCCCGTGCAACTGCTGGCCGCCGATGGTGTTGCCAACGACAACTTCGGTGGCGCGCTGTGGTTCAACACGTTCCAAAAACCTTTGAAGAGCTACTACTACGCGACGCCGGGCGAGGCTGCGCTGTCGTCCGACGGCACGGTGGCTCTCGTCGGCGCGCCAGCTCACGCCGACGCGGGGAAGACCGGCGCCGGGGCCGCGTACGTGTTCACGTCGAAGGCCGGGAAATGGTCGCAGGTCGCTCAACTGGTTCCGGCTGACGCCTCGGCCTACGCCGGGTTCGGATGGTCGGTTGCGATGTCGGGCGACGGGCACGATGTCGTGATCGGCGCGCCGTACACCGACCGCGGTGCGAACGTCGACATCGGTGCCGCGTACTTCTTTCACGAAGTGGCCGGGAAGTGGTCGCAGGTCGCCGCGATCCGCGGCGCCGACAGCGCGGCGTACGACGGGTTCGGATGGTCGGTCGCGCTTTCGCGCGACGGCAGCACCGCCATGGTGGGCGCAACCGGCCACACGAGTGGCGGCGTCAAGAAGCAGGGCGCGGCGTATGTGTTTCGAAAGCGCGGCACCGCGTGGGCGGAGGTGCGCCAGCTGGCGCCCAAGGTTGGGCACCCGAACGCCGAATTCGGCGGTTGGGTCGCGCTGTCAGCCGACGGTTCGACGGCGGCCGTCACGAAGCTCAGCCACCTCGACGCGCAGAAGACCTACTTCAACGGCGGGACCTACCTGTTCGGTACGTCCGACGGGTGGAAGAAGTCGGAGCAACTCGCGTTGTTCGAGGACCCCAAGCCGAACACCGATGGAACGAGCGACCAATACGGCGTGAACGTCGCGCTCTCCGACGACGGGAAGGTCGCGGCCGTCGCCGCACCCGACCTGAACATCGGCGCGGCCGGCGGCGCGGGTGCCACCTACGTGTACACGACGACGACCGATTGGCGGTCCGCGGCCGCCAACACGGCTCGGACGTTGCTGCCGAGCTTCCCGGTGAACTTCGGTTATTACGGCTCCTCGGTTGCACTGAGCGCCGACGGTTCGTTGCTGTTCATCGGCATCGACGGCGTCGGCAGCAACGGCCAGGGAGCAGGCGAGCTGGTGCGCTTGACTCGCGCTTCCGCGAACGCCGCGTCGAACGCCGCCGCCAAACCGACCACGACGGCGATCAACGCGCCGAACACCGAGAAGGGTCGCTTCGGTACCGCGGTTGCGATGTCGGCCGATGGTTCAACCGTGCTCGCAACCGCGCCGTGGCTCACGATCAAGGGCGCCGCGACCCGCGGCGCTGCATATGTCTTGACGTTGCCGGTTCAAAGTACGCAACCGTGACACTGAAAGAAACTTCGAAACGAGGATCACGATGCAAGTAGATGTGCGGGCAATGGTGCGCCAATTACTCATCAAGGCCGGTGGCCGGCTCAGTACGGCCCGACTGCACGACGCGCGCAACGTGCTCGGCGCCCTCGCCATCGGGAATTGGGTGGCGCAGCACCCGGCGCCCAGCCAGTTGTTGGTCCACCACGACAAGACCGACACGTACCGCGACGCGTTGAACCGACTGCAGACGCCGAACCCGCTCTATCTGGAGTTCGGCGTGTGGGAAGGGTGGTCGCTGCGTTGGTGGCTCGAGCACCTCACTGCGCCGGGTGCCCGTTTCGTCGGTTTCGACAGCTTCGAGGGCCTGCCGGAGCAGTGGCGCCCCGACTATCCGCCGGGCACATTCGCAGTCGGCGCGCCGCCGGCGATCACGGACTCGCGCGTGTCGTTCGAGGTCGGATGGTTCAACGAATCGCTGGCGAAATTCGAGATGCCGGTGCACGATCAGCTGTTCGTGAACATCGACTGCACCTTGTACTCGAGTACTGCGACCGTGCTCGAGTGGCTGGAACCGCATCTGCGCCCGGGCGACCTCATCTACTTCGACGAGTTGCCCGAATACGACCATGAGCTGCGCGCGTTTTTCGAGCACGTGGAACGTACGAAGCTGAACCTCGTGCCGATCTCGCAGACTCGCGGCTACTACTGGCTCTTCCAATACACGACGTGAGGCGACGGTCTCTGCGCGGTACACGCGTTGTCTTCGGCGCGCTCGTTGGTGCGGCGACGTTGCTCGCCGCGTGCTCGAGTGCATCACCGGCTCCGTCACGATCGTCGTCGTCGTCCCCGACAACCTCGCCCCCGACAACGTCGTCCTCGATGTCGTCTTCGGCTACGACGTCGTCGACGTCGGTGGCCAAGCCGCGGGTGGCGACACCGCCGGTGCCGCGTACGGGCGCGTACTTCGGTGCCTGGCGCGGGCCGGGCCCGGGGCGGCCAACGGACCTGCGCCAGAACATGAATGCGGCGGAGCGGGCAATCGGGCGCAACTACGCGATCGTCCACCATTACTACGACTGGGGCGCGGCGATCCCGGGTTCGGAAGACCGTTGGACCGCGACGCACGGTCAGATTCCGATGGTGAGCCTGTGTGCGTGCCACTTCAACGACGGGTCGGTCGTGCCGTGGTCGACGATTGCCACCGGCAAGGAAGACCTTTACTTAATTTCGATCGCGCAGGGTTTCAAGTCATTGGCGCGCCCCGCGTTCTTTGTTTTCGAAGCTGAGCCCGAAGCGCAAGTCGGTGTGCGCGGAACCGCGACCGAATATGTCGCCGCATGGCGTCATGTGGTTGACGTGTTCCGCGCGCAGGGTACGAAAAACGTGGCGTTTGTTTGGGCCACCACGGCGTACTCATTCCGGCCCGAAGCACATCAGACCGCTTTGGCGGAGAGCCTGTACCCGGGTGACGACGTGGTTGATTGGATTGCTTCAGACCCGTACAACTTCTACACGGATGGCGCGTGGCGTTCCCTCAACTACGAGTTGGGGCCGTGGTACCAGTGGGCGACCGCGACGCATCCGGGGAAACCGCTCGCGTTGACGGAGTGGGGTTCGAAGGAAGATCCGAACGACCCGAACCGTAAGGCGACGTGGTTTCACGACGCCTTGAACGAGTTGAAGAAGGACCGTGCCATCAAGGCCGTCGTGTACTTCGACGAGCAGAAGTTCGAGCACGGAGTCGTGAACGACTGGCGGATCGACACGAGCCCGGCATCGCTCGGCGCCTTCGGGTCGATTGCACGTGACGCGTGGTTCAGCGCGCGTGCGTAGACCGTCCCGAGCGCAGACGTTTCAGTCCATCTGGGGAATCGAGACGAATACGGCCTACATAAGGGGTGAACCGCTCGCAGGGGCGTGTTAGGGTGATTTGACACATTAAGGGCGGATTTCTAGAGAGGCGCGGGGCGGCGCCAACCACGCTAAGCGTGGTTTGACGCGCCCAGCGCAGCTGGGAGCACAGGATGGCACTCGGCGCGGAGGGGCTCGACGCGTACGTGCGTCGCGTCGATGGCGCTCAGGCTGACGCGACGATTGACCTCGTCGCGGAGGAACAACTCGATCGCAGCACGGCACGGATCACCGTGGTGATCCCGACGTTGAACGAGGCGGAGAACCTTCCGCACGTGCTGCCGCGAATACCCGATTGGATCGACGAAGTCATCATCGTCGACGGCCTATCGACCGACGACACGGTTGAGGTTGCACGAAGGTGCCGTCCCGACGTGAAGGTCGTGCTCGAAACGACGCGCGGCAAGGGCGCAGCGCTTCGCGCCGGCTTCCGTGCCGCGCAGGGCCACATCATCGTGATGCTCGACGCCGACGGATCGACCGACCCGCGTGAGATCCCGGTGTTCGTCGGCGCGTTGCTCGGCGGTGCCGACATCGCGGTGGGCTCGCGCTTCGTGCAAGGCGGTGGCACCGCCGACATGGAGCGACACCGCAAGATGGGCAACTGGGTGCTGACGCGCCTGGTGCGTGTCGGCTTCGGTGCGCGGTACTCCGACCTCTGTTACGGCTACACGGCCTTCTGGCGCGACGTGTTCCCGTACCTCGACGGTGATTACACCGGCTTCGAGGTCGAGACACTCATTCACATCCGCGCGTTGCGGGCCGACCTCACGGTCGCCGAAGTGCCGAGCTTCGAAGCGCCGCGTCGCTTCGGCGTCAGCAATCTGCGCACGGTGCAAGACGGCGCGCGCGTGCTGCGCTCGATCGGTACCGAGTGGATCGCGCACCGCTTCAGCCCGAGGCCCAGCCGGCTCCCGTCGGTGGGGATCCTGCCCGGCGCGCGGCCGAGCACTCCTCCGTTCTGCGACGACGTGCAAGGGCACAGAAGTCGGAGCGCGGCAAAATGAACGTTCGGCCAAGCGTTTCGGTCGTCATCTGCTGCTACACCGAGGATCGCTGGGACGACCTCACCGCGGCGATTTCGTCCGTGCGGATGCAGACGGTGCCCGCGTACGAGGTGATCGTGGCGGTCGACCACGCGCCAGAACTGTTACGGCGCGTACGTGAGACGTTCCTCGACGTGACCATCGTCGAGAACAACGCCGCTCGCGGTCTCTCAGGCGCGCGCAACGCAGGCATTGCCGCCGCTCGCGGCGACGTCGTCGCGTTCCTCGACGACGACGCCGTCGCCGTGGCCGACTGGCTGGAGCACCTCTGCGAGCCGTACCGGAGCCCGTCGGTGGTTGCCGTCGGCGGTCGGGTCGTACCGCGCTGGGACGATGCGCGCCCGGCGTGGTTTCCGCCGGAATTCGACTGGGTCGTCGGGTGCACGTACGCGGGTCATCCCGGTGAGGGCCCGGTACGCAACGTCATCGGCGCCAACATGTCGTTCCGCCGATCGGTGTTCACCGAGCTGGGCGGGTTCGACGACCGCATCGGACGCGTCGCCGCGCTTCCCGCGGGTTGCGAGGAAACCGAACTCTGCATCCGCGTGCGGCAGCGTCGCCCCGGGTCGGTCGTCTGGTACACGCCGAGTGCCATCGTGTTCCACCGCGTGCGGGCGGAGCGCACCACGTTTGCGTACTTCCGCGCCCGTTGTCTCGCTGAAGGCGCGTCGAAGACGCGGGTGTCGCGACTCGTAGGGTCTCGCGACGGCCTTTCCAGTGAGCGTTCCTACACGACTCGCACACTCCCGCAGGCGGCCCTGCGCGACGCGCGAGTCGCCGTCACCGATCGCAGCCGCAGCGCGTTGGCGCGAGTCGCCGCTCGCGCCGCGGGAGTTGCCTGGGCCGGTGCCGGCTTCGCGGCCGCGCGGGTGACCCTCGCGCGTACTGATCGCGCGCTCCCAGTTCCCGAAGAACAACCTTTCCGCCCGGCGCTCGTGACCCAGGTCGACATGGTGATGCCCGGCGGGATCACCGGCGACCGTGGCGACACCGGCGGGTACTACTCGCGTGCGATCGTGCTTGTTCGCGACCGCGGTCGGCCGCGTGGCGTGATCGAGATCGAGATCCCGCCCGAAGGCCTCGACGCGACGAGGCTCGAGCAGCGGCTCCGCGAAGCGGTGGTGAACCAAGAGCTCCCCGCCTCGGCGCCCGGCAGCCCGGGTGACAACGCGCGGGCCCTGTTCAGCATGTCGTCGATGTTCTCGGGGCTGCCGCCGGTCACGGTGGTGGTCGCGACACGCGATCGTCCGGAGGCGCTTCGGCGTTGCGTCGATTCGATCCTCGCCTCGGACTACCCGGACTTCGACGTCCTGATCGTCGACAACGCTCCCGACTCGATCGCGACGCAGCGCGTTGTCAGCGACGTGTACGGGCCGGGCCAGCGTGTGCGCTACGTGCGCGAAGACACTCCGGGCCTCGCGTGCGCGCACAACCGAGCGTTGCTTGACGTACACACGCCGATCGTCGCGTTCACCGACGACGACGTCGTCGTCGACCAGGACTGGCTGTCGCAGCTCGTCGCGGGTTTCGGAATTGCTCCCGACGTCGGGTGTGTCACGGGCATGATCTTCCCGCTCGAGATCGAAACCCCCGCACAGGAGTTGGTCGAGCGATCGGTCGGCTTCAACAAGGGTTTGGAGCGGCGCCTATGGCGGCTCGGCGGCGCGGGCGTCACCGATCCGCTCTTCCCGTACGCGGCCGGCAAGTTCGGGTCCGGGGCGAACATGGCGTTCCGTACCGATGTGTTGCGTTCGATGGGCGGGTTCGACCCCGCGCTCGGTACGGGCACTCGTGCGCGAGGTGGCGACGATCTCGCGGCCTTCTTCGACGTGGTCTCGTCCGGCCACGCGCTGGTGTACGAACCGGCGGCGGTCGTGTTCCACGCGCACCGTCGCGACGAAGACGGCCTCATGCGCCAAGCCTTCGGCTACGGCGCGGGCCTCACCGCTTACCTCACCAAGACCGTCGTGAACCGACCTCGACGCGTGTACGAGATCGCCTCGCGCGTTCCCGCCGGCGTTTGGTACGCGTTCGCCCGCGGCTCGGAAAAGAACGCTCGTCTCCCCGACGCGTATCCCCATGCGCTCGTGGTACGCGAGCGGGTCGGCATGCTCGCAGGACCGGCGTTGTACATGTGGAGCCGTTACGCGACGCGCCACATCGAGCGGTTGCCGGTCGGAGCGGTTCGCCAGCCGGTGCCGGTCGCTACTGCCGTCGGCGAGCGGGGAATGTGACGATGCGCCGCACCGTCCCCGTCCTCGTCTACCACTCCGTGTGTACCGACCCGGCTCCGCTGATGCGCGACTGGGCGATCACTCCCGACGGATTCCGAGAACATCTGGCGTTCCTCGCGAGCGAGGGGTACACGACCCTTACCGTCAGCGAGTACGCCCAACGCTTGCGCGCGCCGGCGTGGTCGTTGCCGCCGCGCACCGCGGTGATCACGTTCGACGACGGCTTCGCCGATTTCGCGACGGCGGCCGCCCCCGCGCTGGCCGAGGCGGGTATGACCGCGACGCTCTACGTGTCGAGCGCGTACATGGGCGAAACCAGCTCGTGGCTCGGCCCCGAGGGCGAACAACCGATGCTCACGTGGTCGCAGATCGCCGACGTTGCCGCGGCGGGCATCGAGATCGGCGCCCACGCCCACCATCACTTCGCGCTCGACGAGCTCGACCGCGCCAGCGCGCAGATCGAGATCGTGCGGAGCAAGAACCTGATCGAAGACCACCTCGGCACGCCGGTCGAGTCGTTCGCCTACCCGCACGGCTACCACAGCCGCGCCATCAAGGAGATGGTTCGCCTCGCCGGGTTCACGAGCGCGTGCGGAGTGAAGCACGCACTCAGCGGGCCGGGCGACGATCTCTTTGCCCTTGCTCGCATCATGGTCCCAGCCGATGCCACTACCCACGATTTGGGCGCGCTCATTTCTGGTTTGTCGCGGGCTCCGCGACACGAGCGACTCAAAACGAAGGCGTGGCGCGCGGTTCGACGCGCGCGGACTCGACGCGACCCGCGCGTCGCCGCAGGACACGTATAAGCGCTGATGACGACCGATACGGTGACCAACGTGGTGACGCCGCGCAGCGAGCGCCAGCAGCGCCTGCTCGCGCATCTGCGCTCGCCGCTGCACCGCAACGGCTACGCGCTCGTGGCCTCGACCTTCTCGACCGCCGGGCTGGGCGCGCTCTACTGGGCGATTGCGGCGCACCGGTACTCATCGCACGAGGTCGGCATCAACGCCTCGTTGGTGACGACGATGATGGTCCTCACCAACCTCTCGAGTCTCAACTTCACCGACGTGCTCAACCGGTTCGTCCCGGTGAGCGGCCGTGCCGGCGCCCGACTGGTGTTGGTCTCCTACGCGATCGCGGTCGGCCTCGGCGGGGTCTCGGCCACGGTCTTCGTGTTCGGGCTGCGGATCTGGTCGCCATGGTTACGGGAAACGCTGCACGGTCCGTTGCTCCTCGCCGTGTATGTGCTCGCGACGATGTTCTGGATCGTGTTCGTGCTCCAAGACGCCGTGCTCGTGGGGCTACGTCGCGCGACCTATGTGCTGGTTGAGAACACTGGCTTCGGCATCGTGAAGATCGTCCTGCTTGTCGCGCTCGCCGGCGCGTTTCCGCATACGGGGATCTTCCTCTCGTGGACCGCGCCGTTGCTTCTCGTGGTGCTCACCGTGAACTGGGTCGTGTTCCGCAAACTGCTTCCGCATCACGCGGCGCAACCCGTGGCCGCGCCGGAACCGATCAACCGTCGCCACGTGAGCCGGTTCCTCCTGGCCGACTACGTCGCCGCGCTGTTGTGGACCGCCACGATTGGCTTGATGCCGCTCCTCGTGTTGAACACCGACGGCGCCAGCGCGAGCGCCTACGTGTATCTGTCGTGGACGATCGCCTACACGCTCTATCTCGTGAGCCGGAACATG
The DNA here is from genome assembly GCA_025463905.1 of Actinomycetes bacterium. Classification (GTDB taxonomy): domain Bacteria; phylum Actinomycetota; class Acidimicrobiia; order IMCC26256; family PALSA-610; genus JAODBJ01. The sequence continues at coordinate 16,382 of JAODBJ010000066.1, forward strand.
GGTATGTCGCTCACCACCGAAGGCGCGACTGATCCGGCGCGGCTTGCGGAGCACACCCGAGCGACGCTGGTCGGCGCCGGTCGCATCGTGATTCCCGGCGCGTTGCTGCTCGTGGTGGGGGCGCCTTGGTTCCTGCAGATCTTCGGCGCCGAGTACGCGTCGCACGCGACGAACCTTCTCCGCCTGCTGGCGCTGTCGACCATTCCGGCAATTGTTCCGGCCACGTTCGTCAGCGCGGCTCGCGTGCAACGCCGGTTGACGGCAATGGTGGTGGTGACCGCTGCGTCCACCGTGCCGGTCCTCGTGCTCGCGGCCCCGGTGGTCAACATGATGGGGATCGCCGGCGTCGGCGTGCTGTGGCTGGTGGTGCAGTCGGCGGTTGCCGTCGTCCTCCTCGCGGGTGAGCTGCGACCACATTGGGCGCGCCCGGCGGTGGCGGCGACATGACGGCTGTGAACACGACTTCCGAAGCGACGGCCGAAACCGCGGCCGAAACGGGGGCCGAAACGGCGGCCGAAGCGACGGTCGCGTCGGTGATCGACCACGAGATCGACGACCCGAGAGAAAGCGCAATCGACGGCGTGCAACCTGCACCGGCCACGCGTGCGCGTCGCTTTAGCGTCCCGGCGTGGTGGCCGTTTATCACGCTGGGTTCGGCAGTCGCGCTGTGGGTCGTGTCGATCTTGCAGGTCGATGCGAACAAGGTCGGCGAGCTCGGCTTGATCTCCGCGATGCCGCCCACGTACTTCGCCGCGATCGCGGTGGTGATCTTGGGTGTCGCGTTCGCGATACACCGCGGCGCGCGTATCCCAGTGGTCCTCGCGCACGCGACCGTGTTCGTCCTGCTGGTCCACGCGACACCGGAAATCGTGTACGGCACGTTGCGCTACTCGTGGGCGTGGAAGCACATCGGCATCATCGATTTGATGCAGCGCCGGCACATGCTCGTGCCGGGCACACCGGTGTTGCCGATCTATCAGGACTGGCCCGGGTTCTTCGCGGCCGCCACCACTCTCACCGAGGCGGGTGGACTGCGGAGCGCGCTTCCCTTCGCCGGTTGGGCACCGCCGGTGTTCGAGTTGCTCGAAGCGGCGGCGCTCGTCGTGGTGTTCCGCGGGCTCACCGACGACCGCCGACGCATCGCGCTCGCGGTTTGGTTCTTCCTCATCGCGAACTGGGTTGGTCAGGACTACTTCGCTCCGCAGGCGTTCGACTTCTTCCTCTACCTCGTCGTGCTCGCCATCGTGTTGCGCTGGTACCGGCGGCGCGCCGAGCCACCGAAATGGTTGCGGCGAGCGCTGCGTTTCAAAGACGCCGAAGTGCACGAGCCGTTCGCGCCGGACCTCAGCGCGTCGCAAAAGCGCACAACGGTGTTTGTCCTCCTTGCATTGATGGCCGCGATAGCCACCAGCCATCCCCTCACGCCGTTGGTGCTCACTGCGGTGCTGTGGGGTCTCTCGGTGTGCCGCGTCCTGAAGCGGCGCTGGCCCGCAATCGCGATGATTGTGGTGACGTTCGGGTGGCTCGTCACCGGGGCCCAGGCGTACACGTTCGGCAACTTCTCGGCGATGCTGTCGGGCTTCGGGCAACTCGGGTCGAACGTGAACTCGAACCTCGCCAATCTCGGCGCACTCAGCAAATCGCAGCAGCTGGTCGCCAACATGGGCCGGCTCGTCGTCGTGAGCATCCTGTTGCTTGCAGTAGCCGGGTTCTTACGGCGCTTCCGCCGTGGCCACTTCGACCTCGAGGTGGCGCTGCTCTGCTTCGCGCCGGCCGCGATCCTCGCGGGGGGTTCGTACGGCGGCGAAGCCATCTTCCGGGTGTACCTGTTCGCGTTGCCGTTCGCGGCATTCATGGCGGCAGGCTGGTTCTTCACCACGAAGCAGACCATCACGTCGTGGCGAACACCGGTGGCGGTGGTCGCCGTGAGCGGCGTACTCATTGGTGGCTTCCTGTTCGCCTACCTCGGTAAGGAAGCGTGGTCACGCTTCACGACCGGCGAGGTCCGGGCCGCGAGCATCGTGTTCGACCATGCCCCTCGCAACTCGCTGCTGGTCGACGGCACGTTGAGCTACCCGACCCAGTTCGCGAACGTCGAGCGGTTCACCTACACGACGATCGGGAATGAGCCGCCGCAGTCGGTCAAGCAGGTATTGCGCGATCCGGTCACGGTGCTGCACTCGTGGCTGGCCGACACACGGTACGCGCAGGGTTACCTGATCATCACCCAGTCTCAGAAGAACGAAGCGAACGCGACCGGGCTCATGCCGCGCGGTTCGCTCGATCGCATCGAGCACACCCTGCTTGCGTCGCATCAGTTCCATGTGCTGTACCACGACCGCAATGCCACGGTGTTCACCGTCGATCGTCCGACCGCCAACTCTGGACTCACGCCATGACGATGAAGCGGTTCGTATTCGTCTGCTCGCTGTCGGCGTGGCTCCTCGCGGCCTCGCATGGCACGTGGCCGATCGCGTTCATCGTCGTTGGTGTGTTCCTCGCGACCTGCCCGGGTTTTGCGCTCGTAGGTTCGCTCGACCTCGACGAGCCGATGATGTCGGCTGTGCTGCTGATCGCGTCGAGCTTCGCGCTCGACGCGCTGGTGGCGGAGTCCCTGCTCTACATGCACGTCTTCACCGCGGCGCGCGTGGTCGGAGTGTTGGCGGCGATCGGCATCATCGGTGCGTTGCGACCCCGATTCGCCTCGGCGCCGGCGCGTGTCGACACAACGCGGGCCGCACCCGTACGCGTCACACGAGCGGGCGTAACGCACGCGCAGGCCGCGCTCGACCCTTCGGTACCGGTCCTGCTCCTCCGGGTCGGTCGTTACCCCGTGTACCACGGCACAGTGGGCGCAATCCGGTCCCTCGGCCGGGCCGGTGTGCCCGTGCACGCAATCGTCGAAGATCGCTTCACTCCTGCCGCAGTGTCGCGCTACCTCACGTCGAAAATCGTGTGGCCGACCACCGGTGCCGAACCTGAGGAACAACTCCTCGAACAACTGGCGGACATCGGCAAACAACTCGGTGGCGGTGTGCTCGCGATCCCGAGCGACGACGAAGCCGCGGTACTGCTCGCCGAGCACGGCGACGTGCTGCGTGAATGGTTTCTCTACCCCGATATCGCCTCCGACTTGCCTCGCCGGCTCGCGAGCAAACGGGGCCTGTTCAACGCGTGTCGCGCGCATGGCATCCCGACACCGAACGCAATGTTCCCGTCGTCGCGCAAAGACATCCGCGCGTTCGCGAAACGCGCAACGTTCCCGTTGGTGCTGAAGAACGTCGACCCCTTCACGCGCCTGCAACACCGCGCGGTGCCCGGCACGACGGTGGTGCACAGCTACGAGGAGTTGCTCGCCGTCGGCAAGACGATCGACGACCCGAGCACCGTGATGATGCAGGAGTACATCCCCCGGGACGATGCCGAAGATTGGATCTTCCACACCTACTGCGACGCGGCTTCGCAATCGTTGGCGCCGTTCACGGGTGTGAAGTTACGGTCCTGGCCACCCCACGCCGGCGTCACGACGTACGCGCGGGTGCTGCGCAACGACCACCTCGAGGCGATGGCATCGCGGCTATGCCACGACATCGGCTACCGCGGCGTCGCGGACCTCGACTGGCGCTTCGATCGCCGCGACGGCCAGTACAAACTCGTCGACTTCAACCCGCGCGTTGGCGCCCAGTTCAAGTTGTTCGAGACCGAAGCCGGGATCGACGTGCTGCGCGCCATGCATCTCGACCTCACCGGACGGGCCGTGCCCAACGCGGCACCGGTGTACGGCCGAGGCATCAAAGTGGAGAACCTCGACGCGCCGGCGAAAGTCGCGTACCGACGGGGCAATGCGACGGCACCCGCCGGCGCCGACGCCGGACCGCGTCCCGAGCGCGCGTGGTTCGCCTCCGACGACCTGGCACCGTTCTTCATGATGATCGTGCGGTTCCTGCGTCCCGCCATCGGCAAGCTTGCGACGGCGGTGCGACCGCGGCGTCGGAAGCGTCAGGCGCGAGCAGCGACGCCGCGCGCGACGCGCGGCGCGGCGAACTCAGTACCGCAGACGAAACGAAGCAAAGGCCCGAAGGTCGCCGCGGCCGACAAGCCCGCGAAGAAGAGTCCCGGTACCGACGACTCGAACGATGCGTCGAGCGCGGGGAAGCCTTCGACGCGAGAGACGCGCGCCCGCAAGTCGCGATCCAAGAACTCGATGGCATCCACGTCGACCCGGTAACCCGTCGCGGCGAGGACGTGGTCGACCACGAGTCGTTCATGCGCGCCCTGCGCACCGACCGTTTCGAGCACCACCTTGTCGCCTTCGAGCGACGCCGAACCCACGAATTGCGACGTCCGCAGATCGACGACGCCGTCTACCCGGTCGCGTAGCCACCACGCGCCGGCCGGGCCGAGGATGTGGCGTACGAGCCACAAACGACTACGGGCGGGCAGAAAACGCACCGCGCCCGCGCCCCGCTCCGATGCAAACAACGACCAGCCGGGGCCGAGCCCCGACGGCGGTTTCGTGATGCGGCTGCGGAGGCTTGATTCGTCGCCCGTGAGGGGACCGGCCCAGTACACCTTGTCTTCGCGCACGATCACGTGCACGCCCGCGCCGGCTTCGGAAAGGAGCGCCGCGCTCTCGAGCGCCGACTGCCCGGCACCGATCACCGCGACATCGGAGCCGGCGAACTTCGACAGGTCCGCGTGGTGGCAGGTGTGCGACACGCGTGCGGTGGGCAGCGGGTCGCCCTCCGCCAATGCGGCGAGCACCGGCGGGATGTGCGCGAATTGCACGTGGCCGGCCGCCATGACGACGGTGGGCGTGTGGATGACCTCGCCCGAACCGAGGGTGACGTCGAACCCGCCGTTGGCGCGTACGACATGCGTCACTCGCTCACGCTCGATCGGCACGAGCCGTTCCTGGAACCAGCGGCCGTAGCGTACGAACAGGTCAATCGGGACCGGCTGGCCTTCGCGCAGCGGACGCGTACCGATCGACACGCAATAGTCGGCGAGCGTGTAGCCCGGCTGCGGCGCCGAAATGCTCGACGCGGCCGGCTCCGACTTCAGGAACATTCCCACCGGCATGTTGTGCCGCCAAGCGTCCATCGGTTCGCCGAAGACGCGAATGGAAAGGCCTCGGCCGAGAAGGTGCGCGGAGACAGCCAGCCCGTAGGGGCCGGCACCTACAACGACGGCAGCGGGATCGTGACGCGACGTACTCACAGCACATCCTTCATCGGCGCGCCTCGCGGCGACTGAACCCCATCTTCGTGCGGAACCATCATTCTGCCCAGTTACGAGCGTGCGTCGATAGGAGACATTATTTGTCCCCTATCG
>JAODBJ010000360.1 GCA_025463905.1 Actinomycetes bacterium
GAACGCTCGACGAGATCATCGCGAACAATTTCACGTCGACGCGCCAGATCGTTTCGGTCGCGAAGTCGGACGCCGGATTCTCTACCGACGGTTGCGGGACGTGGACGCTGGACAACTACCCACTCACGGTGTCGCCTACGAGCGAATTCGGAGATGGCATGTACAAGGTCGGTCGCGACATTGCCGCCGGGCGGTGGCGCAACAACGATTCCTCTCAAGACTGCTACTGGGAGCGGCTCAGCGGCTTCGGTGGAACGCTCGACGAGATCATCGCGAACAACGTGTCAACGTCCATACAAACGGTCGACGTTGCACCCGGTGACCTGGGCTTCAGCGCGGAAGACTGCGGGACGTGGACGAAGATTGGCTAGACGCAAAGGCCCGGCTCGCCGGCGAGTAGGGGCCGGGAGATCGCTGCGCAACACGATCGCCGGATCGATTTGCCGAAATCGACGCAGTTCCTTCGCGACGATATAAGTCACGAGCTTTGCGCTGCAGCGCGATTGGTCGCGTGCAGCGCCGGTTCGGCGCACCTGGCTAGAGATTGCTCGTTGTTCGCGGTCGCGCCCAGCAAACAACGACGTGGGCTCGTCGGCTAAACGCGGATGATCGTGAGTCCCGCCACCGCGGCGTAGTCGTCATCTTGGGTGACGATCGCAGCGCCGAGCGAGAGTGCGGTTGCGGCGATCCATGAGTCGTTGACGGGCATCCGCTGGCCTGCGTCGCGCAGGAGAATTCGCAAGCGCGCCCATGCGTCGGCGACTGGTGTGTCGATAGGTATGGGCTCGAGGGCCTGCGCGGCGGAGAATGTTGCGAGCCGACGATCGCGCGTTTCGACGTCGGCCGCGGCGAGCACGCCCGCGCGTAACTCGCCGATCGTGATGATCGAGACACCCAATTCGTTGGGGAGCGCGTTGACGTCGAGCATGCGACCCGACTCCCGTGCGATAAAGACGCTCGTGTCGGCGATGCCGCGGGTCATGCGAGCGGGAGGTCGTCTGTCGTGTCGGGTCCCAGCTCCGCAAGTTCGCGCGTGAGTTCAGGGTCAGCCGGCGCGAGGTGCCGAAGGAACTGCTCGCGGCCCGTCCACCGGCGGCGCGCACGCAGCGGTTGCAGGATCGCGACCGCGCGGCCGTTCACCGTGATCGTGACCGGCTCGCCGGCTTCGACGCGGGCAAGAACTCGGCGGGTGTCGTTACGCAGGTCACGGGATGCGATCTCCGTCATGCGACGACTGTAGCATAACTGCTACAGGTTCCAAGCTAATCGTTCGATTAATCCCATTGCATTTGTCTGATCGAACGATAAGATTGGTTCGTGTCCGCAGTTGCATCCCGACCGGCCGGTCTCGAGACCCGGCGCGCGATTCTCGACGCCGCGTTGGAGCTGTTTTCGGAACGCAGCTTCGACGGCGCGTCCACCCGCGCTATTGCCGAACTCGCGGGCGTCACCCAGCCGTTGCTCAACTACCACTTCGCCGGCAAGGAAGAATTGTGGCGCGCCGCGGTCGACGATTTGTTCGAGCGGTACCGCACATCGATGGAGCTTCGGCTCTCCGGTCTGCGCGGCGTCGACGACGTCACCGTCGCGAAGCTGATGGTGCGTCATTTCGTTGAGTTCTCCGCGGCGAACCCACAGCTGCAGCGGATCATCGCGCAGGAGAGCAAACGGGCCGGCGGTCGTCTTGAGTGGCTGGTCGAAACGCACGTGCGGCCGGTGTACGAGAACGCCGTCGCGATGTTCGAACGTCTCGCCGCGCGTGGTGAGCTCGCTCGGGTCGCACCCGAACATCTGTATTACCTGTTGATCGGTGCCGGTGCCACCGTGTTCATGATGGCTCCGGAGTGTCAGCGGCTGACGGGTGTCGATCCGTTCGCACGCGAGTTCGTCGCCGCGCACGCAGACCTTGTTGTCGACTTGTTGATCCGAGCCACGACAAAGGAGTCGGCATGACGCCAGAGGAACGCCGAGCGTTCGTCCGTGACCATCGCACCGCGATCTTCGGTTACAACCGCGTCGCCGATGGCCCCGCCATGTCGATCGTCTATTACGTGCTCGACGCCGACGACACGATCCTCGTGTCGACGATGCGCGAACGCGCGAAGGCGCGAGCGATCGCGCGCAACCCGAACGTCTCGATGTGCGTGCTCGATGAGCAGTGGCCGCCGACCTACCTGCAGGTGTATTGCCATGCGGAGATCGACACCGACGAGGAACGCACGGTCGATCTCATGATGACGATCGCGGGTGTGATGGCCGGCAAACCGCTCGACGAATCGGTAAGGCCGCTCGTCGCGGAGGGCGCGAAGAACGAGGGTCGCGTCGTACTGCGGCTGCGTCCGTATGCGACCTTCGAGACGCCACCGCGTCACGTGCACAACGAATCAGACGTCAACCCGTCGCTCACCCACTGGACCAGCACCTCGCTGCCGTGGAACGCCGACACCGACGCTGTGTAGGGACGGCCATTCATGTTTCGACTCGTCAATATCAACGAGCGCGCGGCGTTCGAATACGACGGCTCGTGGTACGACCTCGCCGAACTTTCCGGTGACACAATGCTCGCCGATCCACTCGTGGCCGTCGCGCGCCACCGCGAGCTCCACGCGCTGTACGGCCGCTGCGCGTCGGAACCCAGCGGTGGTCGCGTCGTCGATGCCGCACTCGGCGCGCCGGTCTCCCAGCCGCGCCAAGTGTTCGGCATCGGGCTCAACTACCAAGACCATGCGGGTGAGAGCGGCGCCCCACTGCCGCCGGCGCCGCTCACCTTCACCAAGTTCCCGTCGTGCATCGCAGGTCCGACCGCCGACGTTCCACTCTCCGGTGACATGGTCGACTGGGAAGTCGAGATCGTCGCGGTGATCGGCGACGACGCGTCGCACGTTGCAACCGATGACGCGTGGGGTGTCGTCGCCGGGCTCACGCTCGGGCAGGACATCTCCGACCGCGCGGTGCAATTGACCGGCGTTCCACCGCAGTTCTGTCTGGGCAAGAGCTTCGCGAACTACGGACCGATCGGGCCTGCGCTCGTGTCGATCGACGCGTTCGCCGATCCGGACGATCTCGCGCTGTGGTGCGACGTCGCGGGTGAGCGGATGCAAGCGGCGCGCACGAGCCAACTGATCTTCTCGATCCCGACGCTCGTCGCGTACGTGTCGTCGATCTGCCGGCTGTACCCGGGTGATCTGATCTTCACCGGAACACCGTCGGGCGTCGGCATGGCACGCGGCCGCTACCTCGCGCCGGGCGAGACCATCGTCTCGGGCGCGGACATCATCGGTGAACTGCACAACCCGTGCGTTGCCGGCACCGGGCCGCTCGCGACATGAGTTTGCACCGCCTCCTCGGATTTCGCGCCGCGGTCGCCGACCCGGCCGCGCTCGACGCCTACTACGCCGAGCTCGGCCTCACCGGCGACGCGACTTCCGGCTACACCGGCTCGGACGGCGGCGCGGCTGTCACCATCGACGAAGCTCCGTTCCGGCGACTCATCGCGATCGACATCGGATGTCACGACGACCGCGACCTCGACGCCGTACAACAACGACTCGAAGCGCGGGGCGCGTGCCCGATGCGCGAGTCGGAGTCCGTCTCGGTGCTCGATTCCGCATCACGCGTGCAGATCACCGTGCGGGTCGCCGAACCCGAACCCGAACCGGCTACCCCGCCGGTCGCTCTCGTCACACCAAACGTCCCGGGTGCAGTCGTGCGGATCAACGAGCGCTCTCCTGCCGTGTTTGGCGCGCCGCGCCCTCCACGCCGGCTCGGCCATCTCGTCATCGGAACGCCGGACCTGCGCGCGACGCGCGATCTGCTCGTCGACGGCATCGGCTGCAAGGTGAGCGATGAGTTCGACGGGGTCATCCATTTCCTGCGCTGCTCCACCGAGCATCACAACATCGGACTCGTGCACTCGCCCGTACCGATCCTGCAGCACTACTCATGGGAGTGCGACGACCTCGACCACGTCGGCTACACCGCAACCGCGCTCTACCGACGCGACCCGAGCCGCGACGCGTGGGGTCTCGGCCGGCACTTCGCCGGCTCCAACTTCTACTGGTACCTGCGCGACCCGGCCGGCTCATTCCTCGAGTTGTACTCGGACCTCGACCGCATCACGGACGACACCGAGTGGGAACATCGCGGCCGCACGCCGATGAGCTTGGAGCACTCCGTCAACACATGGGGACCCAACCTGCCCACCGAATTCGTAGAGCCGCACGACCTGGCGGAACTCGAAGCCGGCTGGGCGACCCTCACCTTCGATTGAGAGGCCTGCCATGACCGACCTCTTCACCAACGCGCACCGCTACGGCGACCTTGACGCGTGGCGGCGCGAGGCCGTCGAACTTCACACAAGTGGGCCGATCCATCGGATCGAGCAGCCCGGCTACCAACCGTTCTGGGCGGTGATCGGTCATGACGCGGTGCTCGACATCGAGCGGCGCCCGGACGAGTTCACCAACGGGCCGATCCCCATCCTCGGCAGTGACGAGCAGCTCTCGATTCGGGCCGGGGGCGGCGCCGAGATCCGCACCCTCATTCACATGGACGAGCCGGACCACGGCAAGTACCGCAAGCTCACGAACGACTGGTTCAAGCCGGCCAGCATCCGCCGCCTGACCGACCGGCTCGACGAGCTCAGCCGCCAAGCTGTCGACCGCCTCGAAGCGCTCGGCGGCGAAGCCGACTTCTACAAGGACATCGCGATCGCGTATCCCCTGCAGGTGATCTTGTCGATCCTCGGCCTGCCCGAGGCCGACTACCCGAGGATGATCAAGCTCACCCAGGAGCTGTTCGGCGCCGAGGACCCCGACCTGCGCCGCGAGGTTCTGTCGTCTGAAGAGATGGTCCAAGTGGTCATGGACTTCTACCAGTACTTCACCGACCTAACCGGAGACCGCCAGGCCCATCCCACCGACGACCTCGCCACACTTATCGCCAACGGCGTGATCGACGACGCGCCGATGCCCGACCTCGAGAAGATGGGCTACTACGTCATCATCGCCACCGCCGGCCACGACACCACCGCCGCGGCGATGGCCGGCGGGCTGCGCGCGCTGGCTGAAAACCCCGAACAGCTCCGGCTCCTTCAGAGCGATCCCGACCTGTTATCCAACGCCGTGGACGAGATGATCCGCTGGACGGCACCCGTCCGGCACTTCATGCGGACCGCGCAAGTGGACGCTGAGATCGCGGGCGTCAACATCGCCAAGGGCGACTGGCTGTACCTGTCGTACCTGGCCGGCAACCTCGACCCGGCGGTGTTCGACAACCCGCTGCGCTTCGACGTCACCCGTCACAACGCCGACCGCCACATCGCGTTCGGCTACGGCATCCACTTCTGCCTCGGCGCGCAACTCGCGCGCGTGGAACTCCGATCGCTGTTCGGCCAGCTCGTGCCGCGACTCCAGTCGCTCGAGTTAGCCGGCGAGCCCCAGACCGCGAAGACCACGTTCGTAGGCGGCCACAAGAGCGTCCCGATCCGGTACACCCTCACCGCTTGACCGGAGCGTCGTTGTCCGCGTCGGCGCGCGGGTGGTGAGCGCGCACCCGAACGGTGACTCGGCATGGGTCATTTTTCCCACACCCGCGGCTTCGAGTCGGTCGCCAAATGGGGTGCTCACCCGATGCCCCACGGGTCGAAATCGGTGACGATCGGGACCTCACCGAGGAGGAACCATGAGCCAGACCCTCAGCATCGAGAACCTCGAGGCGATCAAGCAGCGGCAGCAGGCGACCTGGGCCAGCGGTAACTACGCCGTGATCGGCGCCACGCTGCAAATCGTCGGCGAAATGCTCTGCGAAGCGGTCGACGTCGCCGCCGGTTGGCAAGTGCTCGACGTCGCGGCCGGCAACGGCAATGCATCGCTCGCAGCGGCGCGCCGCGGATGCGATGTCACCGCAACCGACTACGTGGAAGCGCTGCTCGCTCGTGCCCGGCTCCGCGCCGATGCCGACGGTCTGCGCTTGACGACGCGCGTTGCCGACGCTGAGGCGCTGCCGTTCGACGACGCGTCATTCGATGCAGTCCTGTCCACGTTCGGCGTGATGTTCACACCGAACCCCGAGCGCGCCGCGGCCGAAATGATCCGCGTGTGCCGGCCCGGCGGCCGCATCGGCCTCGCCAACTGGACACCCAGCGGCTTCGTCGGGCAGATGTTCAAGATTGTCGGCGCGCACGTCGCCCCACCGGCCGGCGTTCCGTCGCCACTCGCGTGGGGAACCGAGGACCGTCTCCGCGAACTCTTCGGGCATCACGCTCACGTCGCCGTCTCGCGTCGCGAGTACAACTTCCGCTTCCGCTCGGCCGCGCACTACTTCGACACTTTTCAGGCGTACTACGGGCCCATGGTCCGAGCGTGGGACGCGCTCGACGCAGACGGCCAAGCGTCGCTGCGCGAACAGCTCATGGCCCTCGCTGACGGCGCCAATCGCCACTCCGGCGGAGCCCTGATCGTGCCCTCCGAGTACCTCGAAGTCGTCGTGACGCGCCACGACTGACGCGCTCGGTAAGGGCGCCTTCCGGAGCTCATCTACGAGACCGGCAAGTCCGGCGGTCCTATTAGGGTTCAGCCCGGCGCCGACGCTGGGTTGAAACGGAAGGGGCACGATGCCGGACTTCGACCTCGTCATCAGGGGCGGCAGCGTGGTCGACGGCACTGGCGCCCCGGGGCGCACAGCTGACGTGGCCATCAACGCTGGGCGGATCGCGTACGTCGGACGCGTGGACGACGCTGGGACGCGGAGCATCGACGCCGACGGCGCGTTGGTCATCCCGGGCTTCGTCGACATCCACTCGCACTACGACGGTCAGGCGACCTGGGACGACCGGCTCGCCCCGTCGTCGTGGCACGGTGTCACAACGACGGTCATGGGCAACTGCGGCGTCGGTTTCGCCCCGTGCCGTCCGGATGAACGCGATCGGCTGATCGAGCTCATGGAGGGGGTCGAAGACATCCCCGGTACTGCGCTCCACGAGGGCATCCCCTGGGATTGGGAGACGTTTCCCGAGTACCTCGAGCACCTGGCGGGCCGTTCGTTCGACATCGATCTGGCGGCCCAGGTGCCCCATGGGGCCGTCCGGCTGTACGTGATGGGCGAACGCGGCGCGCGGGGTGAAGCCGCGACGCCCGATGACATCGTCGAGATGGGGAGGATCGCCCGCGAAGCGATCGACGCCGGTGCGCTCGGCTTCACCACCTCGCGTACCACCAATCACCGGACGAGCCGAGGTGAGCCGACACCGACGCTGACGGCCGGGGAGGACGAGCTGGTCGGCATCGCGCGGGCCGTGGGGGGCCGAGGCGTGTTCGAGGTGGTATCCGACTTCACCGACCTTGCCCGCGAGTTCGCGACGATGCGGCGAATCGTGTCGGAGTCGGGATGCCCGCTCTCGATCTCGGTCGCGGCGGAGGACCACCGGGCGCCGTGGCGGGAGCTGCGAGACCTGATCTCGGAAGCATGCGACGACGGGCTGGCGATCAAGGGGCAGGTCGGCGCCCGCGCCATCGGCGTCCTGCTCGGGCTGCAGGCAACCCTGACACCCTTCTCCCTCGCCGCGGCCTACCAAGAGGTCGCGCAGCTGACGCTCGACCAACGGGTCACCGCTCTGCTCGATCCGGCCCGGCGGCGGGCGATCGTCGCGGAGGTTGGCGGGCGTGAGCACGGGCTGCTCACCCGCTTCGATCGGATGTTCGAACTCGGGGATCCACCCGACTATGAGCCCGAGGCAGCGCGGAGCATCGAAGCTCGCGCCGGCGCGGAGCAGCGGGACCCCGCGGACCTCGCCTATGACCTACTGCTCGCCGATGGCGGACAGGGCTTCCTCTACTACCCGTTCCACAATTGGGTCGACGGTTCGCTCGGCGACGTGCGCGAGATGCTCGGCGACCGCCACCTGGTGCCTGGTCTCGCCGATGGCGGCGCCCATGTCGGCACCATCTGCGATGCCAGCTACCCGACCACGCTCCTCGCGTACTGGGCCCGGGATCGGTCACCCGGGCTGCCGCTCGAGTGGGTCGTCCAGCGACAGTGCCGCGCGACCGCGGAGACGGTCGGTCTCTTGGACCGTGGGGTGCTTGCCCCCGGGATGAAGGCGGATCTGAACGTCGTCGACCATGCCAACCTCCGCCTCCGCCCGCCCTATATGGCCTTCGACCTGCCCGCCGGTGGGAAGCGCCTCCTACAGCGAGCCGAGGGATACCTCCACACCTTCGTGAACGGAGAAGAGGTGTACGCCGGCGGCGAGCCGTGCGGTGCACTTCCAGGACGGCTCGTACGGCGATCGCACTCCTTTTGATCTCAGAATCCGAC
>JAODBJ010000010.1 GCA_025463905.1 Actinomycetes bacterium
GAGTGACGACGAAGCCGGCGGCGAGCACGATCAGGACGTAGATCGTGAGCACGCCCAGACCTGCCCACGGCCCGAGCCCTTTGGTCTGGTGCACGTTGAGGATCGCGGCGCCGGCGTTCATGGGCGAGTAGTTCTGGATCGTGTTGTGCCACGACGACGGGAACGCCTCGGCGAGGATCGGTGGCACGAACAGCACCCCGAAGAGCGCGCTGATGGCGCCGGCCGTGTTGCGCACCACGGCCCCGAGGCCCAGGCCGAGCAGCGCGATCAGGGTTGCGTACAGCCCGGCGCCGAACACGGCCCGCGCAACGCCGGGCTGCCCCAACGTCGTCGCCACACCGGTGCTGTGCAGCAACCCTTGACCGAGCAGGAAGGCCGCGACGGAACACGCGACGCTCGTCACCAGCGCGGCTGTGACCACCACGAACAGCTTCGCCGCGAGCACCATGTGGCGGCGAGGCGCAGCGGCAAACGTGGTCCGCACCATGCCGCTACCGAACTCGGACGTCATCACCAGTACGGCCACCACACCGACGACGAGTTGCGTGAGGTACCAACCGTTGAGCGCAAGGTTCGTAGGGTCTGTGTCTGCTTGCTCGAACGGCTGCATGTACTTCCAGTGCGCCGCCGTCTCCGCGCAAACCAACGCGGATACGCCGACGGTGCCGAGCGCTGTGAGGAAGAGCGCGATCAGGTTCGATCGCAGTGTTCGCAGCTTGGTGAACTCCGACGCGACGATCCAACGGAATCGTTGCGCCGGCGCGGTTGTGGTCACCCCGGCGCCGCGCACGCGCGCCGCGGGGAACTCCACCGTTGCGGTCACTGTGCCTCCTGTTCGAGCGTTGACGAGACGGTGGGTGCGAACTCCACGCTCGTCTCGGTGAGGTCCATGAACGCTTCTTCGAGCGTCGGCCGTAGCGCGATCAACTCGTGGAGCACGACGCCGTGCGCCGCGGCCATCTCGCCGACGGCTTCGGCCGCGATGCCGCGCAACAGCAGTGCGCCGTCGTCTTCGAGTTGCGGATTCGCCGGCGTGCCGTGGCCGGCGAGCAGGTCGCACAGCTGCGCGGTCTGCGGTGTCCGGACGCGTGCGGTGCGCGTATCGCCCCGCTCGATCACGTCTTTCACACTGGCGTCGACGATCAGGCGCCCGCGGCCGATCACCACGAGGTGTTCCGCGGTGAGGGCCATTTCACTCATCAAATGGCTCGAAACGAGCACCGTGCGACCCTCGGCCGCGAGGCCTTGCAGGAATCCTCGGATCCAGCGAATGCCTTCGGGATCGAGGCCGTTCACCGGTTCGTCGAACATCAGCACGGCCGGGTCGCCGAGCAGCGCGACCGCGATACCGAGACGTTGTGCCATACCGAGTGAGAACTTGCCGACCCGGCGATTCGCGACGCCCTCAAGCCCGGTGACGCCGAGCACGTCGTCGACGCGCCGGCGCGCGATGCCGTTCGTTTGTGCGAGCCAGCGCAGGTGATCGCGCGCTCGCCGTCCACCGTGCACCGCGCGCGCGTCGAGGAGCGCGCCGACCGTGTGCAGCGGACTACGCAATGACGCGTACGGCACACCGTTCACGAGCGCGTGGCCCGTGGTCGGGCGCATGAGGCCGAGCATCATGCCCATGGTCGTGGTCTTGCCGGCGCCGTTGGGTCCGAGGAATCCCGTCACGCATCCCGGCTGTACCGAGAACGACAGGTCGTCGACTGCAACTGTCGATCCGTACCGCTTCGTCAATCCGATGACTTCGATCACTCGGTGATCGTCGCAGTACGCGCGCGGCGCGGGAATCGGGGATGTCCCCGACGCGACCCCGAGCGGGCCTGAGAAGAATGCAAGATGAAGACGGGGCAAGCAATCACACCGGGCAACGCGTCCGGAAGGTGCGTTCCGCGCGCGAAAGCCTCACGTTTGATCGTTGACAGCGGGCGGAGTGCGCGATTCAATCCGCTGCGACCGCTCCGGTCTTCGGTGCCAGCAATGGATATGGCAGTGGGGACGGGGCCGGGTCGACTTGGGGGGAATGCGTTGGCGGGCCGAACGTGGTGAGACGTTTCTTGCGTCCTGATGTACCTCGTTGTCTTTCTTCGCGCCTTCCTTTGTCTCTGGACGTGCGGTCCGTCCGATTGGTACCAATCAGCGACAAGGGAGACTGCTAGGTGAATCTCAAGAAGAAGTTGCTTGCAGGCGTGGGCGTGGCAACCCTCGCCGGCATGTCGGTGTTGGCGGGTCCCGCATTCGCGGTAACCCCGGTCAACGGCACGGGCAATGCGAGCTGTTCGCACCTCACCGGCTCGATCAAGTTCAGCCCGGCCTACAAGAATGGTGGCACCGCTACTAGCACGACCATCACGGTCAAGACGACGGCGACGAACTGCTCGGCGTCGGGCGGCAACGTCACCACCATCACGAAGATCCAGTCGAAGGGCTCGTCGCACGGCACGAGCAACGACTGTTCTAGCCTTACGTCGCCGTCGAGCAACCCGCTCACCGTGACCAGCAAGTACAAGGCCACGCCGAAGATCAACCCGTCGACGACTGTGTTCACCAGCACGACGCCGGGTGTCAGTGGTTCGGACGCCACGTTCACCGTGGCCGGTTCGAACACTGCTGGTTCGTTCAACGGCAACGCCGTGAGCGCGACCGCCAACGTCGGCCCGATCGCCAACATCGTGTCGAAGTGCGGGTCGAACGGCGGCTTGAAGTCGCTCAAGATCGTCAGCGGGAACCTCTCCAGCTGACCGCTTCGGCGACAACGAAGTAGGTAACGCATTTCAGTGGGGCGGGGCTTCGTGCCCCGCCCCACAGCGCGTCCGATGAACGGTTGCAATGCTCCCGATTGTTGACACCGATGTCAGATAGCCGGTTACTATCCGCCGCGACCGCTCCGGTCTTCGGCGCCAGGAAATGGACTGTGGCGGTGGGGACGGGGCCGGGTCACATTGGGGGGAAGTGATGGCGGGCCGAGCTTCATCAGAGGTTTCCTGTCCTCTCGCGCCTTCCTTTGTCCATGGGCGTGCGGTCCGCCCGATTGGTACCAATCGGTGACAAAGGAGACATCTAGGTGAATCTCAAGAAGCGGCTCTTTGCCGCGACAGGCGTTGCCACGCTGGCGGCACTGACGGCGTTCTCGGGCCCGGCCTTCGCGGCCGCCCCGATCAACGGCCAAGGCACCACCAGCTGCACGATCACGTCGGGTAAGGCGAGTTTCAATCCGGCGCTGAAGAACGGTGGGACCGCGACGTCGGTTGCCATCAAGATCAAGATCAGCGTCACCTGCAACAGTGGCACGCTCGACGGCGCCAACGTGGCGTCGGGCAAGGTGTCCGGCACGCTTCACTCGACCAGCAACGACTGCGGTGGCCTTGTCGGCCCGACGTCGGTGACGGGCAACCTCACGGCGAAGTGGAAGGTGCACCCGGCCACTCCGAAGCTCAATCCTTCGACGCTCGGCATCACCACCATTACGGGTGGTGTGAGCGGGAGTAACGCAAGCTTCGCCACGAGTGGCCCGGTGACTGCCGGTTCCTTCAACGGCAAGACGAACCAGGCCAACGCGACGACTCAAGAGACCATCGCCGCGTTGGGCGCGTCCTGCGGCAGTAATGGTGGGCTCAAGAAGATCACCATTGCCAACGGCGGTACGTTCACCATTAGCTAACTGCTGCCAACGGATCATGTATTTGGGGGGCGGGGCTTCGGCCCCGCCCCCTTTTTGCATTAGGAGTGTTTTCTTGTTTCGGTCCCGATTCGTGGGGGTACCTCGCCGCGGTCACCGGTACTAGCCGAACGGCTTTCAGCAAGCCGAGGCCGGTGACTCATTGGGGGGAAGTGCGATGGGCCGAGACTGGGGGACGTTCTTTGTTGCTCGCGAGATCTCTGTTCTCTCGCGCTTCCTTTGTCCAAAGGGCGCACGGCGCGCCCGCTTGGTAGCGCACAGGCGACAAAGGAGTCTGGAAAATTGAACCTCAAGAAGCGTTTGCTTGCCGCCACGGGTGTTGCCACCCTCGTGGCAATGACAGCGGTGTCGGGACCCGCGTTCGCGGCCAGCCCGCCCATCGACGGTACGGGGACCGTAGGTTGCACCATTACCGGCGGTAAGGCGAGCTTCAATCCGGGTCTGGTGAGCGGTGGGACGGCAACGTCCGAAGCCATCAAGATCAAGATCACCGTCACCTGCAATAGCGGCACCGGCGACGGCGCCAACGTGGCGTCGGGCAAGATCTCCGGCACGCTCCACTCGAACAGCAACGACTGCGGCAACCTGCTCGGCCCCACCGCGGTGACGGGCAACCTCACCGCGAAGTGGAAAGTCGATCCTCACACCGCGAAGCTCAACCCGTCGGTGACCAGCGTCTCCACCATCACCGGTGGTGTGGACGGCACCGGCCACGCGACGTTTACAACTACCGGTCCGGTGAACAGTGGCTCGTTCAATGGCAAGACCGCGAACGGGAACGCGTCCACGACGCAAACCGCAGCGGACCTTGGCGCTGCTTGCAGCTCCTCGAAGGGCCTCAAGAAGATCAACATTGCCAACGGCGGTTCACTCAACATTTCTTGAGCACCGCGAATAGCAGTAAACGCGGGGGCAGGGCTTCGGCTCTGCCCCCGCTTCGCGCGCGCGTAAAGCGACGACATCGAATGAGAATCGGCGGACTCTGCGTCATGCATCCTTGCGCCGAGTGGTCGCAACCGGCAGACTGCGGGTCCTTGGCGGCCGACGCCGAGAAACCGGGGGGCCACGGCGGGTGGTCATCTCGTCGACAAACCCATTGGGGGGAACATGATTCGTAGTCGTATTCGCTCGCTCGTCGCGGGCGGTGCCATGCTCGGTCTCGCAGGCAGCATGCTGTTCAGTGCCGCGTCGGGTGCCGGTGCAGCGGCGGGTCTCAGCGTCAAAGTCACGCCGGACATCGTCCCGGCTTCGGCGGCGGGCTCGCCGACTGGCGCGACCGTCACCATCAAGTACACCAATCTGTCGTTGAACCCGAACTACAGCAAGGCCAACGGCATCGCGATCGTCGAGTGCAGCCCCAACGTGCTCGCGTCGGACCCTGCGGCTTGCAACCAGAGCCCGGCCAACCTCGGTCAGCCTGGTGGCCCGTGGGTGTTCACTGGCAACACCAAGGGCAGTGGCAAGAAGACGCTCGCGTTGGTCAGCGGCGCCGTCGGCGACGGTACCTGCAACCCGGGTGGCCTCTGCTACATCGTGATTGCGGACCCGGTGACGCACGCAGTCCTCGCCCCGATCACACCGTTCGGTATCGACCCGACCACCTGATCGAGCGAACGAACACAACGCAATAACACAACACAACGAAGTGGCGAAGGCCGGGCGAATGCCCGGCCTTCGTCGTTGTGTCGCGTCGGCATCGCATCGCATCGTCGTTGTCTCATCACTGGTGTCGGTGCACGCGCTGGCTTAACCTCCCGGTTCCTGCACAACGGAGCGTGCAGGATCACATTGGGGGGACAACTCGTGTATCTAGCGACTTCGATGAAACGCGCGCTCGCGCTCTTCGGGTTGACGACGTTCATCTGCGGCACCGCGCTGTCGGGACCTGCGTTCGCAGCCGCCGGCGTTGCCGCCGTGGGCAACGTGCATTGCATCAATCTCACCGGCACGCTCACGTTCGGGCCTCGGCTTGCGGACGGTGGCACTGAGCGCACCGAGGTGATGCGGATCAAGTTGAACTTGTCGACCTGCACCGGCACGGGCGACGCGCAGAACATCAACATGGGCAAATTTTCGGGTCTGTCGAAAGCCAAGATCCCGGCCGGCGGCGCCAACGACTGCGCAACCCTCACCGGTACGTCGACGACGCCGCTGAACACGAGCACAACCTGGAAGGTCAAGAAAGCGACGCCGAAGTTGCTGAAGTCGGGCCTGCCGTTCCTCTCGCGAACCGGTACGTTCGACCCTTCCGGACATCTCACGATCGACGCGTCGGGCGTCGTCGCCACCGGCTCGTTCGTCGGGGACGGCGCCGCGCTGCATGTGGCGGTCAGCGAGAGCCAGTCGGCAATCGCCTCCATGTGCGCGGGCTCCGGCGTCGGCCAACTCAGCATCAACAACGGCAGCCTCGACCTCACCCAGCCGGCCGGGGGCTGAGGAGCAGGTGGGGCCGGGCGGGCTTCGGCACCGCTCCGGCACCTAGCATTCGCCTCGCGATGACGGGCGGCCCGGGTGCGGATCGATGAAGCGACGCCTCACCCTCCTCACCGCGGGGTATTTCGTCGTGATCGCGATCATCCTGGTCGCGGTCTTGCCCTTCGTCGTCGGGGTGTTGCACGTCGCAACGACGCTCGAACATCAACTCGGGCCCGCCAACAGCTTCGCGCAGCGTTATCTCGGTGCCGCCGTCGACCAGGAAACCGGTGAACGCGGGTACCTGATCACTCGCCAGGAGCGGTTCCTCGATCCGTACGTGACGGGTAACCGCAACGCCAGTACCGCGTACGCCGCGCTGCAACGGCTCCAGCTTCAACCGAACGAGCGAGCTGCACTCGAGCGCGCGCGCAAGGACCTCGCCGCGTGGAACCAACAGGCGACACTTGAGATCGCGGCAACTCGTGCCGGCGATTTCAAGGGCGCGCAGGCGTTCGTGAGCGTGGGTTCCGGACGCCAGCTGTTCGAGGCGTTCCGCGCCGATCAGGCGCGTTTCGCCGCGCTGGTGCAATCGCGGCTCGCGCACGAGCGCGCGCTCTTGCGCCGTAACGCGTCGCTGTCGATCGCTGCGCTACTGGCTGCGAGTGCAATCGCGGGCGCGTCGGCGCTGCTGGTGCGGCGCTGGGCGCGCGGATCGACGGAGCGCGAAGAAACGCACTTTCTTGAACAGCTCGCGTTCGCGGAGCTGCACCGAATGACGGCGTCGCTGGCTGAGCGTCGCGGCGCGGACGACGTCGCGAACGCCGCGGTCGAGCAAGCCGCGCCGTTGCTCGGCGCGGACATCGTGCGGATCTGGGTGCGCGAGCCCGGCGAGCGGCTTCGTCTCGTTGCCGAGCACACCAGTGCGTACTTCGCCAAAGCGGATCTCACGGCGCTGTCGTTGGAAGACGCCAACCCTGCCTCCGACGTGTGGCGGGATCGCCGGCCGCGCTTTTACCCGCGGCGCGACGACGTCGGCGCCGAATACCCCGCGTGGGCGGCGTGGTGGGAGAAACAAGGTGCCGAAGGGTTTGCGCTCCTGCCGTTGCGCGCCGACGACGAGCCGTTCGGTGTGTTGCTGGTTTGGTACCGCACGCCGCAAGACTTCGGCGAGCACCAGCGCACGCTGCTCGAGCTCACTGCCGACAACATCGGCGCGGCGTTTTCGCGGGCCCGTACGCGCGAACGCGAGCACGACGCCGCGTTGAAGTTGCAGGAGAGCCTGCTCGGACCAGCCATGTTCGTCGACGGCGCGGGTCACACGCTCCGGTATCTGCCCGCCGAAACGGGATTCCATGTCGGCGGCGACTGGTTCAATACGCAGCGTCTCGCTGATGGGCGCATCCTGTTAGCGGTTGGCGACGTCGTCGGCCGCGGGATTGACGCCGCCACGACGATGGGGCAGTTGCGCAGCGGCGTGAGTGCGTGCGCGCCGCGATGTGTTTCGCCGTCCGATCTCCTTGATTGCATCGACGAGTTCTCGCGCGACCTTCCGGGCGCGCACGGAACGACGGTCGCGCTCGCGTACGTCGACGTGAACAACGAGCGGGTGGAGTACCTGTGCGCGGGTCACCCGCCGCCGCTGCTCGTCGATCCGGAAGGACACGTGCGGCTCCTCGACGGCGCGCTCACCTGGCCACTCGGGATCGACGACGCGCGTCCAACCCGTCTGGGAGCAACCACCAAGCTCCCCGCGGGTTCGTTGCTCGTCTTCTATTCCGACGGGCTCGTCGAACGTCGTCGTGAACCACTCGACGTCGGCATCGACCGACTCGTCACGGCCTTGGAGCAGCACTGGTATCTGCCGCTCGAACTGCTGTGCGACCGAGTAGTGCGGGACGCGTTCGAAGGCTCGAAGCGAGAAGACGACGCCGCGCTGCTCGTGCTGCGCACGCCAGTGCTGTCACGTCGGCTGTTCCTCATGAAAGTGCAGGCGCAGCGCGACGCCATCCGTCGAGTGCGCACCCAGATGCGCGAATGGCTGGCGCCGCTCGAACTTTCCACGACGGAGGAGGCGGCGATCCTCATCGCGGTGGGGGAGGCATGCACGAACGCGGTCGAGCACGCGTACGCCGCCGGCACACGGGCGCTGTTCCGGGTGGAGGCGAGCCTCACCGACGACGGCGTGATCTGTTGCGTCTCCGACGCCGGCGCATGGAAAGACAACCCAGACCGGTTCGCGCGCGGAAACGGCATCGCAATCATGCGCGAGTTGATGGATGATGTCGCCATCGAACTCGGGCCGGGCGGAACGACTGTGACCTTGCGGTACAACCTCCGAATGAGCGATGAACCCGTCGTTCTCGCTTGACGTTTCGCGAAGCGGCGAAGTGAGCGTCGCTCGCCTCGCCGGCGACGTCGACCTCGCCAATGTGGGCGAGATAGAGGCGCGCCTCGCTGATGGCGCCGGCGGCACAGGGGCGATGGTGATCGACCTCGGCCGCGTGTCCTATATGGACAGCACGGGGTTCGGCATGCTCGAACGGCTGAGTGCGATGCGGCCGTTGCAGGTGGTACTGCCTCCCGGCGCGCTCGTGCACCGGGCGTTCGCCGTCACCGGCCTCGCCCAGCTCGTCCCTGTCTTCGACACGTTGGAGGACGCGCTCAAGGCCCGTTGACCACTGGTCGACTTTCCCAAGGTGAGCGCGCACGGCAGTACCCACGTACGTGACCGCGCGCGCGGGTCGAACGCTGTGGTGCCGCCCCGCGACGACGTCGTAGGTGTCGGCGGTACGCCGCAGACGACCATCGGCATCTGGTGGGAACGCCACCCGCGGTGCATCCGGGTCGTCGCTGCCCTCGGGCTCCTGTGGGGCGCGTTGTGGCTCATCTACCGCATCGGCTGGTCGTGGCGGGGCGCGAACCCCGTCGCGTTCGTCGCGCTGGTGCTGGTAGAGGGGTACAACTGGGTTTCGCTCGGCTTTCTCGCGATCGCGGGCTGGCGCTGGGAGAATTCGGGGCCGCCGGTCGCCCGACCGGGCCGAAGCGTCGACGTGTTCGTGTGCACGTACAACGAGCCGATCGAGGTGGTGGAGGCGACGCTGGCGGGATGCGCGGCGCTTGACTACGCGCACAAGACGTACCTCCTCGACGACGGCCGGCGCGAAGAAATGGCCGAACTCGCGGCGCGCTGGGGCGCGCATTGGCTGACCCGGCCCGACAACTCCCACGCCAAGGCGGGCAACATCAACGCCGCGCTCGGCGCGACGGACGGCGACTTGATCTTCTTCCTCGACGCGGACCACGTGCCGTTGCCCGACGCGCTGAGTACGACGGTCGGCTACTTCGACGATCCGCTCGTTGCGCTCGTGCAGACCCCGCACGACTTCTACAACCAAGACTCCGTTCAGCACTACTCGCCCGGACGTCACGAGCAGAGCCTGTTCTTCGAAGTGGTCTGCCCCGGCAAGGACCGTCATAACGCGGCGTTCTGGTGCGGGTCGGCGACCGTGCTGCGTCGCGAAGCGCTTGTACAGGTCGGTGGGGTCGCGACCGAAACGATCGCGGAGGACTTCCACACCACCGTCAAGATGCACCGGCGCGGTTGGCGCACCCGCTACCACAATCAGGTGATCGTGCAAGGCCTCGCGCCGGTCGACCTCGACGGCTACCTCCTACAGCGCGACCGTTGGGCGCGCGGCAACCTCGCCGTGTTCCGCCTGCCCGAATCACCGCTGCGACGCGCGAGCGGCCTCGACTGGCGGCAACGCATCGCGTACT
>JAODBJ010000028.1 GCA_025463905.1 Actinomycetes bacterium
GGCGCGCCGGTCACGTCGGTTCGCGCTGCCGCGTGACAGTCGCGCGACAACACGCGATGCGCTACTACGATGCGCACGACGCGCGTGCCGCCCTGGCGCGTCGTAACGGGCCCCCGGGAGTTCGTCATGGCTGAGGATCGACGTCCTCGCACCATCTCGACGATGCCGCGGTTATCCCCGGAAGACATCGCGAACCGAGCGTTTGCGACGTCGTTCCGTGGTTATGCCGAGGCTGAGGTACGCAGCTTCCTCAAGCGCGTCTCCGACGAACTGGTCGGGGTGCGCGAACGCGAACACGAGTTGTTGAGCGCGGTCGACGAGCTCGAAAGCCGGCTGGCGGCGCCGCGGCCGCTCGACGAGAAGGAATTACTCGACGCGCTGGGCGAAGAGACGTCCCGGCTGCTGCGCAGTGCGCGCGAAGCCGCCGCGGACATTCGCGGCAAGAGCGAAGAGCGCGCGGCGCGAGCGGTGGAAGAGGCGCAGGAAGAGGCACAGCGGCTGCGTCACGAGGCATCCGAGATCCTCGCGGTGCGGACGCGCGAAGCCGAAGACGCCGTGAACGAGATCCAACGACAGGCCGAAGAACGGGTATCGAGCCTGCGCAACGAGGCCGACCGCCTTGCCGAGGAGGCGAGGCTCCGCGCCCAGAGCGAAGCCGACGGAATCGTGGAAGGCGCCCGCACGCAGGGCCGCGAGATGGTCGAGGAAGCGAAGGCGCTGCGCGAACGCGTGCTCGGCGACCTCGGCCGCCGGCGCGGGCTGCTGCAGGCCCAACTGGAAGAGCTTCGCAACGGCCGCGACCACCTCCTCGATGCCTATCGCACGGTGAAACGGACATTCCTCGAAGCGACGGAAGCGCTCGCGCAGGCCGAGGCTCGCGCCGCGGCCGGCAAGCCGATGCCGTCGGTCGACACCGCCGATGTCGAGGCCGCGATCGCTGCTGAAACCGTCGCCGATGCCGTCGAACCTGCCGCCGCCGATGCCGTCGCCGATGCCGGCGAACCAGCTGTCGCCGACGCCCCCGATTCCCCTGAACCGGCCGTCGCCGAAGCCGAAGCGGCCGACGCCGCTGCTGTTGAGGTCGAGGTCGAGGTCGACCCAGTCGAGGTGGTCGACACCGCCACGTCCGAGACGCCGGCCGCAGAAGCGGCCGACGAAGACACCGGCTCGCACGCGCTCTCAGCCGTCGATTCTCTGTTCGCCCGGATCCGCGCCGGCGCGCCGGTCGCGTCCGGGGCCGCCGAAGGGGTGGCAGCCACTGACGTGCACGCGCCCGACGACATCGAAGCCACCTCACCGATCTCACTGACGCCGGAACCACAGGCCGGCGCCGCGGAAGCGGAAGCCGACGTCGCGGCCGAGCAGGTCGAACCCGAACCTGAACCCGCGCCGGATGTCCCCGACGGGCGCGCGCAATGGAGGGCGAAGCAGGCCCAGGTGATCGATCCGCTCATCGCGCCGCTGGTGAAGCAGGCGAAACGCGCCGCCCAGGATGAACAGAACGCTCTGCTCGACGCGCTGCGCCGCCACAAGGGTCGTCCCACTTCGGAGCAGGTCTTGCTCTCCGACCAGAGCGTGATCGAGTCGTGGGGCGGGGTGATCCGCACTGGCCTCGACACCGCATACGGCGCCGGCCGCAACGCGGTAGGCAGCGACGCCGTGGCGGCGCCGCCCGATCTCTCGGAAGAAGCGGTGCGCTACCTCGTGATGGCGCTGCGGGAACGGCTTGCCGTCGCGATCGACGACGCCAACGACGGCTACAGCACCTCGCTCGTGATCGAACGCATCGGCGCTCGCTATCGCGAGTGGAAGTTGCAGTCGCTCGAACACCTGGTCGAAGACGTGATCGCCGGTGCGTGGTCGCGAGGGGTGTTCGACGCGGTACCCGACGGGACTCTGTTGTCGTGGGTGCCGGCAGTCGAAGGCCGTTGCCCCGACTGCGACGATAACGGGCTCGAGCCCACTGCGAAGGGCGAACACTTCCCGACCGGGCAGCCGCATCCGCCGGCACACCCTGGTTGTCGTTGCCTGCTCGCGCCGGTCGACACGCTCGAAGTCTGAGCGCTGATTCGACGCGCCGCTCCGCGCGTCAACCGGCCCTCTAGCATGCCGCCCGATGCGTGTGCCGACCATGGACGTGCCGCGCCGTTCCTTCGGGCCTCGTTTGTGGCTCATCGTTGCGGCGATCCTGCTGCTGTTGCTCATCACGAGCATGCGGGGGATCGCGCGCTTCTACACCGACTACCTGTGGTTCGCCGAGGTCGGGTTCAGTCGCCCGTGGCGATCACTGCTCGGTGCGAAGATCGTTCCTGCCGTCATCTTCTCGGCGCTCTTCTTCGTCGTCCTGCTCGTCAATCTCTACGTCGCTGATCGCGTCGCGCCCCGCGGTCGCGCGATGGGCACCGAAGACGAGATCATCGAGAAGTACCGCACCTACGTCGCGCCGTACTCCGGGCGGTTGCGAGTCGGTGTGGCGTTGTTCTTCGCCGTGGTAATGGGCGGCGGTGTATCGGCGCAGTGGCGCGACTGGATCCTGTTCTCGAACTCGGTGAGCTTCCACCAGAAGGACCCGCAGTTCCACCGCGACATCAGCTTCTACGTGTTCCGGTTGCCGTTCCTCCAGTTCGCGATCGGCTGGGCGTTCGCCGCGTTCCTCGTGATCCTGATCGTCACCGCCGTGTTCCACTATGTGAACGGCGGCATCCGGTTGCAGAGCCCGTTCCAGCGGGTCACGCCGCAGGTGAAAGTGCACCTGTCGGTGATCCTCGCCTTGATGGCGCTCACCAAGACGGTGCAGTACTACCTCGCTCGCTTCCAACTGCTGTTCTCGCACCGCGGCGTGGTCGACGGCGCCGGATACACCGACGTGAAGGCGCAGCTCCCGGCACTCAACCTGCTGATGATCATCTCGATCGCCGCGGCGGTGCTCTTCATCGCGAACATTTTCCGCCGCGGCTGGGTGTTCCCGATCATCGCGGTGGGTTTGTGGGGCTTCATCTCGATCGTCGTCGGCACGATCTATCCGGCGTACATCCAACGCTTCCAGGTACAGCCGAACGAGTACTCGCGTGAAGCGCCCTACATCCAGCGCAACATCACCGCCACGCGCGCCGCGTTCCAGCTCGACGCGATCCACGAGCAGAATTACAACTATCAGGAGAACCTCGACGCGAGCGACGTTCGCGACAACATCGCGACGTTCGAGAACGCGCGCCTGTGGGACCCGAAGGTGCTCAACGCGGTCTACACGGCCATCCAGCCGTTCAAGACCTACCTCACGTTCACCGACGTCGACGTCGATCGCTACAAGTCGGGAGTCGACTCCGTGCCCGCGTTGATCGCGGCACGCGAACTCGATTCCACGCAACTGCCGAGCCGGACGTGGACGAACACCCATCTCGTGTACACGCACGGGTATGGCGCGGTCATCTCGGCCGGCAATTCGGTGCAGGTCGACAACCCGAGCTTCCTCCTGAAAGACATCCCGCCGACGGGCGAGGCGTCGTTGAAGCTCAACGTTCCCGACATCTACTACGGCGAAGACACGGGCAGCTTCGCAGTGGTGCACACCAAAGCGCAGGAGATCGAGCCCACGGGCGCCCGTGTCCGGTACAACGGCAAAGGCGGCGTGCGGGCGTCGAGCTTCGTCCGCAAGGCCGCGCTCGCGTTGCGGTTCGGGAGCTGGAACCTCTTCGTGTCGGGGCAGCTCACGCACGATTCGCGCGTCATCTACAACCGCAACATTCTCGACCGCGTGCGCACCGCCGCGCCGTTCCTCCGTTTCGACGCGGACCCGTACTCCGTCGTGGTCGATGGTCGCGTCGTATGGGTGGTCGACGCGTACACCACCACCAACAACTACCCGTACTCGCAAAGCATTCACCCGCAGTCGTTGACGTCCGGAAGCGGCCTCGACACCAACTTCAACTACGTGCGCAATTCGGTGAAGGCCACGGTCGACGCGTACGACGGCACGATCAAGTTCTACGTAATCGACACCAATGACCCGATCGTGAAGGCGTACGAGAAGGCGTTCCCGCAGTTGTTCACCGACAAGTCGCAGGTGCCGGAACAACTGCAAGCGCACTTCCGCTACCCGGAAGACCTGTTCAGCGCGCAGACCGAGCAATACACGCTGTACCACATGACGAACTCGCGGCAGTTCTACGGCAAAGCCGACCTCTGGGACATCGCCTCGGAACCATCGACGACGGGCGCGGTGTCCACGGTGTCCACGACGGCGGTCGGCGGCAACAACGGTGGGCGCAACAGCACACTGAACGCGGGCACGACA
Organism: Actinomycetes bacterium; assembly: GCA_025463905.1. Lineage (GTDB taxonomy): Bacteria > Actinomycetota > Acidimicrobiia > IMCC26256 > PALSA-610 > JAODBJ01. Next base: position 4,295 of record JAODBJ010000028.1, read on the forward strand.
CCGATCACACCGCTGTACCAAATGATGCAGCTGCCGGGTCAGACCGGTCAGGAGTTCGTCCTGACGCGCTCGTTCGTGCCGCGCGGCAAAGACAACCAGCTCACCGCGTTCCTTGCCGCGCGCAGCGATCCCGGGCACTACGGGCAGCTGATGGCCTACAACACACCCGACACGATCCAAGTGCCGTCACCGTCACGAGCCGCGACGCTCATCGAATCCGACCCCGCGATCAGCAAACAGTTGTCTCTCCTCGATCAGCGCGGATCGAAGGTCGACCGCGGCGAGGTGCAGCTTCTGCCGATCAAGGACTCCGTCGTGTACGTGCGCCCCTTCTGGGTGGAAGGCACCGGCGGGGGGTCGTACCCGCGCTTCCGGCGGGTTGCCATGACCTACGGCGAGAGCGCGGTGCTCGCCACCAGCATTCAGGACGGTCTCAATTTCCTGTTCCACACCGGCACCACCGGCAACACCACGCCGCCGCCCACCCCGGGTGGGCCCGTCACACCGTCGAGTGTGGCGAGCCTCCTCACCAGGGCCCAAAACGAATACAACCTCGCCATCCAAGCGCTGAACAAGAAGGACCTGGGCGGCTACCAGGACCACATCACCGCGATGGAAAAACTGATCACCCAGGCCCAAAACACCCTCACGGCGGCCGGGTCGAGCGGTTCGACCACCAGTACGTCCACTCCCTCCACGACGCGACCGGGCACGACGACCACCACGACGGCTCCGCGGGCCACCACCACGACCGCCGGCGCCTGACGATTCCTGCGCCGGCCGGGAATTGTCGGGCCGCGACGGGCTATTGTTACTATCTACGTAGTGGAAATTCCCCCGGAGTTCCGGTTCCGGGTTGCGGGTGCCCTCTGAGCGGCCCCGAAGAATTCCCGGTGGACGAGAGGACGGATTCCGATGGCGGTTTCGGGCATCGATCTGGGCAAGTACAAGCTCGGCTGGCACGACACCGAGTCGTACGTCTACGCGCCCAAGAAGGGCGTGAACGAGGACGTCGTTCGCGAGATCTCGCACCACAAGTCCGAGCCGGAATGGATGACGAAGTTCCGGGTGAACGCGCTCAAGCGCTTCGAGCGCAAGCCCATGCTCGACTGGTTCGCGAAGAACATGCCGACCATCGACTTCGACGACATCTATTACTACCTGAAGCCCATCGACAAGCAGGTCTCCGACTGGGACATGCTGCCGGAGGAGATGAAGACCACCTACGAGCGTCTCGGCATCCCTGAAGCCGAGCGCAAGTTCCTCGCGGGCGTCACCGCTCAATACGAGAGCGAAGTCGTCTACCACAAGAACCGCGAGGACCTCGAGCGTCGCGGGATCATCTTCACCGACATGGACTCCGCGTTGCGCGACCACCCGGAGCTCGTGAAGAAGTACTTCGCCACCGTGATCCCGCCCGGCGACAACAAGTTCGCGGCGCTGAACTCCGCGGTGTGGTCAGGTGGCTCGTTCGTCTACGTGCCGCCCGGCGTGCACGTCGACATGCCACTGCAGGCCTACTTCCGTATCAACGCGGAGAACTCGGGCCAGTTCGAGCGCACGCTGATCATCGCCGACGAGGGTGCATCGGTGCACTACGTCGAGGGTTGCTCGGCGCCTGTGTACACGACCGACTCGCTGCACTCGGCCGTAGTGGAACTGATCGCCAAGCCGGGTGCGCGCATCCGCTACACGACGATTCAGAACTGGTCACCGAACGTCTACAACCTCGTGACCAAGCGAGCGCGCGCGGAAACCGAAGCGACCGTCGAGTGGATCGACGGCAACCTCGGCTCGAAGCTCACGATGAAGTACCCGGCCGTGGTGATGACCGGTCCGAAGGCGCACGGCGAAGTGTTGTCGGTCGCGTACGCCGGTGCGGGACAGCACCAGGACGCGGGCGCCAAGATGACGCACGCCGCGCCCGAGACGACCTCGATCATCGATTCGAAGTCGATCAGCAAGGACGGCGGCCGCACCACCTACCGCGGCTTGGTGAAAGTCGAACCCGGCGCGTACAAGGTGAAGAGCCACGTGCGCTGCGATGCGCTCATCCTCGACGACGAGTCACGCTCCGACACCTACCCCTACATGGAGGTAGAGGAGAAGGACGCTCGCATCGGGCACGAAGCCACCGTCTCGAAGGTCGGCGACGACCAGGTCTTCTACCTCATGAGCCGTGGGCTCTCCGAGCAGCAAGCCACCGCGATGATCGTGAACGGCTTCATCGAACCGATCACCAAGACGCTCCCGATGGAATACGCAGTGGAGCTGTCGCGCCTGATCGAGCTCAACATGGAAGGCGCCGTCGGCTAGCGAATGTTGTCTCGCTCGCTCACTGCTCCTCCTCCGTCGTCGCGACCGCTTCTCGAGTCGTCTCGCGGTTGCGCCAGATCCCTGTTGTCTCGCTCGCTCACTGCTCCTCCTCCGTCGTCGCGGACGTTCGCTTGCTGGCGAGTTCGCTTCGCTCACCGCATCTTGCATGGCGTTGTATGACTGCATTCACTACTGAGGCGGCGCGATCGTTGGGTGGGCCGGACTGGCTGGTTGAGCGACGGGTCGCGGCGGCGGAACGGCTTGCGTCGATCGCATGGCCGACGTCGCACGAGGAGATCTGGCGTTACAGCCGCATCGACCAGTTCGACATCGACCACTACCGACCGATGAGCGCCGAAGAACTCGGGCCCGTCGGCGGCGAAACCGCGCCCGGCGGTGGGCCCTGGGCCGCTGAAGCAGGCGAGCGCGCCGGGATGGTCGTTGTGCGCGACGGCCGCGTCGTGCACTGCGAACTCGACCCTGGGCTCGAAGCGAAGGGCGTGCGTCTCTGCGACATCGCGACCTGCGACGACGACCAGATTCGTGAAGCGCTCGGGCGCGCGTCGTCGCAGTCGGAAGATGCATTCACCGTGTTGCACGACGCCTTCCTTGCCGGCGGCGCGTTCGTTTCGGTGCCGGCCGGCGTGGTCGTCGAAGCGCCGATCGTCGTGTTGCACTGGACCGAAGGCGACCAGGAAGCCAGTTTCCCGCACACGCTCGTGGTTGCAGGCGAAGCATCGGAAGTGACGGTGCTCGACCGGTTCGGCTCTCCCAACACCGACCACCTCGTCGACGGCGTGGTCGAACTGCTGGTGGGCGACGGCGCTTCCGTTCGTTACCTGTCGATTCAGGAACACGGTCCCCGCACCTGGCACATCGGATTGCAGCGCGCACTCATCGGACGCGACGCGACCCTGCACACCTCGGCGGTTGCGCTCGGGGGCGCGTACGCGCGGTTGCGCAGCGAAGCGGTACTGGCCGGCGAAGGTGCCGAGAGCTACCAACTCGCCGTGTACTTCGGTGACGGCACGCAGATGCTCGACTTCCGCACGCTGCAGGATCACGCCGCGCCGCACACGCGCAGCGACCTGTTGTTCAAAGGCGCGGTCGAGGACGAAGCGCACTCGGTGTACTCCGGTCTCGTGCACCTGCGGAAGCCGGCGCAGAAGTCCCAGGCGACGCAGACCAACCGCAACCTCGTGCTCACCGAAGGTGCCGGCGCGGAGTCGATCCCGAACCTCGAGATCGAAGCCAACGACGTGCGCTGCTCGCATGCGTCGGCGGTCGGTCCGATCGACGATGATCAGCGTTACTACCTCGAGAGCCGCGGCGTACCGCCCGAAGAGGCGGAACGCCTGATCGTGCTCGGCTTCTTCGACGATGTGTTCGCCCGCCTGCCGCTCACGTCGCTGACCCGCCGCCTCCGCTCGGCCGTGGTCGACAAACTCGAACACCGCCGGGGTGCCGCGCAGTGACGGCGGTGCGCGTCTGTTCGGTCGACGACGTGAAGCCGGGTAGTGCTCGCCGCTTCGACGTCGACGGCCATCGCATTGCTGTCGTTCGTATCGGCGACGACTTCTACGCCATCGCCGACCGCTGTTCGCACGAGGACTACTCATTGTCCGAGGGCGAAGTCTGGGAGGAAGAGCGCGAGATCGAGTGCCCCAAGCACGGGTCCACCTTCTCGCTGATCACCGGTGACCCGCAGACACTTCCGGCGACGAGGCCGGTACCCGTATACGAGGTACGGGTTGACGGCAGCGACGTGAATGTGGTGATTCCCGAATCATGAGTGTGTTCAAGATCGAAGACCTACGGGTGAGCGTCGACGGGCACCCCATCTTGCGCGGTGTGAACCTCGAGGTGCGCTCGGGTGAAGTGCACGCGCTGATGGGTCCGAACGGCTCGGGTAAGTCGACGTTGGCGCACGCCTTGATGGGCCGCTCCGACTATGAGGTGACCGGCGGCTCGGTGACCATCGACGGTGAAGAACTGCTCGGGCTGCCGACGTGGCAGCGGGCCGCGAAGGGTTTGTTCCTCGCGATGCAGTACCCGGTCGAGGTCCCGGGCGTTCGCCTCGACGACATGCTCGCCGCCGCGCGACAGGCGCGTCACGCGCCGGTTGAAGATGTGCCAGCGCATGTTGCCCAAGAAGGGCAACGACTCGGTGTGCCCGTCGCGTTGTTGGAACGCGGCGTGAACGACGAGTTCTCGGGCGGCGAGAAGAAGCGGGCCGAAACGCTCCAGCTCGCGGTGCTGCAACCGAAGTTTGCGGTGCTCGACGAGATCGACTCGGGCCTCGATGTCGACGCGTTGCGCGATGTCGCTCGACGCGTCGAAGCGATGACTCACGAGGACAACCTGGGTGTGCTGGCGATCACGCACTACGCGCGCCTGCTCACCGAACTCCGCCCTGACCGCGTGCACGTGATGCTCGCGGGGCGCGTCGTGCAGTCCGGCGGTCCCGAACTCGCCGACCGGCTCGAAGTAACGGGTTACGAAGGCATCGCCGCCGAACTCGGCATCGAAGAACTCATCGTCGAGACAAGGGTCGAGGCCGACCCCTTCGGAGACCCGACGATCGGCAACAGCCCCTTCGCCGATCCCCTCGCCTGACGCAGCGCAGAGGGGGAGCCGACCGCCAGGTCAGCGCAGAGATATCGAGACGATGGGTGCGCGGAGCGGCAACGTCGCGGCGGACCCGAAGAAGCTGGCATCGCCGTAGGTGAACACGCCACCGTCGGCGCCGACCAGCGTGTAGCCGTTCCCGCTGGTGGTGGTCGCCATGTCGACGAGTGGTGCGCCGAGGTGCAGTGCACCCGCCGATCCGTGGAATGTCGCGTCGCCGTAGGTGAATACGCCGCCGTCGGCCGCGAGCAGGAAGTAACCCCTGCCCGTTTGCGTCGGCACGACGGACACGATCGGCGCGTGCAACGAAAGTTTCGCGGCCGACCCGTGGTAGCGCGCGTCCCCGAACGCGAGCACCCCACCGCTCGAGGTCACGAGGTAGTAGCCGTGTCCGGTGCGGGTCGCGGCGATGTCGACAACGTCGGACCCGAGCGAGAATCCCGCCGTCGAGCCGTAGAAGTGCGCGTCGCCAAAACCAAGGATGTTGCCGTCGCTCGTTGCCAACCAGTAGCCCTTTCCGGAAGGTGTGAGCGCGATCCCCACGTATCGTCCCGAACGGAAGCCGACGGC